>CABUOA010000042.1 GCA_902493145.1 uncultured Collinsella sp. | reverse complement strand
CGCGACATGACGCTGCAGGTGGGCAACGTCTACATCCTCAACCAGCCGATGGCGCTGCCGCTTTCCATTGCCACGGCAGCCATCATCTATATTTTCCCGGCAATCGTCGACAAGCCCGAAAAACTCATTCCCCTGCTCGACATCATCTCGGTCGGCATCTACGCCGCCACTGGAGCAGACAAGGCGCTGGTCTACGGCTTTGCACCGGCGGTGTGCATCATGATGGGCTTTTTCACCGCGGTGGGCGGCGGCATGTTGCGCGATGGCTTTATGGGCGTGGTTCCGGGCATTTTCCAACGTACTAACTTTTATGCCATCGCCGCCATCGCCGGATCGACAAGCTATGTGTGTCTCGTTATGAGCGGCATTATGAGCAATGTCGCCGCGCTGGTCGTATGCGTTGTCGTGACCATGGGTCTGCGCTGGCTCTCGCTGCGCTTTGACATCAAAAGCCCCACCGAAGAAGATATCGCGCGCTTCTTGCACCGTAAAAAGTAAACAGTACGGCACGACCCTTCGAAATGCAACCGAGAGGTTCTTTTAGAGCGCCCACGCGTTGGGTACCCTGTTAGGTATATGCCGAACACCTAACAAAAGGATCAACCATGACTTTCAATCAAACCGTGGCGACGACGTCACACAAAATGCGTCGCTGCCTGCTTATGGCATTCGCGCTCATCGCACTGGCGATCACTGCGCTTCCCACGGCGTCGTTCGCCGGCACGGACACCGCAGGCAACGTACTTGCGACCGACAATGACGCCAATCCGTCCGGCGTCGAGGGTGACCTGTACTGGGCCGGTCAGGCCCTCAACTTGGACGATGCTTCCATCGACCACGATATCATCGCTGCGGGCGATACCCTCTCAATTCGCGACTGCACGGTGGGCGGCGCCGTCCGCTTGGCGGCACGCACTATCGATATCGCCAAGACCACGGTTGATGGCAGCGTCACGGTCGTCGGTCAGCACGTTGTGCTCAATTCCGACAGCACCGCCAACTGTTTTTACGCGATAGGCGAGACGGTTGCCCTGCGCGGCTTTACCAAGTCGGCAGCGCTTGCGGGCAACACGGTGACCATCGATGGCACCGTCGAGGGCGATGTCGAGGTTTGGGCCGACAAGCTCATCCTGGGCAAGAACGCCCACATCACCGGCACCGTGAACGCGCACGTCTCCGAGGACCCCGAGCGTGCCGCGGGAGCCGAGGTCGGCGCGCTCAAGATCGACCGGACCGAGAACGAGAACACCTCTACGGCCAACGACATTATCGGCGGCATCGTTGCCGCGGCGCTTTCCACCTGCTTTGTCGCCATCCTGCTTGAGCTTGTCTTTCCACGCGCAACCGCCAGCGCTGCCGGCATGCTCCATCAGCGTCCCATGCCGCTGTGGGTAAGTGGTCTTCTGGGCACGGTCGCCGTCGCTCCCGCCGTGCTGCTGCTCATCATCTCGATTGCAGGCCTGTCGCTCGCCGCCGCCCTCATGTGCGGCGTCATCGGCATCGCTTTGGTCTCGGCGGCATTTACGGGCACCGCGGTCGCGCGCATGGTCGGACACAACCAAAACCGCTACGCCATGGCCGCCGTGGGCGGTATCGTCGCGGGCGCACTCACGGCACTTCCTCTTATGGGCAACTTTGTCAGCGGTGTAGCCTTCGTCTTCACGCTCGGCTACGCCATCCAGATCATCTGGCGCAACGCCCACCTCAAGCCGCAGCAGCCGGCTAACACGCCAGGACTCCCCACCGCCTAGCCGCCAACCACCACAAAAGGGCCAGGCACCTTTGTGGTGGCGCAAAGCAACCTGATCCCATTGCACCAAAAAGGGCGCCGACCATTGCGGTCGACGCCCTTTCTTATTGGCAGTTATAAGCCCCAGCGCTTATTTGTTGACCTGGCCGGCGCGGACGGCAGCCTTCTTGCGGTCGGTGGCGTTGAGCAGACGCTTGCGCAGGCGAATGTTCTTGGGGGTGATCTCGACCAGCTCGTCGTCGGCGATGTACTCCAGCGCCTCCTCCAGCGAGAAGGTGCGAGGCGGCACCAGCTGGACGGAGATATCGGAGGTCGAGGAACGCTGGTTGCCCAGGTTCTTGGTGCGGGCGATGTTGACGACCATGTCGCCAGCCTTGCTGCGCTCGCCCACGATCATGCCCTCGTAGCACTCGGTGCCCGGCTCAACAAACAGCTGGCCGCGCTCCTGCAGCGTACCCAGAGCGTAGGCGACGGCCTTCTCGGTGGTCATGGAGATCATGGCGCCGTTCTGACGGTTACCGATCTCGCCGGCGTAAGGACCGTAATCCAGGAAGGTGTGGTAGAACACGCCCTCGCCGTGGGTGACGTTCATGATGCGGTTCTTAAGGCCCATGATGCCACGCGTCGGGATCTTAAACTCGAGGTGCGTCACGATGCCCGAGGTATCCATGCTCGTCATGATGCCGCCGGAGGTGCCGAAGACCTCGACGACCTTGCCCGAGTACTCGTCCGGGCACTCGACAACGGCCTGCTCGACGGGCTCCATCTTGTTGCCGTTCTCGTCCTTCTTAAACAGAACGCGGGGACGGCCGACCTGGAACTCAAAGCCCTCGCGGCGCATGGACTCCATCAGGACGGACAGGTGCAGGATGCCGCGGCCCGAGACCTCGACGCCGCTCTTGTCCTCGAGCTCCTCGATCTTCATGGTCACGTTGTTCTCGGCCTCGTTGAACAGGCGCTCCTTGAGCTGACGGGCGCCCACGATGTCGCCGTCGCGGCCGACGAGCGGGGAGGTCGAAGCCTCAAAGACGATGGACAGGGTCGGCGGGTCGATCTCGATGGGCTCGAGCTCAACGGGGTTCTCGGGGTCGGTGTAAACATCGCCGATATCGGTGCGGTCGATGCCCACGACGGCAGCGATGTCGCCGGCGCCGACTTCCTGGCACTCGGTGCGGCCCAGGTAGTCGAAGGTAAAGAGCTGTTTGACGGTAGCGGTGGCGCTGGAGCCATCGTTCTTGACAACCAGGATCTGATCGCCCTGGTGAATGGCGCCGGAGTACACGCGACCGATGCCGATACGGCCGACGAAGTTGGAGTGGTCGATAGTCACGCACTGCATGGCCAGCGGGGCGTTCTCGTCAACCTCGGGCGCGGGCATGTCGTCGATAATCATATCGAGCAGCGGATACATGTCCATGTTGCCGTCGTTGGGGTCAAGGCGGGCAAAGCCATTCATGGCGCTGGCGTAGACCACGTGCTCCATGGCAAACTCGAGCTGGTCGTCGGTGGCACCCAGGTCGGCCATGAGGTCCAGGCAGTCGTTGTAGGCCTTCTCGGGGTTGGCGCCCGGACGATCGATCTTGTTGATGACGATCATGATCTTGAGGCCGGTGTCAATAGCGTGACGCAGCACGAAGCGGGTCTGGGGCATGGGGCCCTCAAAAGCGTCAACCAGCAGCAGGGCGCCGTCGGCCATACGCAGTACACGCTCGACCTCGCCGCCAAAGTCGGCGTGGCCCGGGGTGTCGATGACGTTGATCTTGACGTCCTTGTACTCGATAGAGATGTTCTTGGCGAGAATCGTAATGCCGCGCTCACGCTCCTGGTCGTTAGAGTCCAGGACGCGGTCCTCGACCTGCTGGTTGGCACGGAAGGCGTCCGTGGCACGCAGGAGCTTGTCGACCATCGTCGTCTTGCCGTGGTCGACGTGGGCGATGATGGCGATGTTCCTCAGATTGTCTACGCGCATGTAGTTCCCCTATCTTCTATCCATATACAAACGGCACGCGTATGCGACCCACCCAGCAATGCAACGCTCGGCGGGAATATTGAGCCTTTTACCGAAAACTCGTTTATTTTAGCGATTTTAGATAAGAGGGGTTTCCTCACCTGCAGGTTCAGGGTCGCTCCACATAAAACCATCGCCGGCACCCATGCCCTCATACAGCACGTATGCCGAAAAACCGCTCTCGAGCGTGGTTTCGAAGAAGCTCACGAGCAGGGCGTCGTGATAGCCGCCGTCAATTTCGACACAACCGGTGTAGCCGATAGCGTAACGGGCGATGCGGCCCAGCCCCTCGTCCTTAAGACCCATCTTGTGCTCGGAGATAAAGTTGGTGGCCGCCTCGAGGCACGCCTCTTCGCCGTCCTCGTCGAGCGCCGCCAGATATCGGTTGGAAGCAGCGTCCTCGATCGCCACAACTACGCCCGGATTCTCGCCCGCGGCCAGGTCGTCCAAGAAGGCGCCAATCAGATCGCACACCATGGCGTCGAGCTCGGCGGAGACGTTACCGGCGTCCTGCATATCCTGTGCCATCTTTAGACCTTCCCATCGAGTCCGGCGTCGTTACAGTTCTTGTGCCTCGGCAGCGATCTTGGCGGCAGCGTCGCGGGCGCGCATCATATCCATCGCGCGCTTGTCGAGTACCTTGATCTGGTTGGTCAGCATTACCGCATCGACCACGCCCCAGATTACCAAGCCTGTTGAAATCGAAAACCCAAGCGCACCAACTGTACCACGAAGGCGCGAGCAGATTGCCGCGACAAGGGCGGAGACGACAACCATCTTGATAAACGAGCCGCGGCGCTCGCGAAGCGTGCGGGCCTGCGTCACATAGGCAATGCGAGCCGCCTCAGAAGCCTCCGAGCGCATCTGGGCTTCACGCGCGATGGCGGCCACTTCAGCCGATACGCGGGTACCCATCAGCGACCTCTCCGCTCGCGTGCCAGACATTTAGAAGTCATCGGGGGAGAGCGTATGGACGAACTCGTCGAACTTCTCGAACTCCTGCTCGTCGTCGACTTCCTCGGCGTGGGTAGAAACAGTGCCCAGGCGATTCATGATGTCGTCCTCCACAAACATGGGAGCATTGCTGCGCACGGCAAGGGCAATGGCATCACTGGGACGGGCGTCGATCTTGCGCTCCTCGCCATCGGCCAGTACGACGATCGTCGCGTAGAACACCGGCGGCTCGGCGCGAACGATCTCGATGCGCTCGAGCTTGGCGCCCAGGGCGTCGACGGTGTCGAGCAGCAGGTCATGGGTAATCGGGCGCTCGGCGCGGCCGCTATCGATGCCGCGGCTGATGGCAGCAGCTTCAAACGAACCAGTCTGAATGGAAAGGGAACGCAGCGGCGCGGGCGAGTCCGATTTGCTGCTGCGCTCACGAAGTACGATAAGCGATGGCACGGGACCGGCGGCCATGACGATGGTCTCTATGTCGACACGAACCATGGAACACCTCCGGTACGTAGCGGTTAACACGCGGCAGCCCGCCGCATTGAATAGCTATACTACCCAAACTTTCGCACAGCACACAAAATCAAAGTAGTTAATTTGGGGCGGGGCTTTTTTGACTACTTTCAGTAGGTAAGAAAAAAGCCCCGAGGCAACGCCCCAGGGCTCTTCACAGTTTTGATGGTGGACCTGACAAGATTCGAACTTGTGACCTCCCGGTTATCAGCCGGACGCTCTAACCAACTGAGCTACAGGTCCATCATGGTGGAGGTTAGGGGGATCGAACCCCTGACCTCAGGCTTGCAAAGCCCGCGCTCTCCCAGCTGAGCTAAACCCCCACGGAGACAGTAATAAACACCCCAGCGGCGACTCGGCTCTCGCTGGGGTGTTTATTGCGAAAGAAAGTGGTGGACCTGACAAGATTCGAACTTGTGACCTCCCGGTTATCAGCCGGACGCTCTAACCAACTGAGCTACAGGTCCATCGCGCAAGGGATATATTAGACGAGTCGTTACGCGCGCGTCAACAACTTTTTTGAAAATCTTTGAGGGGTGCGTCAGACGGCTGGGCGAGATGGGTTAGGTTTGCTGCTCGGGCAGTCCTGCGCAAGACGAAGGCCACATTAAGTGGCCTTCTTTGCGTGCGGAACTCGCGACAAACCTAACCCATCTCGCCCAGCCGTCTGACACGGGGCTCCAAGCTTGTCAAAAAAGCGGTCGGCGCGCAGGTGCGCCGACCGCCGATATATGGGGTCTGATATTTTCTATCAGCTAGGGCCTCTTACTCGTCGAGGAGATCTTCTGGCATGTCATTGCCGTCGCCTAGATCGACAGGGGTTTCTTCGGGGGCAGAGCCGTCTTCTGTGGCTTCGCCTTCGGGCTTCTCCTTGGCGGCCGTCATGCGGGCTACGGCGCAGATGCGGTCGTTGTCGTCGACGGTCATCATCTTGACGCCCTGGGTGGCGCGGCCAGTCTGGCTAATCTCATCGGTCTTGACGCGAATGACCGTCGCGCCCTCCGTCACGATGAACAACTCGTGCTGCGGGCCCACCGTCTTCATGGCCGCGAGGTTGCCCTTACGCTCGGTCATTTGGATGGTGTAGACGCCCTGGCCGCCGCGATTCTGCTCCGGGTAGTCCGCGACCGGCGTGCGCTTGCCGTAGCCGCGCTCGGTGATGACGAATAGATCGCCGTTGCCGTTAGTGACTTCCATGCCCAGAACGCTCACGCCGTCCTTCATACCGATACCGCGAACGCCGCTAGTATCGCGGCCGGTGGCGCGCACCTGCTCCTCGGAGAACATGATCGCCTTGCCCGCGGTGGTGGCCAGGATAATCTTGTCGCCCTCGCGCACGCGGCGCACGTTTAGCAGCGCGTCGTCGTCACGCAGGTTGATAGCGATCAGGCCGTCGCGGCGGCTGCGGTCATATGCGCTCATTACGGTCTTCTTGACCATGCCGCTCTTGGTGGCAAACATCAGGTACTCGTCGGCAGGGAACTCGCGGCAGCTGATGACGCTCGCGATCTTCTCGCCCTCCTCGAAGGGCAGCAGGTTGACGATCGCGGTACCGCGCGCCTGGCGCGTACCCACCGGCAGCTCGTGCACCTTCAGGCGATAGACCTTACCCTTGCTCGAGAAGAACAGCACGTACTCGTGCGTGGACGCGATGAACATCTCGTCGATGACGTCGTCCTCTTTGAGGTTGACGCCCGACACGCCCTTGCCGCCGCGCTTCTGGGCGCGGTAGGCGGCCACCGGGATGCGCTTGACATAGCCGGTGTGGGTGATGGTCACGACCATGTCCTCATCGGCAATGAGGTCCTCGACGTCCAGGTCCTTCTCGACATGGCTGATCTCGGTGCGGCGCTTATCGCCGAACTTCTTGGAGATCTCGCGCATCTCTTCCTTAATGACGCCCAGGATCTTCTCCTCGTGCGCCAGCAGGTCCTCGTAGTAGGCGATGGCGCGGCGCAGGCCGTCCAGCTCTTCCTGAATCTTGTCGCGCTCCAGGCCGGTCAGGCGGCGCAGCTTCATCTCGAGGATGGCCGTGGTCTGCTCGGGCGTAAAGCCAAAGCGCTCGATCAGGCGGCTGCTGGCCTCGGAATCGGTCTGTGAGGAACGGATGATGCTGATGACCTCGTCGATATGGTCAAGGGCCATCAGGTAACCCTCGAGGATATGCGCGCGGGCCTGAGCCTTCTTAAGGTCGAAGCGGGTGCGGCGAGTGACGACGTCGACCTGGTGGTCGATGTAGTGTTGCAGCATCTCGCGCAGGCTCAGGCATTTGGGAACGCCGTTGACGAGCGCCAGGTTGTTGGCGCCGAAGGTCGTCTGCAGCGAGGTGTACTTATACAGGTTGTTGAGCACGACCTGCGGAATGACGCCCTTCTTGAGCTCGATGACCAGACGGATACCCTTCTGGTTGGACTCATCGCGCATATCCGAGATACCCTCGATGCGCTTGTCGTTGACGAGCTGGGCGATCTTCTCCTGCAGGGTGCCCTTGTTGACCATGTAGGGAATCTCGGTAAAGACCAGGCGGCTGCGGCCGGTCTTGGTGGACTCCACGTGAGCCTTGGCGCGCACGGTAATGGAGCCACGGCCGGTCTCGTAGCTCTGCTTAATACCGGCACTGCCCATGATGATGGCGCCGGTGGGGAAGTCCGGACCGGGCATGATCTGCATGAGCTCGTCGACAGTGGCGTCGGGATTATCGATCAGGTAGCAGGTTGCCTCGATCGCCTCGGTGAGGTTATGCGGGGCGATATTGGTGGCCATGCCGACGGCGATGCCCTGGCTGCCGTTGACCAGCAGGTTGGGGAAGCGCGCAGGCAGCGCTTGAGGCTCGGCGAGCGATTCGTCGTAGTTGGGCTGCCAGTCGACGGTATCCTTCTGCAAGTCACGCAGCAATTCCATGGCGGGCTTTGCTAGACGGCTCTCGGTGTAACGCATGGCCGCCGCGCCGTCGCCGTCGATGTTACCGAAGTTGCCGTGGCCGTCGATGAGCGGCGTGCGCATGGAGAACCACTGCGCCAGGCGGACCATGGCCTCATAGACCGCGAAGTCGCCATGCGGGTGGTACTTACCGATAACTTCGCCGACCGTCCAGGCCGACTTCTTGTGCGGGCGGTTGGGGTAGATGCCGCTCTCGTTCATCGCGTACAGGATGCGGCGGTGCACCGGCTTTAGGCCGTCGCGCACGTCCGGCAGGGCGCGCGCCGTGATGACCGACATCGAATACTCGATAAACGACTGCTTCATCTCGCGACCGAACTCCGAAATCTGGAGCTGGCCGCCATTGATATCCTCGCCGGCCGAGGCGCCACGGTCGACTTCGCCAAAGCTCTCCTCGAGCTCACCGTCGTCCTCTTCCTCGTCATCATCGGCATCGGGGTTATAGGCGTCCGGATCGCCGTCCTCGCCCTGCTCAGCACGGGCAAGCAGGCGCCTCAGATCGTCGGGCATGCCGGCGTCGCCGGCCTCGCCCATGCCCTCGTTATTGTTGATATCGTCTGCCACGTTACCTCCTCATGGTTTGCGTGGTCCATTAGTTCCCTACCACGGAGACGGATTACCGGGAATGCCGGATAACCCTCCTAGGTTTTCCAGGTGCCCCAGGTTGCCCTGAAGGATGAGGGCGCACGCCTTGCGTGCGGCGCCCGAAATCCTGAAGGGCAAGATGGGGTGCCTGGGAAAGCTAGGCGTCTAGGAAGCGTGCATCATGTGCATGCTTCTCGATGTACTCGCGGCGATAGCCGACCTCGGAACCCATCAGCTCGCGCACGGCGCGGTCTGCCACCACGACGTCCTCGATCGACACACGCTGCAGAATGCGGGTCTTGGGGTCCATCGTCGTCGCGGCAAGCTGCTTGGGGTCCATCTCGCCCAGGCCCTTGTAGCGCTGGACGGTATAGCCCTTGCGCTTTTTGGTGATCTTGCCGTCCTTGGCCTTGCCGTCCTCGTCGTTATCGTCGGGGTTCAGTCCCAGACCCTGGATGGTGTCGCGTAGGATCTCGTCTTCGGGCTGGCGGCCGTTGGGATACACGTAGTGGATCTTGTTGCGCACCTTGATGCCAAAGATGGGCGGACAGGCAACATAGACGTAGCCGGCATCGATCAGCGGACGCATGTACTTGTAGAAGAACGTCAGCAGCAGGATGCGGATATGCGCACCGTCGACGTCTGCATCGGTCATGATGATGATCTTGTGGTAGCGCGCCTTGGTGATATCGAAGTCGCCGCCGTCGCCGGCACTCGTCGTGACACCGCAGCCGATCGCGGTAATCAGCGACTGGATGGTGTCGCTCGAGAACGCGCGATGGTCACCAACGCGCTCGACGTTCAGAATCTTGCCGCGCAGGGGCAGAATCGCCTGGATGTCTCGGCGACGGCCGTCCTTGGCCGAACCGCCTGCCGAGTCACCCTCTACGATGAAAAGCTCGGTCAGCTCGGCATCGCGCACCGAGCAGTCAGCGAGCTTACCGGGCAGGGACGCCGTCTCGAGCAGGCTCTTGCGGCGGGTCGCCTCGCGCGCCTTGCGGGCGGCGTTGCGCGCCTTGCAGGCCTGTTGCGCCTTCTTGACAATCTCGCGGGCGGGCTTGGGATGCTCCTCCAAGTAATCGGCGAGGCCGTCGGTCACGATCTTGAGCGTGAGCGCGCGCATATAGGAGCTACCGAGCTTGGCCTTGGTCTGGCCCTCAAACTGCGGATCGGGCAGCTTAACCGAGATAACGGCCGAAAGGCCCTCGCGCACATCGTCGCCGGTCAGGTTGGCGTCTTTTTCCTTGAGCAGGTTCTGTTTGCGCGCGTAGTCGTTGATCACGCGGGTGAGCGCGGTGCGAAAGCCCTCAAGGTGCATACCGCCCTCGGGAGTGTAGATGTCGTTGGCAAACGACATGACGTTCTCGCCGTAGCCGCTATTCCACTGCAGGGAAACCTCGACCTCGCCCATCTTGGCCACAGGCGCGTCCGGATCCGATTTGCCCTCGATGTAGATGGGCTCCTTAAAGGCCTCGGGGACGTCCTTGCCCTCGTTGAGAAACTTGACGAAGTCGACGATGCCGCCCTCGTAGCAAAACTCCTCCACGTGGGGAGTCGCCTCGCGCTCGTCGGTCAGCACAATCTTAAGGTTCTTATTGAGGAACGCTGTCTCCTGCAGACGGTTGTGCAGCGTATCGAAATCGTAGATGCAGGTCTCGAAGATCTCGTCGTCGGGCCAGAAGGTGACGGTGGTGCCCGTCGAATCCGAGGTGCCCACGACCTCCATCTTCTTGACGGTCTTGCCGCGCGAGAACTCCATCTCGTAGGTGTTGCCATCGCGACGAACCTGAACGACCACGCGCTTGGACAGTGCGTTGACGACGGAGATGCCTACGCCGTGCAGGCCGCCCGAGACCTTATAGGCCGAGTTATCGAACTTACCGCCGGCGTGCAAGATCGTCATAACGACCTCGAGCGTCGGGATCTTTTTAACAGGGTGCTCGTCGACGGGGATGCCGCGCCCGTTGTCGACGACCGTGATGGAGTTGTCGGCGTGGACCGTCACCTGGATCTCGGTGCAGAAACCGGCCATGGCCTCGTCGACGGAGTTGTCAACGATCTCCCACACCAGGTGATGCAGACCGCTGGCGCTCGTCGAGCCGATATACATGCCCGGGCGCTTACGAACGGCCTCGAGACCTTCGAGAATCTTAATCTCGCCGCCATCGTAATCGTTTTCGTTTGCCACACGTCCTCCTTCAGTCAAGAAAATGTGTACAGCCTTACTAGTTTATCGTAAAAAAATACCCTCGGGAACGAGGGTATTTGGCTCTACAAGGCCACCAGATGCGATTTAAGGCTCTTTTTTGCTTTGCACGCCCTTGGCCCACTCGGCACTGGCTCTCATGGCGTTCTCGAGGGCCTCGCGCAGTTTTTGGTCTTCGATGGGCGCCACTTGGCGCTCAATCTCGGTGCGCTCGGCATCGCTGAGGTCGGCGTGTGGGGCCGGCGGGCGCTCGGTCGTCGCTGGGCGAAGGCGCTCCTTGGCGGCGGGCGGCGTGTGACCGGGCGCGGTGGTTTTGAACACCAGGCCGTCCACATGCGCACCGGCGCGCTCCATGCGCGCGCGGATGATCTCGCGCAACAACGTCATTTCCTGCGTCCACGAGGGCGAGTCGAGATATACCAGCAGCTCATTGGACTCGGGCAGGTAGCGCAGGCCCGTCACATGCCGCCCCTCGCGCGTGCCCGAGCACACCGCGTTCCACGCGCGATAGACCGCGCGCGACTCCTCGGCGGCCTCCATCTGCGCACGGCGCTCAGGGGTCGCAGCCGCCAGGATGCGCTGGCGCTCTGCGTTCAAAAAGCCACTGAAGGCGACCGTTTCGCTCTCGCGCTCGTAATTAGCACGTCTCACCCATGCTCACCACCTTGGCTCGATCAAGCAGGTCATCGGTAAAGTACCCCAGGTTGGTCGTGGTTATGACCGTCTGGATATCATCGCCGATCAGCCGCAGGAAAGCACCGCGACGCTCGCCGTCGAGCTCGCTCATCACGTCGTCCAAAAGCAGCAGCGGGGCGGTGCCCAGGACATCGCGAGCCACGGCCACCTCGGCCACCTTCCAGGACAGTACCAACGTTCGCTGCTGTCCTTGGCTGGCAAATGAACGGGCGGAGCGACCCGCAACGGTAAACTCAATCTCGTCGCGATGCGGTCCCACCAGCGTCACGCCGCGGCGAATTTCCTCGTCGGCGTGCCCATCAAGGGCAGCCAGCATGCGCTCGTACGCCCAGCCCTTCAGCTCTTCGCGATCCTCGACCTGGGGCAAATCCCCCAGCGTGGACGCATAGGACACGTTGGCGGCTTCACCGGACGCCACTTGCCCGTAGGCAGCACGCACATGGCCCGCCAGCCGGTCGAGCAGGGCCAACCGGTGCACGAGCAGAGCCGCGCCCGCGCGGGCAATCGAATCGTTCCACGCGCCGAGCATCTCGCGGCAGCACCAGGCCTCCTTGAGCAAGGCGTTACGCTGGGTCACGCAGCGACCATAGGTGCTCGCAAGATCGGCATAGCGTGCGCTCAGTTGCATGCCAAAGTCGTCGAGGGCGGCGCGGCGCACACTGGCGCCTCGCTTAACCATGTCCAGATGGTCGGGGCAAAACAGCACGCTCGGCAGAACCCCGCGCACACCGGCGGCAGAGCATCTCTTGCCGTTGCGGCTAAACGAGCGTTTACCGTCCTCCGCGCTCAATCCCATATCAAGTACGCGGCCGTCGCCCTCGAGCCTCAGCTCGATCTTGCACGAGCCCACGCCATCATGGACGAGCTCGGCTGCGGTCGGATGCCTAAACGAGGCGCCGCTCGTCAGCAGCTGCAGCGCCTCTATGAGATTGGTCTTTCCCGCCGCGTTGGGTCCCGCAAGTATCGTCACGCCATCGTCCAGGGCAAGACGATAGCTCTCGAAACTGCGGTAGTGCGCGACGGAAAGATCGCGGGCGAACATGGTCATGGCGCAGCGCTAGATGCGAACCGGCATGACCAGGTACAGGTAGTTGATCTTGTCGTAGGACTTGAAGATGCCCGCCTGCGAGTAGCTCTTGAGCTCCAGCGTGATCTCCTTCTCCTTGGACAGGGCATTGAGGCAGCCGAAGATGTAGTGGTAGTTGAAGGCGATGGTACCCGACTCGCCCTCGGCCTCGACATCGATCGTCTCCTGCGCAAGGTCCTGGTCATTGGAGATGGAGGACAGGCCCATCTGCCCGTTCTCGACATCGATCTCGAACTTGACGGCGGGGTTGGCGCTCGCGATAACGGCCACGCGCTTGAGGGCGGCGTTAAAGGCGGCGACGTCGATCTTGACGCTCGTCACGCACGAATCGGGGATGAGCTGCTTGTAGTTGGGGTACACGCCCTCGATGCGGCGCGACACGTAGGTGGTGTTGCCGGCCTCGAAGACGACCTGGGTGTCGGTAGCCCCGATCATGATGGTCGC
>CABUOA010000041.1 GCA_902493145.1 uncultured Collinsella sp. | reverse complement strand
TGACGGACCTTATCGGCATACGCCGCTCCCCCATCCTCGGGAATATGCAGCGAGGTGAACGCATAGCGCGCACCCGCCGCGGCACCGTGTTCAATCGTCCGCTCAATATCCTGCAGAGGGTTGGAAAGATAAATCGAAATACCCGTTTTCACGCTTCAACACTCCTTTAAAAAAGGCCGGCGGAGCAGTTGGCCCCGCCGGCACAACCATAGCATCAAGAAATCTGCCGCGCGCCGCGAGCCCTGAGCAACACGGCTCGCGATATCAAACTACTCGCCAAAGAACTCGTTGATCTTCTGCTCGTCGACGCCAAAGAACCACGTCAGGACAAAGCCGGCGGCATAGGCAAGCAGCATAGCGGCAACGTAGCCGAGCTGCTGACCAGGAACGACGATCAGCAGGCCAAACAGACCGGAAACGCCCTGAGAAACCGTGCCGATGTGAAGCAGCGCCGCGAGCGCGCCGCCAAATCCGGCACCCAGGCAGGCCGTTACAAACGGACGAACGAGCGGCAGCGTAACGGCATACATCAGAGGCTCGCCCACACCGAGGATTCCAACGGGAATGGACTCTGCGACGTACTTCTTGAGCTTGGCGTTCTTGGTCTTAAAGTACAGCGCCAAACCGGCACCGACCTGGCCGCCGCCAGCCATCATAAGGATGGGGAGCAGGTAATTGATGCCCTTGGTAGCGCCGTCGGGATCGTTGAGCATAGCGTGGATCGGCGTGAGCGCCTGATGCAGGCCGACGGAAACCAGCGGCAAGAAGCCTGCCGACAGGATATAGCCGCCCAGGACGCCCAGCTTCTCGAAGATAAAGGTCAAAACGCTAAAGATGGCAGTCGTCAGCCATGCGCCAACCGGCTGGATGACGAGCATCAGAGCAAAGGCGCCGATGATGAGCACCAGCAGCGGGGACAAGAATGTGTCGAGTGCGTTGGGCATAACCTTGCGAATCTGACGCTCCATCCAGGCAAAAAATGCGCCAGCGATAAGAGCCGCGATCATGCCGCCCGCTGCGGGGTTGTACTGCGCATTGGTGAGCGGCAGCAGAATGGCAGCGGCAGGATCAGCCGCGCCAGGCGCAAGCAGGGGCATGGCACTGTTGGCGATACACATCATGCCGGCGATGCCGCCCAGCGCAGCGGAGCCACCAAACTCACGCGCCGCGTTATAGCCCACCAAGATGGGCAGATAGGCAAACAGGGCCCAGCCCATGGAACGAATGCCCTGGTACCACCACTCGCCTGCAAGCGCGCCTGCCGTCGAGACGTTAATGACGTTGCAGATACCGTTGATGAGGCCAGCCGCAATGATGCCGGGAAGCAGGGCGACGAAGACATTGGAAATCTTCTTGAGGAAGGCCTGAACCGGCTTGGACTCGTACTTGGCCTTCTGCGCGGCCTTGTTTGTGGCCGCAGCGTCAACCACGCTCTCGTCGGCAACGCCTTTCGCAAGGCCGGTGAACTTGGAGAACTCCTCGAGCACCTTATTCACCTTGCCCGGACCCAACACGATCTGCATCGTGTCGTCCTCGACCAGGCCCATCACGCCGTCGAGTGCCTTAATGCCCTCCGTGTCAACGTTGCCCGTGTCTTTGACGGTCACGCGCAGGCGCGTCATGCACGCCGCGTTTGCCAGCACGTTGTCTTTACCGCCCAAAAGGTCCAGCAGCTTTTGAGCCAGCTCTTTGTTCGTCATAACTCCTCCTTGTATTGGGTATCTCGTCTGGATGTCGTATCAGATCACGCCGCGCACCTATTGGGCATCGGCATTGCTCTTCTCATGGCCACTCACCGCAGCACGGACATGGCCTCGCGCCCGCCCAAGAGCTACCGCAGCCTGCTCGGCATCGCAGTCCAGCAGCACCGAGACAATAGCGGTTTTTACGTGGCCGCCGGCATCTGCAAGCGCCTGAATAGCGCGCTCGCGCGTGCAGCCGGTCGCCTCCATCACGATGTTCTGGCCGCGCACCACCAACTTCTCGTTCGTCTGCTGCACATCGACCATCAGGTTTTGGTATACCTTGCCGATCTTGACCATGGCACCGGTTGAAATCATGTTGAGGATGAGTTTTTGAACCGTTCCCGCCTTGAGCCTCGTTGAGCCGGTCAGCACCTCGGGACCGGGCACGGGTTCAATGGCAAGATCTGCGCTCTCCCCGATCTTTGACCCTTGGTTGCAGGCAATTGCAATGGTCTTGCACCCAGTTGCCTTGGCGTACACAAGGCCGCCCACCACATAGGGAGTACGGCCGCTTGCCGCCAGGCCAACGACAAGATCCTTGTCCGAGAGTCCACGCTCCCGCAGGTCGCTCGCGCCAAGTTCCTCGCTGTCTTCGGCACCTTCGACAGCCTTGATAAACGCCGTCTCGCCTCCGGCAATGAGCCCGACAATCAGATCGGGTGACACGCCAAACGTGGGCGGACACTCCGAAGCGTCGAGTACGCCCAGACGACCGCTGGTGCCTGCGCCCATGTAAAAGACGCGCCCGCCGCGCTCGAGTGCCTCAGCAGCCCAGTCGATTGCTGTGGCAACCTGGGGCAGCACTTTTGTGACCGACTGGACGGCACGAAGATCCTCATCATTCATCGTCGTGACGATTTGCAGCGATGTCATCGTATCGAGGTCCATAGACCTTTGATTACGCTGTTCGGTCGTGAATTTTGTTAAATCGAGCATTTCATTCACCTCATCTTTCCTGTTTCTCGATGTAGTTTTGCTTAATGACATGTGTCGCCCGTTCGTAGTCGCTGACAACGTAAGCAGCGTACAGGGCATCGACAACCATAAGCTGGGCCATACGCGAAGCCATGGCACCGCTGCGGACCAAGGGCTCACTCGCAGCGACGCCGAGCACGGCATCGGCCATGGTGGCAAGCTTGGATGATCCATCTACTTTGGTCACGGCCACAACGGGACAGTTGTGACGTTGGGCCTCGGCGGCGCAGCCCAGCACCTCTTGCGTCAAGCCCGAGTAGCTAAAGGCGATTGCCATATCGCCCTCATGCATGTTCTTGGCACACAAGAGCTGATCATGCCAGTCGTCGTACAGATGGCACTCTTTGTCGACACGCATGAGCTTTTGCGCCAGATCGTGCGCGACCAAACGAGAGGCACCGATACCGAACAGATTGACCGCGCGTGCCCGCTTAAGATAGGCCGCACATCGCTCCAAGACGGTGTAATCGAGCGTTCGCGCCGTCGCTTCGATCGTGCGCACGTTGCTTTTCATCACCTTCCCCACGATACGTTCGACGCTGTCATCCATGGAGATGTCCTCGAGGGCAACGTCTTTCTTGTCACCCAAGAGCGCCAGCTCGGCAATCAGTTCGCGCTGGAACTCCTTGTAGCCCGCAAAACCCAAGCGCTTGCAAAAGCGCAAAATGCTCGAGGGCGAGGAGAACGTGGCATCGGCAAGACCGCGGACGGACAGCCCGACCACCTCGTGCGGATGAGCGCTTACATATGCGATGACATTGCGTTCCGCCGGGCTCGCGCTGAGCTCACGCTCGCGAAGCCGCAAAAGCAATCCGTTTGCCATCTCAAACACCTCCGTTGAGAAGAATTAAAGACCAACGAACGATTCGTACCGGATATAAACAGCTTTTACGGTACATTGTGCCGCATCGTGGCGCACAAAGGGCGAGCGTTCTACCGCTCGCCCCTCAAATCCGACCGCTCGGAAATACGCGCGACACAAAATAATTCAACAAGATCGCATTATCAAAAACGGGCTTGTTACCGGCTAGCGCCTCGCATGGGCGCCGATCGGCCGAGTCGCATGGCGCACCAACACCGCTGCCAGCAATACCAACAGCATGGCGGTGACATAGCCCGCAGCATCGAATCCTAAATCGATAACGTCGAAATGCCTGCCGGGAACAAAGATCTTATGTACCTGATCGCCAACGGAGCAGACGGCGCAAAAGAGCAACACGGGCACGCAACGGGAGCATACGCTCCACGGACGCCTGGAAAAGCAAACCACGACCACCGAGGCGAACAATCCGACGAAGAAAAACTCTACGGTATGGGCAACGCGACGGACGTTCGTGCCCACCCACATGCGAATGGAAGCAAGTCGGCCAGACCGGACATTCGAAGCAGCCGAATCGGTGCCCCCGGTCATCCCGTTCTCGGTCTGAGCTTCACCCGCGACATCGGCAGCCTGTACGCCCGTAGCTTGACCCTCCACCACACGCGCGGTGGACTCGCTCAGCAACGACGTCTCCACCGCATTTTGCTCCGTCAGCACCCAGATGCCCGCCAGCGTTGCAGTAAACAGAACGATCGCGGTCCATCCGATTATTTGTTTTACGCGCGCCAAGGGCCTACCTCCTTTTTTGAATATCAGCGAGTGTAGCCCCAAATGGCATCGTCACCGTATCAAAATTTGAATCGCAACAGGAAGCGCCAAAGCGGCGCAAACCCCTACCCCGCCTCGCGCATCCAGCGATCGAACGTCCCCACGCACACGCCCAGGCACTTTGCTGCCTGGCTGCGGGTAATATCGCCTGCCTCATAGCTATCGCGTACCAGCTCAAACTGAGGAGGGCACGGCTTGCGAGGTCGACCGAAACGGACCCCTCGCGCCCGCGCCGCTGCAATCCCCTCCGCTTGGCGCCGATGGATATTCTCGCGCTCCACCTGCGCCACGTAGCTCAGCAGTTGCAGCACAATATCGGCAATCAGGGTATTGGTCACATCCGGCGCGCCGCTGGCCCTGGCGCGCGTGTCAAGCAATGGCATGTCCAACACCACAATGGCAACCCCGAGCTCCTTGGTAATGCGACGCCATTCCTCAAGAATCTCGGAGTAATTACGGCCAAGTCGGTCGATAGAAAGCACCACCAGCACGTCCCCGTCTCCCAGGACGTGCAGCAGCTCGCGATAGCGCGGTCGATCGAAGTCCTTGCCGCTCGCATGGTCGGCATAAATATTCGCCGAGCCCACGCCATAGGCGCCCAGCGCATCCAGCTGCCGATTAAGATTCTGATCGCGCGAACTCACCCGCGCATAACCATACACCGTCGCCATCTCATCCCCGCTTTCTTGTAAACCTGCCAAAAAGGGACAGGTTTATTTTGGTAGGTTTTACCTCTCGAATAGCAGGTAAGCGGGCGGCCGAGCAGACGGCAAGGTAGCCATGATCCAAATGCGGAGGGCGGCCCCGAAAGACCGCCCTCCGCTCTCCCGCCATGAGTCGAGATTTGGCTAATGGATAAGCTTAAAGTCCAAGTGCCCACGCGTGGTATTGACGCGCGAGACCTCGATAATCACGCGCTGGCCCAGTTCATAGCGAGTCCCCGTGTCGGCGCCCGTCAGCGTAAGCGCATCCTCGTCGAACTCGAACCACTCGTTGCCCAGGCTCTTGATCGAAACCAAGCCTTCGACCTGCGTCAGGTCCAAGCGCACAAAGAGGCCCATGCTGCTAACCCACGAGACGGTTCCGGCATAGCGCTCGCCCAGACGGTCCTCATAGTACTGGGCAATCTTGATCTTTTGCGTCGCATGGCTAGCGGCATCTGCCGCGCGCTCGGCATCGCTGCATGCGCGGCAGATCTGCGGCAGAATGCGCGGCAGCGACTCGCGCCCCTTGCCGATCAGCCGCGGCGTACGGACCAGGGCGTCCTTGCCGCCGAGCTGCTCATAGGCCAACTGCAGTTTGAGCACGCGGTGCACCACCAGATCGGGGTAGCGACGGATGGGACTCGTAAAGTGACAGTAGCACGGCGCGGCGAGCGCAAAGTGGCCCTCGTTGCGCGGCTTGTACAGTGCGCGCTGCATGCTGCGCAGAAGCAGCGTGTTGACGAGCGGTGCGTTGGCCGTACCGGCGGCAGCATCAACTGCAGCCTGTAGCTCATCGGGACTCCCCAGGGCGATACCGGCAGCACGGCGATCGTCGATGATGCCCAGCTGCGCCAGCGCAACGGCGGCACCGTGCAGGCTATCGGGGCTCGGATCCTCATGCACGCGATAGCAGGCCTCGATATCACGGTCTGCCAGCCACTCTGCAACGCACTCGTTGGCGAGTAGCATGGCTTCCTCGATAAGCGACGTGGCACACGAACGCTCGCGCGCCACAATCTGCACGGGTACTCCGTCCTCATCCAATAGAGCGCGAATCTCGGCCGTGTCAAAATCGACTGAGCCGCGGGCACGACGAATACGACGGCGAAGTTCGGCGAGTTCGTTGGCGGCGACAAGGAAATCGCCGAGGTCGACGTTATAGCCGCGAGCAGTTTCCTCGCACGCAAGACCGCGCTCAAGCGCCTCCTCGCGCGAGGCCTCAGCAGCCGCAACATCCTCAGCGGCGCCTTCCAGCACCCCATACTCCACCGCGCCGGCACGCACCAGCAGCGCCTCGGCGCCGTCATAGTCCATACGCACACGCGAGCGAATCACGCTGGGGTACGGATCGTAATGCCGCACGCGACCCTGCGCATCGAGTTCAATGTCAACGGTAAACGCAAGACGGTCCTCGTCAGGGCGAAGCGAACACAGGTCACAGGACAGGCGTTCGGGCAGCATGGGAAGCACGCGATCGGCCAGATACACCGATGTCGTACGATGGCGAGCCTCAAGATCGATATGCCCGTCCCAAGCCACATAGTGAGAAACGTCAGCGATATGCACGCCCAGCTTGTAGCCACCCTCGGGCGTGCGCTCAAGCGAAATGGCATCGTCAAAGTCGCGCGCGTCGACCGGGTCGATCGTGATGACAAAGCGGTCGCGCAGATCGCGGCGGAGCGGGTCCTTAAGCGCCGCGGACACATCGAGCGAAAGCCCCTCGGCCTCGTCCAGCGCGGCCTCGGGATAGCTATCGGTATAGCCGTAACGCGCCATCACGTATTGAACGCCCAAATCGGGCGCGTCATCTCCGCCAATGCGGCGTTCGATCGTCACGGTGCCCGATTCCAGGCGCGTCGGGTAGGTCAAAATGCGCGCGACAACGGCATCACCCGGGTGGACGCCCAGACGATCCGCCGAGGTATCCTCGGGCAGAATGAAGAAGTCGGCCTTCAGGCGCGAATCGAGCGGCTCGATCACACCGAGCGGACCAGCGGTCTGGTACGTACCCACCACGCTTATGGCTGCGCGCTCAACCACGCCTTCGATCACGGCGCGCCGCTCACCGTGCGGGCTGTTCTTAATGCTCACGGCAACGGTATCGCCATCCATGATCTCGCGCTTACCGCGGCCCATAACCTTGTAGTCGCCGCTCTCGGTTATGACATAGGCGCCATGCTCATGGAGCTGCACGCGCCCGGTCAGGCTCGGACGGCGTTCGCTGCGCACCGGCCCACGCTTATTGCGAGCACCGCGCTTATGCTTGTTATTGCGCCCCATGGCGCCTCCTTGCTATCGATGACGAACTCCAAAGAGTCTACCCAAATGATTCGCTTTCCTGCCGTCCCCTAGAGATCAAAAAACGGGCCGCCCCATAAGAGACGACCCGTTGGAAGGGATGAATTCCAGGCATGCCTACACGCGCAGGTAGCGGCGCATGGCTATGGCAGAACCAAAGAGACCGATAATCACACCGACCAGAATCAGCGCAGCATAGGTCACCAGGTAGTACTGCATCGGCAGGGCAAACGACATCCAGCCGATGCTCTCCTGCAAACGCGGAATCATCAGATTGCGCAGCAGCTCCAGAACGCCGATGGAAAGCAGCGAGCCCAAAATGGCCTGCAGTACGCCCTCGGTGATAAACGGGCCGCGAATGAAGCCGTTGCTGGCGCCGACCAGACGCATAATCGCAATCTCACGACGACGCGCCGTGATGGACAGGCGAATCGTGTTGTTGATGAAGATGAATGCGATAAAGGTCAAAAGGCCAACGAGCACCACGGCGGCGATGCGGATGTAGTTGGTCACCTGGAACAGGCGGCTCACTTCCTCTTGGCCGTACAGCACGCTCGCGTTAACGTCGCCGTCATCCGCGATCTTCTGGAAGTCGGCGTTCTTCTTGAGCTTCTGGGCCGTGCTCTCGACCTTGGACGGATCGTCCATCTCAATTGCAAACGAAGCCGGCAGCGGGTTCTGGCCATCGAGCGCGCTCATGGTGGCGTCGGCGTTGCCCGACATCTTGCTCGTATACTCGGCCAGCGCGTCGTCCTTGTCCTTATAGGTCACGGACTTGACGTTATTCCACGTCTTAAGCTCGGCCTCAAAAGCCTGAACATCGGCCTGATCGGCGTCATCGCTAATGAACGCGTTGATGACAACCTGATCCTCGACGGTGCCGATCACGGAGTTCAGCATCGCGGAGCCCATGATGAACAGGCCGATGATAAACAGCGAAAGGAAGATCGTGATGACGGCGCCGAGCGAGGTAGTCCAGTTACGGAAGAAGTGACTGATTGCCTCTTTGAAGGAGTAGCCCACGTTAGTTGGTGCCATAGTTGCCGTAACCTCCCCTCTCCTGGTCGCGGATAACGTGGCCGCCCTCGAGGGCGATCACGCGACGGTGCATGCTATCGACCATCTCGCGGTCGTGCGTGGCGACGATCACGGTGGTGCCGGTGCGGTTAATACGCTCGAGCAGCTTCATGATGCCCAGCGAGATCGCCGGGTCGAGGTTGCCCGTGGGCTCGTCACAGATCAAAAGCGGCGGGCGGTTGACCATGGCGCGGGCAACGGCAACGCGCTGCTGCTCGCCACCGGAAAGCTGGTCGGGCAGCGAGTCCATCTGATCGGCCAGACCGACCAGACGCAGCACCTCCGGCACCTGGCTGCGAATGACGCCCTTGGGCTTGCCGATGCACTGCAGGGCAAACGCCACGTTTTCGTAGGCGGTCTTTTGCGGCAGAAGCTTAAAGTCCTGGAACACGGCGCCAATCTGGCGGCGCAGGAACGGAACCTTGCGGTTCTTGATCTTCATGAGGTCCTGACCGGCAACCAAGATGCGGCCGCTCGTCGGCTTGACGTCGCGGTTGAGCGTCGACAGCAGCGTGGTCTTACCCGAGCCGGAATGACCGACCAGGAAGACGAACTCGCCCGGATAGATCTCGATGTTGATGTCGTCGAGTGCAGGCTTGTTGGGCTGTGCCGGATAGATCTTGGTGACATGCTCCATAAGGATGACGGGCTCGACACCGGCCTGCTTGGCCATCTTCTTGCGGCTGGCTTGCGGATCGATGGGCGCAAACACCGACGTAAAATCGGGGTTGTTGAGCGCGTTATCGAGGCTTGCGACCTCGGCGGCCTGATCGCTCTCGACCACCGGGGCAGCAGGCTGCGTGGGATCGGGAATAGCGGCAAAGAGACCGGACTGCGCAGGCTGAGGAACCGGCGTCGCAGGGGCCATGGGGTCGGGAATGCCGGCCATGGTAGGCTGCGGCGTGGCGGCGCCAGCCTGAGGCTGCTCCACGCGAGCGGTCACGGCCTGAACGGGCTCAAAACCCGCCGTGCCGGAAAGCGCGACATCGCTGGTGGGATTGTAGGCAAAGGGATCGGATGCCGGCTGTGCCTGATCTGCCGGCTGAGCGGGGGCCTGAGCAACAGGCTGGCCCTCTGAATCCGGAGTGGCGAAACGACTGCCCTGGACGCCCGTCTGCGTCTTGGGGGCATCATCGCCCGCACCGGAGGTACGGAAGTGGTTACCCACTGGTGCTCCTTATCGTCGTGCGTTTAAACTACATGAGCGCTTTGTATTTTAGCAGCATTAGCTTTACTGCACATAAGAAGCATGGCGGGGTTTGGGTCTCACCGACCGGGCGCAGGGTTACCTCCCAAATCGTCCTCGCGCATGGCCGGCATTTGTCCTGCTCCTGCGGAGCTGCGGACAAACGCCGGCCTGCGCCGCGGAAAGATTTGGGAGGTAACCCTGCGCCCGGCCTGCGGCTACTATGGGGCCGACGCACCAACTTGAGATGCTGCGCATACAAAGTTGGAAGGGTCTGAATTGCACTTTGTTGGGATGGGCCCGTTTCCCCATGGGAACTTTGCTTGGCAGGACTCTAATTTAAATTCAGCATAAACAGGGGCGCCCTCTTTGAGGACGCCCCTGTTCTGGCTTGTTTGCGGTTGTCGACGCGATACTTTGCCTCGTCTTGCCTTATGCCAAGAACTCCTTGGTGGTCGCCACGATGTTGGCGGCGTCCAGGCCGTACTTGTGCAGGAGCTCGGCACCCGGGCCGGACTCGCCGAAGGTGTCGTTGACGCCAATCTTCTTGAGCGGCGTCGGGCACTGCTCACACAGGACGTCGGCAACGGCGCTGCCCAGGCCACCGATCACAGAGTGCTCCTCGACGGTCACGACGTGGCCGGTCTTGGTGGCGCTCTTGACGATCAGGTCGGCATCGATGGGCTTGATGGTGTGCATGTTGATGACCTCGGCGTCGATGCCCTCGGCAGCGAGCTGCTCGGCGGCCTCGAGAGCCTCGCCGACCATCAGGCCGCAGGCGATGATGGTCACATCGGCGCCCTCGCGCATGACAATGCCCTTACCCAACTCGAACTTGTAGGTCTCGGGGTCGTTGATAACCGGCGAGGCCAAACGGGCGAAGCGCATGTACACCGGACCGTCGCACTCGTAGGCGGCGCGCGTCACGGCGCGGGCCTCCACGTCGTCGGCGGGAATAATTACGGTCATGCCGGGGATGACGCGCATGAGGGCGATATCCTCGCAGCACTGGTGCGTGGCGCCGTCCTCGCCCACCGAGATGCCGGCGTGCGTGGCACCGATCTTAACGTTGAGGTGCGGGTAGCCGATGGAGTTGCGGACCTGCTCAAAGGCGCGACCGGCAGCGAACATGGCAAAGGTACTCGCGAAGGCAACACGACCAGTGGTCGCGATACCGGCGGCGACGCCCATCAGGTTGCTCTCGGCAATGCCCACATCGAAGAAGCGGTCGGGGCAAGCGGCCTTAAACTTACCGGTCTGCGTGGCGGCGGCCAGGTCGGCGTCGAGGACCACAAAGTCATCGTGCTCGTTGGCGAGCTCGACGAGGGCCTCGCCGTAGCTTACACGCGTGGCGATTTTCTTGACGTCTGCCATCCTAGAGCTCCTCTCCGGCGGCCGTGAGCTCTGCCATGGCCTGCTCAAACTGTTCATCGTTGGGGGCCTTGCCGTGCCAGCCAACCTGGTTCTCCATAAAGGACACGCCCTTGCCCTTTGTGGTCTCGGCGATAATGGCGGTCGGCTGCCCCTTGGTGGCGCGAGCCTCGGCAAAGGCGGCGCGGATCTGGTCGAAGTCGTTGCCGTCGGCGAGCTCAACCACGTGGAACTTGAACGCGCGGAACTTGTCGGCGAGCGGCATGGGGTCGTTGACCTCCTCGACGGGACCGTCAATCTGAAGGCCGTTGTGGTCGACGATCACGCAGAGGTTATCGAGCTGCTGGTTGCCGGCAAACATGGCGGCCTCCCAGACCTGGCCCTCCTCGCTCTCGCCATCACCCAGCAGGGCGTACGTGCGATAAGTATCGCCCCAGTGCTTGGCGGCAACGGCCATGCCCACGGCGGCGGAAATGCCCTGGCCGAGCGAGCCGGTGGACATGTCGACGCCCGGGGTGTCGTTCATGTTGGGGTGACCCTGCAGGTGGCTGCCGATGTGGCGCAGCGTCTCAAGATCCTCCTTGGGGAAGAACCCGCGCTCGGCGAGCACGGCGTACAGGCCCGGAGCGCAATGGCCCTTGGAGAGCACAAAACGGTCGCGATCGGCCTTGCGGGGATCGGACGGGTCGACGTTCATTTCCTCAAAGTACAGATAGGTCATGATGTCGGCAGCACCGAGCGAACCGCCCGGATGGCCGGACTTGGCAGCGTGCACGCCGGTGACGATGCCCTTCCTTACCTCGTTGGCAACCTTTTTGAGCTCTTCGTCGCTCATTGTGCCTTCCTTTCATCCTCTTTAGACAAGATGCGCACGGCACCGAAGGTAATCCCAACACAGCCGCAATGCACGTACGTCATTCATTATGCTGGAAACTGATGGCTTTACCAGAGTTTTTATCATTATTTGAACAATTTAGCAGGCAGAACCGCTGATGAAACGGTTTATCAATGTGAACGTCTTTTGGATGGAACGCGGTCACCCCTACGCGCTAATGTCCTTGAATCCCTCGCCGAAGGCTTCCGTAACGTCAGCGACCGTCACAATGGCGTGAGGATCGCGCTCGCGCACGATCGTCTTAAGGGTATTGAGCTCTCGACGGCTCACGATGACCATGATCACCGGCTTCTCGGCACCCGAATACATGCCAGTCGCCTTAAACTTGGTACAACCACGACCCAGGCCATACATAATATCGGCAGCGATATCAGGGAACTTGTCCGAGATGATGAGTACCATACGACGCTTGTTGCCGCCATCGACCACGGCATCGATCACGTAGCCGCTAATGACCATCGAAAGGCCTGCATATAGTGCATTTTCGATTGAAAAGACCGGAGCCGACAGCGCACATACGGCAACATCGATCGCCATGACGGTCGAGCCCACGGGCAGCGAGGTATTACGCGAGATGATTTGGCCAATCGTGTCCGAGCCGCCGGTGTTGGCGCCGGCGCGCAGCACCATGCCATAACCGATGCCCGTGATGATGCCGCCCCACATAGCGGGCAGCATCAGATCGGCATGTGCCAGCGGCGCCACAAACGGAGCGAACAGGTCGGTGAAAAAGCCCAGCAGCACAAAGCCTGTCGCCGTCTGCACCACGTAGAACATGCCGCCCTCGCGCATAACGACCAGCAGCAGCAAGGCGTTCATCACGATCGTCTGAATACCAACGGGAAGCGATAGACCGCGCGATGCGCCGACCGCCTGGATAATGGTGGCAAGGCCCGTAACGCCACCGGCAGCAAGGCCGTTAGGAATCAAAAACAGGTCGGTCGCAATAGCGGCCAGAGCGCACCCCAACATAATCTGGGGCAGGTCGTGAAAGAAGTTCATCGAAAGAATGCGCTTAATGTCCAGACGATATGCCATGCTGCCTCCCTCAAAAAAGCGCACCCCATCGGATGCGCTTTGAACTTCTTCTTGTATTCGATTCTACCGATTCGCCGGACAAAAACCACCCCTGCGCAGGGTTTATTCCGAATACAAACCCGTCCAACCGTTGGGCTTAGCATCGGCTTGAAGCCGCCCGATGTTTTAGATCTCCGAGCCTTCTACATCGGCGTTGCCGGTAGCCCAACGGTGATAGCCAATCACAAACGGATCCAAATCGCCATCGTCAAGAACGGCCTCGACGTTGCTGGTCTCCACGCCCGTACGCAGGTCCTTAACCATCTGGTACGGGTAGAGCACGTAGCTGCGGATCTGGTTGCCAAAACCAATCGTGGTCTTGGGTCCGCGAATCTCGTCCAGGGCCTCGGCACGCTTCTCGAGCTCAATCTCGTACAGGCGAGCCTTGAGGATCTGCATGCACGCGG
>CABUOA010000040.1 GCA_902493145.1 uncultured Collinsella sp. | reverse complement strand
GGCGGCTGATCCGGTCCGACCGGGCCGCGCGGCAAGGAGATATATTGCCAGACCGCGAAGCCCTGTGGGTCGTCAATTCCACTCTTCACAAGTCCTACACAACATATCGCTTTCTATAGCTAATAGAAAGACTGGTGCGGATCTTCCGCACGTATCAGATGATGACCCTTTGGTTTAGGAATATATAGAGATCGGTCACCTGTAAGTGTCTATCTACCCGCGCTTTTAGCAATGTAAACCGCGCTTCAGATAAAAAGAGGGAGCGCCGCGCACAACGCGACACTCCCCTAGCGATTCAAGAGAATCTATTAGGCCTCGAGAGCCTTCTTGGCGATGGTAGCCAGCTCGTTGAAGGACTCGATGTCCTCGTAAGCCATCTGAGCCAGGACCTTGCGGTCGAGCTCGATGCCGGCAACCTTCAGGCCATGCATGAACTGAGAGTAAGAGATGTCGTTCAGGCGAGCAGCAGCGTTGATACGGGTAATCCAGAGAGAACGGATCTCGCGCTTCTTGTTGCGGCGATCACGATACTGATACTGCAGGGAGTGCTGGACCTGCTCTTTAGCATGCTTGTAAGTACGCGAAGCGGCACCGTAGTAACCCTTCGCACGGTGCATAACGGTACGGCGCTTCTTCTTGGCGGCAACAGCGCGCTTAATACGTGCCATGTTCTATCAACTCCTAGACGGTAAAACGAAAAACGGGAACGCGAACTTAGGCGAGACGCGACTTGATGACCTTGCGGTCGGCAGCGGCGATCTCGGTCTCCTGACGGAAGCCACGCTTACGCTTGGTGGACTTCTTGCTCAGGATGTGGCTCTTGAAAGCCTTGGCGCGCATAAGCTTGCCGGTACCAGTCTTGCGGAAACGCTTCTTGGTGCCGCTGTGGGACTTCATCTTAGGCATGAAATACTCCTTAATCGGTTACAGAACACTAGTTACTTGGTATCGCTTGCCGCTTTATCCTCATCGAAGGCGCCCTTAATCGGGGCGAGCAGCATAAGCATGTTACGGCCTTCCATCTTAGGCTTGGACTCGACCGTAGCGTAAGGCTTGAGATCCTCGGCGAGACGCTCGAGAACGTTAAGACCCTGCTCCGGGTGAGCCATCTCACGGCCGCGGAACATGATGGTGATCTTAACGCGCGCGCCCTTCTTGAGGAAACGCAGAACGTGGCCCTTCTTGGTCTCGTAATCGCCAACGTCAATCTTGGGTCGGAACTTCATTTCCTTGACCTCGACCTTGGACTGGTTCTTACGAGCGGCCTTGGCCTTCATGGCCTGCTGGTACTTGAACTTACCGTAGTCCATGACCTTGCAGACCGGCGGCTCCGCGTTGGGAGCGATCTCGACCAGGTCGAGACCCTGATCGTCAGCGACGCGCTGGGCATCGCGGATGGCGAACAGGCCGAGCTGAGAGCCATCGACGCCAATCAAACGACACGAAGATGCAGTGATCTCGTCGTTGATGCGGGTGTCATCAGACTTAGCTATTTTCCCTACCTCCATTCATAAAAAAATAACCCGGCGCTTCTCAGCAACCAGGTCGTACACATAGACCTCCTCGATTTGAGGAAGGGAATCTAAGTTGTATGACCAGTCAGCTGCTCATTGGCGCCAAAAGGTGGGAACCCTCAGGTTCCTCTTTAGGGCATTGCGGGAACAACGCCTTGCGAATAATAACACGTACAGCGCGTTATCACATTACGTACACGAAAAAGGGGCCTTGACCCCCTTGAACACTCGCTTGCATGAATGGTGCCCGAGGCGAGACTCGAAGGACCTTCACTTCGCGAAGCCCCGGGCTTCGGGCGCATGGCGTCCTCGCCACGCTCCGCTACAAACAGGCCACAGGCCTGTTTGCTTAACGCTTCGCGCGCTCACGCGAGTTCGGCACGAAAAAAGGGGGCCGCAACCCCCTTGAACGCTCGCTTGCATGAATGGTGCCCGAGGCGAGACTCGAACTCGCACGTTGTTGCCAACGGTGGATTTTGAGTCCACTGCGTCTGCCAATTCCGCCACTCGGGCACGCAATGCGTGAGTTAGTTTATCACAGCTTTCTACCGATTAGTCCGAAAATGGAACTTCGAGCATTTCGATGAGTTCGACCGTGCGGAGCATCTCGCGCCGACGGCATCCGCGACCGTCGACCGAAGCCTCACCCATCTGGTTATCGTAAGGGTCCTCGCGCATGCCGTCGAAAGAGGGCTCAAACTCTGCCTGGAATCGATTGTTGGACACCATACGCCACGGGTCGAGATTGCCAAAGTAGTGACGGCGGCGCCACTCCTCCCCCATCCTGCGAGCAGAAGATCCAAATGACACGTCGGCGTTGAGCCAACCGGTCTGCGGCGTATAGAACTCTGCCCAGTCGTGCGACCCCACCGAATCGGGCGCAACATACAGGCCGCTCTGCCAACGGGCAGGCACGCCCGCGATACGGCACATGGTGATAAACGTGAGCGCCATAACGCCGCAATCGCCGCGGAGCGAATGCGCGCAGTCATCAGCAATAGATCCCAAAAGCAAGTACGGCGGCTGATAGCGATAGTCGATATTCTGCGTCAGGTAATCATAGATAGCACGGGCGCGATCGAGCGGATCCTCGAGCCCGTCAATGACACGGGCCGTCAGCTGCTGCAGATACGGCGTGAATGCAATGTGCGGACGGTCCTCGGAGGTGTCCACGGGCAGTGGCGCGTCCATGCAAGGATGCACCGGAAGCGCACCCCCATAGACATCACGATAAGCGGCATCAATTTGATAGCGATAGGTCACCGAGAATGAGCGCTCACTCGAAGAAGACCACGAGGCGGTACGCGCCGAAGCATTCGCGGGGGCAACAGCACCCTCCGGCGTCATATCGAGAACCTCGATATGAGACTGTTGACGACAGGCGGCGGCAACGGGTAGCCACGCGCGAACAGTCTCTCCATCTAGAGCACCGGGGACAGACACGGACGCTTTAAGCGTAATGACGCGAGCCAATCCGTTTTGTGACTCCATCTCCTTGAGCATCTCGTTGCGCAGTGCTATTCCGTCCGTAGAATCGGGCCGCATGCCGGGAACCTCTTTGGGATATACGCGAAGCGAATCGAGGAAGTTGTCGAGAACGAACAGTTCGCCATCGATAAAGCGCCAGTCAATACGCTTACGATTAATCAGGTCATCAAACTGCTCTTCGGTAAACTCTGGCCACTCCTCGCGAATCATCGCAATAGCCTGATCGCGCGACACCGAAAAATGAAGCGGCGTCTCGAGCATGCGATACCGCTCGGCACGAACACAAGCAGCCAGCGAAGGCTCGGGGTTCTGCTCCAAAAGGCGATCGCAGGCAGCAACAGCCTGCGTCAAATACCCGGCATCCTTAAGACGAAGAATCTCGGGCGGCAGTTCAACATCGAGATGACGAAAGTCATCACAGCGAACATCAGCAGAGCAACCAACAGGACCCTCGTCAATAACCTTCCCATCCGAAGGCAGTACATTAATAACAGCCATACCAAAACTCCAAGTCACTAGAACGCTTGAAGCCCATTGTAGCGAGATAAAAAGAAAGCCCCAACAAGGGAGCCATCAACACCGCTGAACGGTAACCATATAACTAAAATCAGACCAGTAACCCTGTAGCAAGTTAACAAAGGAGGCCCCGTTTCCCCGGAGCTGTTTCCGTCGCGCGACTTCTGGCAAAGCCAGTAGCCATCTTAATTCAGACTCGTAACCCTGCGGCGTTAAACGAAGGAAGCCCCGTCCCCCGGAGCTGTTTTCTTGGCGCGACTTCTGGCAAAGCCAGGTGAGCGCAAAGGAAACAGTGTAGGGGGACGGGGCTTCCGGCGGGAAGTTTAGCGACGCTTACGCCTTGTTGACGGAGCCAAACTCCTCCATGAGCTCCTTGGTGCGAGCAACGATGTTGTCGCGACCAGGCTTGAGGAGCTTGCGGGGGTCGAAGCCCTTGCCCTGCTGATCCTTGCCAGCCTCGATGTACTCGCGGACGCCCTTGGCGAAGACGAGCTGCAGGTCGGTGTTGACGTTGATCTTGGAGATGCCCAGGGAGATGGCCTTCTTGATCTGATCCTCGGGGATGCCGGTGCCACCGTGCAGAACGAGGGGCAGGTCACCGGTCTGGGCCTTAATCTCGCCCAGACGCTCGAAGGAAAGACCAGCCCAGTCGGCGGGGTACACGCCGTGGATGTTGCCGATGCCGCAGGCGAGGAAGTCGACACCCAGGTCAGCGATCTGCTTGCACTCAGCAGGATCAGCGAGCTCGCCGCTGGAGGTCACGCCGTCCTCGGTGCCGCCGATGCCGCCGACCTCGGCCTCGATGGACATGCCCTTGGAGTGGGCAAGCTCAACGAGCTCCTTGGTGCGGTCGAGGTTAAGCTGGAAGGTCTCCTCGTGAGAGCCGTCATACATGATGGACGTGAAGCCGGCCTCGATGCACTTGAAGCAGTCCTCGTAAGAACCGTGATCGAGGTGAAGGGCGACGGGAACGGTAACGCCCGTGGCCTCGACGGCAGCCTTGACCATGTCGGCGCAGACCTTGAAACCGCCCATCCACTTAGCGGCACCAGCGGTGCACTGAAGGATCAGCGGAGACTTGGCCTCCTCGGCGGCCTGGAGAATAGCCAGGGTCCACTCGAGGTTGTTGGTGTTGAAGGCACCAAGACCGTACTTGCCGGCCTCGGCCTTCTTGAGCATGTCTGCTGCGTTGACGAGCATAAAAGAAACCTCCTGTAAGGTTGCTCCGATAACGCCTGAGATTTTACCACGGCGCACCCGAGCATAAACGTTCGTTTGTTCACGAATATCGTCCAAACAGACTTTTTTGGCCGTTTGCCCTACGAAATCGACCCGTTGGGGAAAAATAGCTTGACGTTTGGACGCTTCTCGTGCTCAAAAGCCGACTATTAAGCTAAATCTGCATGAAAGGGTTCTGCATGAGCTCGCGTGCCATGGTGGTCGAATCGCCATGACCGGTTAGGCAAACGGTATCGGGCGGGAGAAGCCGGACGAGCTTGGAGAGCGAGCGCAGAATCGCCGCCTCGTCTCCTCCAGAAAGATCGGTGCGGCCGTGCCCACCCGGAAACAGGGTGTCGCCCACAAAGGCAATGTTCCCCTGCTCGGTGGCAGCAAACAAGACGATCCCGCCCGGCGTATGCCCTGGCGTCTCGATCACCTGCAGGTAGATATCGCCCACCTTGATAGCATCTCCCTCGGCGAGCAGGTGCGTCGGCTCCCCGGGGTCAGGCGTCTCAATGCCCCACATAGCTCGCTGTTCCTCGATGTTCGCATGCGGCACCGCCACATCCTTAGCACACAGCTCATACTGGCAGCCCTCGCCAACGGTGGTTCGCACGCCTGCAACACCACCAACATGATCGGCATGGCCATGAGTGCATACGGCGCCAAACACGCGTACGCCGGGATGCTCGGCTCGAATATGCTCCACCAGGCGTTCGCCTTCCCATGCGGGATCGATAATCACGCACTCATTGTCCGAAATAACAGCATAGCTATTGGTCTGAATGGGACCGTTTACGAGCGTCTCGATCTCGACCGATCCCTTGGGAGTTAAATCCAAGGACACAGCACTCATGTCCCTCTCCTCTCTATAGAACTCGAGGCATCAAACGATGCCTCGAGTGTAGCGAATATCGATAATGTGACACGTTCGTCGCGACTAAACGCGGCGCTTAAGCTGGGCTCCACCCTCACCGGGCATCAGGCGGCGCGCGTCGTAGACCGAGTCAACGCTGCTGATGGAGGCCAGCAGCGGATCCAGACCACTCGCGTCCGAGATCTCGACCATAAAGCGCAGGGTTGCAATACCCTCGCGGTTGGTCGACGTGGCGGCAGAAAGGATATTGCCGCCCGCATCGCCAATGGCAATGGTGACATCCTTGAGCAGGCCCATGCGGTCCAGGCACTCGACCACGATCTCGACCTGGAAGAGGGTGTCGGCAGCGCCGTCCCACTCCACTTCGATCATGCGCTCGGGATGCTCCATAAGACCCTTGACGTTGGGACAGTTGGCGCGATGCACCGAAACGCCACGACCGCGCGTGATGAAGCCGACGATGTCGTCGCCCGTCACGGGGTTGCAGCAATGAGCCAGACGGACCAGTAGGCCGCTGTTGCTCTCGCCCTTGACGATAATGCCGTTACTGGCGCTCTTGCCGCGCTTTTGCGGCTTGCGGTTGGAGCCGCGAGCAGGCTGCTTCACGACCTCGGCGATAGCCTCGGCCTTGGTGAGCTGTTCCTCGGGCTTGGGGTCCAAGATTTGCTCGACCTTATTGCCCACAGCGCGCGGGGCAACCTTGCCGGCGCCGACGGCGGCAAACAGGTCCTCGAGCTGCTTGAAGTTAAACTGCTCCGCCACGGCGTTGAGCGCACGCGTCGAACGCGGCGTAGAAATGCCATAGCCACGCTTACGCAGGTCCTTAGCCAGCATATCGCGACCAGCAGCAGCGTCGTCGTCCTTGGTCGCAGCGGCAAAATAGCGGCGGATCTTTGACTTGGCGGAAGGTGTCTTAACGATCTTGAGCCAATCACGCGACGGCTTGGAACTCTTGTTAGTCAGAATCTCGACACGGTCACCCGTCTTAATCTCGTGCGTGAGCGGAGCCACCGCACCGTTGATTTTGGCGCCGACGCAATGGTTTCCCACCTCGGTGTGAACGGCGTAGGCAAAGTCGAGCGGCGTGGAGCCGGCACGAAGCGCCATGACCTCGCCCTTGGGCGTAAAGACAAAGATCTCCTGATCGAAGAGGTCGACCTTCAGCGAATGCAGGTATTCCTTGGCATCGGTGATCTCGTCGGAAGCCGCCCAATCGAGCGAATGCTTGAGCCAGTTGATCTGGTCGTCCAAACGTTGAGCGTCATTGGTCTTGGAAGCAGACGATCCGCCCGACTTCTTATATAGCCAGTGGGCGGCAATGCCGTACTCGGCCTGCTCATGCATCTCATAGGTTCGAATCTGAATCTCGAGCGGGCGAGCCGTGGGGCCGATGACCGTCGTGTGGAGCGACTGGTAGTTATTGACCTTGGGCATGGCGATATAGTCTTTAAAGCGGCCGGGCATGGGGTGCCACAGCGTGTGCACCGCGCCGAGCGTGGAGTAGCAATCGCGCACCGAATGCGTGATGACGCGCAGTGCCACCAGGTCGTAGATCTCGGAGAATTCCTTGCCCTTGCGCTTCATCTTTTGGTAGATGGACCAATAGTGCTTGGAACGGCCGTTGATCTGGAAGTCTTCCAGGCCAATGCGGTTGAGCTCGTCGGTGAGCGTCTTGATGGTCTCGGCCAGATAGCGCTCACGGACCTCGCGCGACTCCGCCACCATGCGTGCGATGCGCTGGTAGGCATCGGGCTCCAGGTAGAAGAAGGACAGGTCCTCGAGCTCCCATTTAATGGAGCTCATGCCCAGACGGTCGGCCAGGGGCGCATACACGTCCATGGTCTCGCGAGCCTTAAACAGGCGACGGTCCTCACGCAGGGCTGCAAGGGTGCGCATGTTGTGCAGACGGTCGGCAAGCTTAACGATGATGACGCGGATGTCCTTGGACATGGCGAGGAACATCTTTCGCAGCGTGAGCGCCTGTTTCTCGTCCATGCTGTCGACTTCGATGTTGGTGAGCTTGGTCACGCCATCGACGAGCTCGGCCACCGTATCGCCAAACAGGCCGGAAACATCGGCAAGCGAGGTCTCGGTATCCTCGACGGTATCGTGCAGCAGCGCGGCGCACACCACATCGCAGTCCATCTTGAGATCGGCCAAAATGATGGCCACCTCGACGGGATGGTTGATGTACATCTCACCCGAGCGGCGCTTTTGGTTGCAGTGCTTCTCGGCAGCAAAGCAATAGGCCTGCTCCACCTTAGAAAAGTCGTCCTCATTCATATATTTGAGGCACAGGCGCTCCAGTTTGTCGTAGCTGTCCGCCATAATCTCGGGCGGCAGCTCATCGGCATGCTTATAGTGCTCCATCTCCGAGAACGGCTGGAGGGTGGAATCATGGGCGGTACGGGCTGCGGCATCCATCGAGGTCCCCTTCCCCTAGGCCCGCGGTACGATCGGGCGGTTAACTTTGGCTAGCATATCAGAAGCGCACGAATCGAGCGCCCAACTCCGGAAAGCCGAGAACTCCATGCGCGAGCGCAAGCCCTCCAAATAGCGAATTGACCTGCTCAATTGCACACGGCCGGGGTTTTCGGCCATCGCGATGCGACGGGTGTCGTCAAACCCCGAAACGCGACAGAAACCAAGCTCTTCGAAGATTCCCAGGCCACTTTCCACCGAGCGCTCGTCGACCGGCGTGCGAGCATCGATGGCAAGGCACATCTGCGCGATGTCGATATCGCTTGCGCAGAATGAATCATCCCCGGTCTTACCGCGGTTGGAGCGCCACATGGTCTGCAACGCACGATAGAGTGTGACGAGTTCGTCGCGCTCGGGTGCGTAGCAGTCGAGCAGGCGCTCGTTGATGCGGGCGTCGCGCGACGAATAGAGCAGGTGGATCACGGCGGGCTGTCCGTCACGACCGGCACGCCCGCTCATCTGGTTGAACTCAATGGCGCCAAACGGCATGTGGTACAGCACGACATGGCGGATATCGGGCAGATTGACACCCTCGCCAAAGGCAGAGGTCGAGACGATGCAGCTGAGGCTTCCGTCTCGGAATGCTTCCTCCACGCGACGGCGATCGGAGCGCGCAAGCCCCGCGTTATAGAACGCGATATGGGTTGCGCAATCGGGCACACGCTTGCGCAACGTCTTGGCGAGCGCCACGGACTGGTCGCGCGAATTGACGTAAATGACGGTCTTCTCCCCCGTCGCCACGATCGACACCAAACGGTTCTCGCGGCTCGCAAGGTCGCGGTCGTCCTCGAGCTGCAGGTTCTCGCGCACCGTCTCGTCGACCACCGTGCGAGTAATCGGCAGCATGCGGGCAAGCTCGGCCACGACCGGAGCCGTCGCGGTGGCCGTCGCAGCCATAACAACCGGGTCGCCCAGGGCTTTGAGGATATCGGGCATGTCGAGATAGGCGCTGCGGTCGCCGCCCTTGGCAAGGCCGGCGTGGTGCGCCTCATCGATAACGACAAAGCCGATGCGGCCCGAACGCGCGAAGCGGTCACGGTGGATAGATAGGAACTCGGGCGTCGTGAGCACGATACCGGTGCGGCCCGAAGCTAGGCCGGCGAACACATCATCGCGTGCGGCCTCCACGGTCTCGCCGGTCAGCACGCCAACGCCAATGCCAAGCGCTGCCATCGTCGACGAGAGGTGATAGGCCTGGTCGGCAACAAGCGCGCGCAGCGGATAGACAAAGATGCTCGCACGTCCGCGAAGGACAGCCTCGCGCGCAGCATGTACATGGAAGATGAGAGACTTGCCGCGGCCCGTTCCCATAACGGCCAAGACGCTCTGGTGGTCGGCCAAGGCATCGAGCGCCTCAACCTGCGCGCGGTGCGGCTGGTTCGATCCGATAAAGCTATGGATAAGCGAGCGCGTGAGCTCGGTATAGGAAAGCTGGGCGAGCGTCTCGCGCTTACGCGACTCCAGGCGCAGGCCGGAATCCGCCGGCTGCACGCCACGACGAAGCTCGCATGTCGGATCATCGACGCTGGGCAGCGTGGTATCGCGAACCAGAACATCCTTGATCATGAGCTTGGGCTTCACACGCCCCTGCCAATGCTCGGCAACGGCCTCGAACACCAAGTCGACAGCGCTATCGCAGTTGATGAGCTTATCGATTTGCGGCACGCGGAACATAATGGCCGGCACACTCGCGGCGCCATCGGTCGCCACAAAGCGCATGTGCTCGCCGGTTTTGCCCACCACGGCGCGGTCGCACATCGTCACGCCCTCGGCAGCCAGCAGCGGCACCTTGTTGCCCTGGCCAAACGGCTCAAGACGGGAGATCTGCTCGATGGTCTCGATATTCAGCTCGGAAAGGTCGACGGTGGCGGCGACCTCGTCGGTGTCTTCAAAGTCCTCGGCGGAAAGCTCCGATAGCACGGCGGAAAGGCGGCGGCGGAACTCATCGAGCTTGGATGCCTCGATGGTCACACCCACCGCACCGGCATGTCCGCCGCGACGAATCAGCAGGTCGGAACAACGCTCGACGGCGTCAAACAGGTTAACTTTGCCCACCGAGCGACCAGAGCCGCGCGCGATACCGTCCTCGATCGAGAACAGCAGCGCCGGCACGTGATAGCGATTGGTCAAGCGGCTCGCCACGATGCCTTTGACGCCCTCGTGCCAGCCCTCGCCGCCCACGACGATTGCGCGCCCGCCGTCATAAGTCTCCTCGACCTTCGCCATGGCATCGCGCGTGAGCTCCGCCTCGATCTCACGGCGCTGGCGGTTGATTTCCTCGAGCTCAGCCGCCAGTGCGCTTGCCTCGATGGGATCGCGGGCAAGCAGCAGGTCGAGCGCCAGCTTGGGATCGGCCATGCGACCGGCAGCGTTTAAGCGGGGAATGAGCGAGAACGATAGGCCATCCGCCGTAATGCTCGAAAGGTCCGCCTTGGCGAGCGCAGCAAGCGCGATATAGCCGGGACGAGCGGTTACGCGCATCTGCTGGATGCCCTCGGCAACCAGCGCGCGGTTCTCGGGCGTGAGCGGCATCATGTCGGACACGGTGCCCAGCGCCGCGACCTCGATTAGCGAACGCCAATACGACGGCTTGCCCAGGCGCTCACCCAGGACTTGCACCAGCTTGAGCGCCACACCAGCACCGGCAAGTTCACGCGAGGGCCCCTCATCCTCGAGCTTGGGGTCGGTCAGGGGCACGCCCTGCGGCACCTGGTCGGACGGCTCATGGTGGTCCGTAACCACCAGATCGATTCCCAGGCTCTCCAGATAGGAAACCTCTTCCTTGGCGGCAATGCCGTTATCGACGGTCACGATCAACTGGGGGCGAGCGAGCTCGTTAACGCGGTCGAGCGCCGCGCGCGAAAGACCGTAGCCCTCGTCAAAGCGATGCGGAATAAACGGCGTGACATCGGCGCCAAACGTGCGCAGCGCTTCAGTCAACAGGCAGGTCGATGTAATGCCGTCGACGTCAAAATCGCCAAAGACCGCAATGTGCTCGTGGTTGCGAATAGCACGCTCGACGCGGTCGGCAACGACCGACATGCCCGGGATAATGAGTGGGTCAGCCCAGTCGCGATCGAGCGAAGGCGTCAAAAACAGCTGGCCTTCTTCGATGGATGTAATGCCGTGCGCAACCATAATGCGCGCCACCAGCCCGGGTATTCCCAGGCCAGCCGAAAGCTCCTTTTCGAGTTCGGGGTTTTGCTGAGCGACCGCCCAGCGATGCGTCGTCTTAAGCGATGACATAGGCGCCCACCCCCGATAGGGGCAGGTCGCCGCGATACCTCTCACGGTTCATAGCGATGAGTCCTCTGTGTATGCCCGCTTCGGCAGGCAGATCTGTTGAACGGATTTATTATACCGTGCAGCGCGGACGCCAATCGCCGCAGCACGCCGCGGTTTCGGTAAACGATGCCGGTAATACCCTCGAAATAATCGAGCGTTTCTGACGCACGGACGCACGCGAGCGTCTAGCATATCCATTCAAAACGGATTCACGAGCAAAGGGAGTCACAAGAGCATATGAAGCAATGGGTTGGACTGGGCAAGTTTCTCGCGGGGCACATGCAGGTCATCGTTCCGATTTGCGTGACGCTCGGCGTGCTCTTTCCCCAGCAGATCGGCGTGCTCAAGCCCATCGTTCCCGCCCTGTTTGCCTTTATGACGTTTCAGGGTGCGCTCAGCAACACCTTTCACCAGGTGGCCGAGGTGTTCCGCCGTCCGCTGCACCTGGTCTTGGCGTTGTTCGTCTCGGCGGTGCTTATCCCTATCGCAGCTTATGCCATGGGATCGTTATTCTTTGGCTCCAACCCCAACCTTGTCTGCGGCATCGTGCTCGAGTACAGCGTACCCGTGGCAGTCACTGCTTTTATGTGGATCAGCATGTTCGGCGGCAACGGCCCGCTCGCGCTCACCATCATCCTGACGTCCTCGGTCATCTCGCCGGTGACGATTCCGCTCACGCTCAAGCTCCTGCTGGGCGCCACCGTCGCAATCGATGTGCCGGGCATGATGCAGAACATGGCCTTTATGATCGCCATCCCCGCCGTGCTCGGCATTGTAATCAACGAACTTACGCACGGTTGGGGACACGAGAAGCTCTCCCCCGCGCTCTCGCCCGCCTGCAAATTTATGATGATGGGCGTCATCGCGTCCAACTCCACCGCCATGAGCGAGTACGTGCTGCACATGAACTCGGTGCGCCTGGAAGTCGCCCTCTTTATTTTGACCTTCGCCATCAGCGGCTTTGTCATCGGCATTCTGGTCGCCCGCGCGTTGCACCTGCCGTATAGCGAGACGACCACCATGTGCTTTACCTGCGGCATGCGCAATATCTCTTCGGGCGCCGTCATCGCCACGCAGTATTTTCCCGGCGAGGTCGTGTTTCCCGTCATGTGCGGAACGCTGTTTCAGCAGGTACTGGCCTCGATTATCGGGCATCTCTTTGAGCGACTGACCGGCGAGGAGCGCACCGCCCAGCGCAAGCGCGTCGAGGCCGGCCGCGCCGCCATGGGACGCTAGACTGTCCGCATTACGCGGGTGATAGTCTTGCTATACGAGCGTTTCCAGATGCGCACGCAGGCGCTCAGCATCGATATCGAGCGTGGTCTCGGCGTTGACCTGGGCCAGACGATAGCCGACAAAGTAGGGTGAAACCACCCAGCGTGGAAGCGCCTTGGCAATGGTCCGGCCATCCAAGTGATAGAAGAACAGGTTGTACGACTCTGCGCGACCGCCATGGTGCTCGTTCAGGATATAGCGCAGAGCCACCTGGATCGCATCGGCGAAGAGGTCCGCCTCGGCTTGGTCTCGCGCGTTATCGCTGGCGGCGATTCCCTGTGGGGCTGAAACGTTGACCTCAAAGAACCCCATGATCGGTTCGGTTGAGATGTTGACCGAGATTCTCCTCTGCCGCCAGACATTGATGCCTTCGAAATTGGCGGAAGTCAGCGAAGCATAGCCGTCTTCCTGCTCCAAACCCACAATCTGCATGTGCGGATGGACCAGGCTACCGCCCGAAAGCGGGCCCTTGTTCTTGTACATGAGCACGCTTTGATACTGCTGCGAATCGATCATCTGCTGCCAGCAACCCAGGGCAAACCTCATCACATGGTGGAGTTCATCCGGCTCATAGGTCACCAGGTCGGCGTCGTGATTGGCCGACTCGATCAATACGGTCTGACGGGTGGCCCGCAGGGTTTTGAACTTGTTATCGAGCCAGATGCAGTCACCGTCGCGCCGGATGATGTTGGCGAGTCCCTCCGTGTCGCAAAAGGGGCACGCGGTGCCAGGACGCCGGTTGTCATCGGGCTTACCATTCGCCTGCTGAACGTCAAATACCAGCGCCACGGGTTATACCTCCAGCGGCACAATCTTGGTGCCATGGAGCTCGGAGACACCGAGTGCCGCCGCCACGGCATTGCGGTTGGCCGTGGTAATGCCGCCGCCGGGAAGGATGGTCAGGCGATCGCCCGCGTACTCAATCAAGCGGGCCAGGTTTTCGAAGTTGTCCTCGATCGGCGTATCGGCAGCACCACCGTGCGTCAGAATGCGTGTGACGCCACAGTCGGCGAGCGTATCAATGGCGTCCAGCTGAGCCTCGGGCGAGAGCTGGTCGAACGCCATGTGGAAGGTGATGTCGATGGGCTCGCGCTTGCACTCCTCGGCTGCACATCCCGCAGCCATTACCAAGGCACCGAGCGTGAGTTCGTCGAGTGCCCATCCGCCAGCACAGCGTTTGCAGCAGCCAAAGACAAGACCATCGACGCCGGCACTTACGGCAAGGCCCAGGTCCATTTCCATCATGCGCAGCTCGTCCTGGTTGTACTGAAAGTCGCCGCCGCGCGGACGAATCATGCACATCACTCGCGCGTCATGCTCGTGAGCGTAACTGACTGTAGCGCTAATAACGCCGGCGGAAGGCGTGGTGCCACCGACGGCGAGGTTGTCACACAGCTCAACGCGCCTTGCACCGGCATCGATGGCCGCCGGCACCCGCTCAAAGTTCTCGGCACAAAACTCGTACAGCATAGATAGACCCCCAAAGACAGCAGATGTTTTCCGACGGGCATTGTCACACACCCCCATGAAGTTGCGGTGGAATAGGGACTCTTTTGGCCTCTGAGGCTCCCATTTAGTCCCTATTCCACCGCAACTTAAAGGGGTAGTCGTTGGCATCTGCCACAACGTCGATGTTTTGGCAACGACAGACACTATGACCCAATCCGAGGGCACTAAAAAGATAGGAGCCCCCGCTCG
>CABUOA010000039.1 GCA_902493145.1 uncultured Collinsella sp. | reverse complement strand
GGTCATGCCGCCGAAGTTGAAAGGCAGATTGCCGCCCTGGCGGGCTTGCAGCGTCGACTGATTACGGCGTTTGGTAAAACGCCGTAACTATCTAACCACCAAGATATGCTTTGCGGACGTTGTCGTCGTGCAGGAGCTCTTGGCCGGTGCCGGTCATGGTGATCTTGCCGGTCTCGAGCACGTAGCCGCGCGTGGCGATGGAAAGAGCCATCTGTGCGTTTTGCTCGACCAGAAGCACCGTGGTGCCGGCCTTGTGCAGATCCTCGACAATCTGGAAGATCTGCTCAATCAGAATCGGTGCCAAGCCCATGGAAGGCTCGTCGAGCATGAGCAGCTTGGGGTTGCTCATAAGGGCGCGGCCCATAACGAGCATCTGCTGTTCGCCGCCCGAAAGGGTGCCGGCGACCTGGCGACGGCGCTCCTTCAGGCGCGGGAACTGCTCGTAGACGCGCTCAAGGCCCGGAGCCACCGTGGACTTGGGCTGCGTATAGGCGCCCATCTCCAGGTTCTCCTCAACCGTCATCTGCAAAAAGGCGCGACGTCCCTCGGGAACCTGAGCCAGTCCCTTACCAACCAGCTTATCAGCGGGCGTATGGGTAATGTCCTCGCCCATAAACTTGATGGAGCCGGTCTTGGAGCGCAGCAGGCCCGAGACGGTCTTGAGCGTTGTGGACTTGCCAGCGCCGTTCGCGCCGATCAGAGCCACGATCTCGCCCTCGTTAACGTTAAAGGAGATGTCCTTGATGGCGTGGATGGCGCCGTACCAGACGTTGATGTTGTAGACGGAAAGCATCGGCTCTGCCATTTAGTTCTCCCCCTTATCCTGCTTGCCCAGATATGCCTCGATAACGGCATCGTTGTTCTGGATCTCTTCGGCCGTACCCTTGGCGATGACCTTGCCAAAGTTAAGCACGCAGATGCCCTCGCAGATGTTCATAACGAGCGACATATCATGCTCGATAAGCATGATAGCGATGCCAAAGGTGTCGCGGATCTTGACGATGTTCTCCATGAGCTCCGCGGTCTCGGACGGGTTCATGCCGGCGGCAGGCTCGTCGAGCAGCAGTAGCTTGGGGTTGGTGGCAAGCGCGCGGACAATCTCCAGACGACGCTGAGCGCCATAAGGCAGCGAGCCGGCCTGTTCATTTGCCAGATGCTCCATGTCAAAAATGGACAGCAGCTCCATGGCGCGCTCGTGGGCGGCCTTCTCGTGCTTCCAGTACGTCGGCAGGCGCAGCACGCCCTCAAAACCGGAGTAGCGATCTTGGTTGTGCAGGCCGACCTTAACGTTATCCTCCACCGTCATGGTGTTGAACAGACGGATGTTCTGGAAGGTACGGGCGATGCCCATACGGTTGACCTGATAGACCGACTTGCCCGAGGTGTCCTCGCCGTCAAGCAGGATGGTGCCGTGCGTGGGCTGGTATACCTTGGTGAGCAGGTTGAAGACCGTGGTCTTACCGGCACCGTTGGGACCGATCAGACCGGCGATCTCGGTCTTGCCGATAGTCAGGCTAAAGTCGTCGACCGCCTTGAGGCCGCCGAACTCAATGCCCAGGTGGATGCACTCGAGTGCCGGGCGCTGGCCCAGGTCGCGATCGGGAACGATGGCGCCAGAAGGGTACGGGACCATCTTGCCCTTGTTGAACTCAAATTTACTGGGCATCGGCTGCCACCTCCTTCTTGGGAGCAAAGCGGTCCTTGACGCGACCGAAGAACGCCTTGAGCTGCTGGTTGTTGGTAAAGATCATGACCAGGATCAGCACGATGGCGTAGATGAGCATGCGGTAGTCCGAGAACTGACGGAGCAGCTCGGGAAGCACTGTGAGCAGCGCCGCCGCGATGACTGAACCGCGCATGTTGCCCAGGCCGCCCAGGACCACGAACACCAGAATGAGGATGGACGTGTTGAAGTCGAACTTAGTGGCGGAAAGCTGTGAGAAGTTACCGCCGAACAGGGCTCCGGCAGCACCGGCGAGGGCAGCGGAAACCACGAAGGCGATCATGCGGTACTGGGTGACGGAGATGCCCACGGACTCGGCAGCGATCTTGTTGTCGCGCACGGCCATGATGGCACGACCGGTACGGCTGCGAACCAGGTTGAGTACAATCACGAGCGCGACCATGACCAGGATGGCACCGGCGAGGAAGGTCGAATAGGTCGACACGCCCGATGCGCCCTGCGCGCCCTTGATGATGGCGGTGCCGTCCTCGAGCAGGTGCAGGTCGTCGATCGTGGAGTTGCCCGTGATGTTAAAGATCACGTGCAGGCCGCGAGAGTCGACGCCCACAATGAGGCAGGTGACGATCTCTTTGATGATCTCGCCAAAAGCCAGGGTCACGATGGCCAGATAATCGCCGCTCAGGCGCAGGACCGGGATACCGATCAAGAAGCCCAGGATGGCAGCAGCGATGGCGCCGACCACGATGCTGATGATCAGGCGCACCGGATCGGAAGGAACGGCGCTCTCGAGGGCGACCGCGGTGACGATGCCCGTGTAGGCACCGACGCTCATAAAGCCCGCATGGCCCAGCGACAAGTCGCCCGCGATGCCGACGACGAGGTTGAGCGAGATGGCCATGACGATGTAGGCCGTAATGGGAACCAACTGGCCGGCAATCATGCGCGGGATCATATGGTTGGACTGCATAAAGAACACGATGGCAAATGCCGCGATGCACATGGCGTACGTGGCAAAGTCGTGACGCGTCTGCTTGTCTTTAAGAAACTTCATAACGCTCACCTACACCTTCTCGGGGACGTACTTGCCCAAGAGGCCGGCAGGCTTGACGAGCAGGACGATGATCAGAACACCAAAGACGATGGAGTTGGCAAGGCTCGTGGAAATATAAGCCTGCGCCATCGCTTCGATGATGCCGATGAGAATGCCACCGACAAAGGCGCCGGGGATGGAGCCGATACCGCCGAAGACGGCGGCGTCGAAGGCCTTGATGCCAGGCATGGCACCCGTCGTGGGCTGCAGCACCGGCGAGTAGGAGCACAGCAGCACGCCGGCGATAGCAGCAAGGGCGGAGCCGATGGCAAACGTCATCGAGATGGTACGGTTGACGTTGATGCCCATGAGCTGAGCGGCGGCTTTGTCCTCGGACACGGCACGCATGGCCTTGCCCATCTTGGTCTTACCCGTAAAGAACACCAGACCGGCCATGATTACCAGGCAGGCGACGATGGTAACGAGCGATACGGCGCTCACGTTGTACTTGGCCAAGAACTCCGGCACCGGGAAGGTAACGAGCGAAGTAAAGTTCTTGGGCGTGGCGCCCCACAGGAGCTGCGCGGCATTCTGCAGGAAGTAGGACACACCGATGGCCGTGATCAGGACGGCCAGCGGCCCCGCCTGGCGCAGCGGCTTATAGGCCAGGCCCTCAATGAGGACACCGAGAACCGTGCAGACCGCGCAAGAGAGAATTACAGATGCCCAACCCGGGAGTCCGAGATACGACGTGGCGCAGAACGAGACATAGGCACCGACCATGATGACGTCGCCGTGAGCAAAGTTCAGCATCTTGGCGATACCGTAGACCATGGTGTAGCCCAACGCGATGATGGCGTAGACGCTGCCCATGGACAGGCCGTTGACCAGGTATTGGATAAAGACCGTCATGTTCCACATCCCCCTTTCGAATAGGTTTCCAGTTGATGTATGAAACAGGGACGTTACGTTGCCCCTAGATACCAAGCAAGCAGGGAAGGCCAAAACCTCCCCTGCTTGGGATAAAAACCGCTCTATGTAAGGCGGCCAACTAGGCCTGTACGTACTTGCCGTCGGTGATAACGTACGCAGTCGGGTCCTTCTGGACCTGGCCCTTGTCGTTCCAGCTGAGCTTGCCGGTCAGGCCCTCAACGGTAATCTTGAGCATAGCCTTGGGCAGCTTCTCGGCGACCTCGGTCGGGTCGGCGTCGACACCAAGACCGGCCTCCTTGAGGGCCTCGGCCACCGCGTGCACGCCGTCGTAGGCGTCGGCGGCAAACTGGTCGGGGGTATCGCCGTACTTATCCTTGTAAGCGTTGACGAAGTCGGCGTTCTTCTCGTCGTCGGCGGAGAACGGGGTCATGAGCAGCAGGCCCTCGGCAAGAGAGGTGTCGAAGCCCTCCACGCCCAGGATACCGTCCATGCCGTCGCAACCCATCATCTTGACGTCATAGCCCATGTCCTTGGCGTTCTTGAGCAGGACGGATGCGGGCGTGTAGTAGATCGGCGCGAAGATCATGGTGGCACCGGCCTGCTTGGCCTTGGTCAGCTGGTTGGTAAAACTCGTGGCAGAGTCGTCCTTAAAGGTCTCCTCGTCGACAATCTCGAGCTTAGACTTAGCTGCCTGGGCCTTAAAGGAATCCGCAATACCCGAAGAATAGGCGTCGCCGGAGTTATAGAACAGCACGAACTTCTCGTCCGCATACTTCTGCGCCAGGAACTTGGCAGCGTTGACGCCCTGGTTGGGGTCGGTAAAGCAAACCTGGAAGACGCAATCCTTGCCGTCGGTGACGTCCTCGGAGGACGCGGACGGGGTGATCATGAACGTCTTGGGGTCGTTACCGCACTCGGCGGCAACGGCCACCGACGCACCCGTGGTGGTCGGGCCGACGAGGGCCTGCATGCCCCAGTCGAGCAGGGTGTTGAAGGCGTTAACGGCCTTCTCGCCGTCGGCCTGATCGTCCTCAGCCTTGCTGGCAAGCGGCAGCTCCTTGGTCGAGAAATCCTTGCAGCCAAGCTCGACGCCCTGGGTAACGGACTTGCCGTAGGACGCGGCGGCGCCGGTCAGCGGGCCGATGGTGCCGATCTTAAACGAAGCGTCGCCCGAAGCGGAGCCACTGTCGCTGCCGTTGGAGGAGCAGCCAGCTAGAATGGACATCGCCCCCAGACCTGCTGCGCTCGCGATAACGCTCCTGCGATTCATTACAGGGTTCAATGACTTACCGGTGAGGCTCGACATGCGGCTCTCCTCTCAAATCTCGTCGGGTTTTGGTTACCCGACAGGCCATCCTTCGCCGTGTTCGGCGTTCGCAAAATAGTAGACGCTTTAGTTGAGAAAAGTGGCGATTATTTCAACTATTCTTTTGTTTTGTCCGTTTATCCATAATTATGCGTATTTCTATTGGTTTATGCAGTTTAGCCACTTTATTGTGTGAAAGTAATGTTTCCATTCTGTTACAAGCTTCCCTGTCCTGATTAAAACGGCCTCACCGGTAGCGCTTTATACGCACTTAGGCGGCGATGTACTTGCCGTCCTGGATCACATAGGCTGTAGCGGGCTTCTCGACTTGGCCCTCGTCGTTCCACGTGAGCTCGCCCGTCAGGCCCTCGATCTTGATCTTGCGCATGGCCTTGGCAAGATCGCCGGCAATGTCGGCGCCGTCGGCCGTAATATCGATGTCTGCCTTATCGATAGCCTCGACAATCGCATGGACGCAGTCATAGGCATCGGCGGCAAACTGGTTGGGCGTCTCGTCGTAGGCGTCCTTATATGCCTTGACAAAGTCGGCGTTCTTCTCATCGTCGGCAGAGAACGGGGTCATGAGCAGCACGCCCTCGGCAAGGGAGGTGTCGAAGCCCTCAACGGAGAGCAGGCCGTCCATGCCGTCGGTACCCATGAGGGTCATGTCGTATCCCATGTCCTTGGCGTTCTTGAGCAAAACGGACGCCGGCGTGTAGTAGATCGGCGCAAAGATGAGCGTGGCGCCGGCCTCCTTGGCCTTGGTGAGCTGGTTGGTAAAGCTCGTGGAGGAGTCGTCCTTAAAGGTCTCGGTATCGACGATATCAAGTTTGGACTCCTTGGCCTGCTCGGCAAAGGCATCGGCAACACCCGAGCTGTACGTATCGCCGGAGTTGTAGAACAGGGCGATCTTGGCGTCTGCATACTTCTCGGCCAAAAACTTGGCAGCACTCGCGCCCATGGTGGGGTCGGTAAAGCAAACCTGGAAAACCGTGGTCTTGTCCTTGGTGACGTCGAGGGACGAAGCAGAGGGCGTGACCATGAGCATATCGTCGGCGATCTCGCCCGAGACAGCGACGGCGGCACCAGTCGTGACGGGGCCGACGAGCGCCTGCATGCCCCAGTCGCACAGGGTATTGAAAGCGTTGATAGCCTTCTCGCCGTCGGCGACATCGTCCTCGGACTTAAGCGAGAGTTTGAGGTCCTTGGTCGAGAAATCCTTGGCGGCAAGCTTGGCACCCTTCTCGGCCGAAACGCCATAGGTTGCCGCGGCGCCGGTCAGAGGGCCGATGACACCGATCTTGAAGGTCTTGCCGTCATCGGCGGTGCCGCCGTCCGAGCCACCCGACGAGCAACCAGCGAGTGCGGCGGTGCTGCCGAGCGCCGCAGCGCCGGCGAGAAAGTTCCTACGGCTGAGCGTGCTGTTGATGTTGAACATGGTGTCCCCCTTTTTCGCTGGCCGCGGTGCGGCCGTCTTGCGGTACAGGGCAAACCTTATGGCGCAAACGTTGACAGTTTGTTACGGAAGTCCGTTTGTAGCGAGCGTGTTTCCAATGTTTCCGCAGCGTTTCGGGGGTGCCGTTTTGTGCGGCTCCTGTTGCCTGGCGAGCACGCGCCCCCGGTTCACGCTAGAATGCACTCAACCTTTAAGCGGTTAATCCATCCATAAGATGCACGAAGGAGCTATCTATGAGCGAATCCCTGCGCACCGTGAACGTCGGTCTGATCGGTCTGGGAACCGTCGGCGGCGGCGTGGCCCGTCTGATCAAGAGCCACCACGATGAGTACCTGGCAGCCTACGGCATCGACCTTAAGCTGACCCGCGCCTGCGCGCTTGCCTGGGAGCAGGCCGAGGCAGCCGGTATTGAGCGCGAGGCCTTTACGAGTGACTGGCATGACGTCGTCACCGACCCAGCCGTCGATATCGTCGTCGAGCTGATTGGCGGCGAGCATCCCGCAACCGAGATCTTCACCACCGCCTTTGAGCACGGCAAGCACGTCGTCTCTGCCAACAAGGCCCTGCTGGGCCGTCACGTCGAGACGCTTGCCGAGAAGGCGCGTGCGTGCGGCGTGCAGATTAAGTGCGAGGCCAGCTGCGGTGGCGGCATCCCCATTGTCAGCACACTCGAGCACGACCTGGTGGGTAACAAGATCCTGACCATCGCCGGCATCCTCAACGGCACCACCAACTACATCCTGTCGCGCATGGACGCCGAGGGCGCCGATTACGCTGACGTGCTCGCCGACGCACAGGCTAAGGGCTATGCCGAGGCCGACCCGTCCGCCGACGTCGACGGCTTCGATGCCGCCAGCAAGACGGCCATCCTCGCCTCCATCGGCTTTGGCACCCGCGTTACCACCGATGATGTGTACCAGCAGGGTATCCGCACCATCGGCGCCGAGGACATCGCCCAGGCCCGCGAGCTCGGCTACACCATCAAACTGCTCGGCATCGCCCGCAACACCGACGCTGGCGTCGACGTTCGCGTGCATCCCACGCTGATCCCCGCAGACCATATGCTCGCCAAGGTCAACGGCGCCATGAACGCCGTCTACGTGGTAGGCGACGCCGTGGGCGAGACCATGTTCTACGGCGCGGGCGCAGGCTCCTTCCCCACCGCGAGCGCCGTCGTGGGCGATATCCTGTCGCTCTCCGAGCAGATCAGCCGCGGCGTGGCTCCGCTGCCCGAGATTGAGCCCTATGGCCACAACCTCGCCTTTAAGCCCATGGACGAGCTCCAGACCAAGTACTATGTGCGCCTGAAGGTCGCCGACCGCGTGGGCGCCCTGTCCGAGACGGTCGACATCTTTGCCAAGCACAACATCTCGATCTCGCTCATCAACCAGGTCGAGGACGGCAAGTCGGGCGTCAGCGATGCCTGCTCGGTCATCTTCCTGACGCACCGCGCGCTCGAGAAGGACGTCCAGGCTGCCGCCGCCGAGCTTGCCAGCGTCGGCTGCGTGGCCGAGGTCGCCAACGTCCTGCGCATCGAGGACGTTGAGGCTTGGACCGAAGGCGTCATGGCGAACTAGCCCAACGCTCGCCTAGCAATACGCGCCTTGAGGGCTCCCGTCCGATGTGGGACGGGAGCCCTTTTGTCACCTGCCCTAAGCACAACGGCAAAGCATATTTGCGCGAGCCGCTCATCGGTAACGCGGGCTACCGTTCACCGATATGCAAACGCGGCCGATTCCGACTACCGCTACGCTGTGCTGCGAATGTCCGCCCGCGATGAGAGGAAGCACCATGTTGCTCGAGGGCAAGAAAGCAATCATCACCGGAGGCACACGCGGTATCGGCTATGCCATCGCCTGCCGTTTTATCGAGGAAGGCGCTGCCGTCACCGTCTTTGGCTCGCGCCAGGAGACTGCCGACGCGGCCGTTGAGAAGCTGGCAGCCGCCTATCCCGACGCCAAGGTCTGGGGCCGCTCCTGCGACCTCACCTCGCTCGAAGCCGTGACCGAGGCCTTTACCCAGGCTGCCGCTGACATGGGCGGCTTGGACACGGTCGTCAACAATGCCGGCATCTCCCAGCGCTCGCCGCTCCTTAACTATACGGCCGAGGAGTTCGCAAAGGTCATGGACCTTAACGTCGTCGCTGTCTTTAATGGCCACCAGGCTGCCGCCAAGATCATGACCAAGGCAGGTCATGGCGGCACCATCACCACCACGAGTTCGATGGTCGCCAAGTACGGCCAGCCCTCCGGCGTCGGTTACCCCACGTCCAAGTTTGCCGTCAACGGTATGGTCCAGTCGCTCTCGCGCGAGCTCGCTCCCATGGGCATCCGCGTCAACGCCGTCGCCCCCGGCGTGACTAAGACCGATATGGTCGCCAACCTGCCCGAAGAGGTCATCAAGCCCATCATCGCCACCATTCCGCTGGGTCGCATGGGCGAGCCCGAGGACGTCGCCAACGCCTTTGTTTTCCTGGCGAGCGACATGTCCTCCTATGTCACGGGCGCTGTGCTCCCCGTCGACGGAGCCGCCCGCTCCTAAAGGTCGCAAGCCACGATTTCGGACCTCAACGGAACTCAACGCAAAAGGCGCGCTGCCTGCATCAACCGCAGGCAGCGCGCCTTCTTCTATTCGAAAAGGAAACTGCGTCCCATAATTCCGGCTCAGAATGGGATGCGCTTTCCCTAACGGGCCTCTCGCGGAAACTGCATCCCACTCTGAGCGCCCATTCCGGGACACAGCTTCCCAACGGCCCCCGTTTCGGAAACCACATCCCGTTCCGGGCCTTCAAAGCGGGACGCGGCTTCCCCGAGAAAGTATCGACTACTTACCGTCGTCTTCGGCTTCTTCGCGCGCATAGAGTTCCAGCATGCGGCGGCGGTATTCGCGCACAGCGAGCTTGGCGCGCTCCAGGCGGCGGCGCTCACGCGGAGTCAGCTCGGACGGGTCGACCTCGTCTCCATAGGTCTTATCGGCAAGCAGGTGCGCCGCGTCCACGATGCGGGCATCGATGTGGCCGCTCGCTGCCTCGGCGGAAAGACGCTCGGCAATCGTATCGAGCGTAGGCAGGCCCTCGAATACGCGACCATGGCCATGCGAGGTCAGCAGCTCGTGCTCGCGCGCGAGCAAGCTCGCTAGGTCGTGGTGGGCGCGCAAGATGTCGAGCGCATCGGATGGATGCTCGGCAACCTCTGCCACGGCGGCGACCGGTGCGGCATCCACCACGCGGTAGAAGAGCTGCGCGAGCAATGGCATCAAGAACACCGTGATGGCACCGGCGGCAACCATGACCGACGCAATATCTTGCGACAGCGCGCCCGCGTTTACGGCAACGCTCGTAACGGCAACGATGATCGGCAGCGCCGTGGTGCAGTACAGGGCCACGGTAATGCGACCATACGCCGACACATCGCGCGTCGCAGGACAAATGCTCATGGAAATAAGAATGGGCACGGCACGAATAATCAACAACGCCACGATAAAGCCCGCGAGCAGACCCGGGCGCGACGCCACGGCCGTCAGGTCGATCTTTGCGCCCGATACGGTAAAGAACACCGGAATCAAAAAACCGTAGGCCAGACCGTCGAGCTTGGTCTCGAGCGTATGGTTGCCCTCGGGGATGATATAGCGCAGGACAAAGCCGGCGGCAAAAGAACCCAACACGATGTCGAGATCAAAGACAGCCGAGAATGCCACGAGCGTGACCAGGATGAGCACCGTCAGGCGCACGAAGGTCTGCGACGTGGTATCGGCGCGCTCCTCAACAAATGCAAAGAAGCGGCTGCCGACGCGCTTGGAGCGGCTCGGGACCACGGCCAGCAACACGCAAACCACCGCAAACAAGCCAAGGATAACGAGCGTTTGGATGCCAGTGCGGGCAGACAACAGCACCGACATGGCGAGCACGGGACCGAGCTCGCCCCAAGTGCCATACGCGAGAATCGAGTCGCCCACGCGCGTGCCGGTGAGCGAGCGCTCACGCATGATGGGCACAAGCGTACCGAGCGCCGTCGAAGTGAGGGCAAGCGTCACGGCGATACCGTCGAAATGACTGACTGAGAACCACGGGGTAAAGCGCACGGCAAGCCAGGCGATACCAAACGTGACGACCCACGTCGCCAAGCCGTAGCGCCCCTCGACGCCTGTGATGCTCTTGGGGTCGATCTCAAAGCCGGCAAGCAGGAACAAAAAGGCCAGACCGAGCTCGGACACGAGCGAGACCTCGGCATCTACATGGATGACGCCGAGCATATGGGGTCCCAGCACCGCGCCGAGCACGAGCAAAAAGACCGTCTCGGGAACGGGTTTTCCGGGAATCGCCGAGGCGATAAAAGGACTCGCAAAGGCCACGAGTGCGATGATGGCGAGCGAAACGAATGCCATGTGATGCCTTTCTCTTGTTTGCGCTTCACTGTAGCACCCTCGCCGTCCTCAACGCGCCGCGAGCTGTCGTATCATAGTGAGGTTTACAAACATGTGGCTCAAGGCGACCGCAGGGCAGACCCCGCAAACCGACCGCTGCCGCATACCGTACCGTACGCCCAACCGATCAGGAAGGCAGGAACCAATGGTCTCTCGTATCTACGTGGAGAAGAAACCCGGGTTCGACGTCGAGGCTCAGCAGCTCAAGGGCGAGCTGACCGAAATTCTCGGCATCAAGGGCATCGAGGCCCTGAGGATTATCAACCGCTACGACGTCGAGGGCATCGACAAGGAGCTTTTCCGGTCCTGCGTGCCGACCGTCTTTAGCGAGCCCCAGGTCGATGTGACCTACGACGAGCTCCCCGCAAGCGATGGCGCCGTCTTTGCCGTCGAATTCCTGCCTGGCCAGTTTGACCAGCGCGCCGACTCCGCCAGCGAGTGCGTGCAGCTCATCAGCCAGGGCGAGCGCCCCGCCGTGCGCTCCGCCAAGGTCTATATGATCTCGGGCGCTCTGGACGAGGCCGCCATTGATGCCATCAAGCACTACGTGGTGAACCCCGTCGAGGCGCGCATCGCCTCGCTCGACCTGCCCAAGACACTGTACATGGAGACCCCCGAGCCTGCGCCCGTCGAGGTGCTCGACGGCTTCCGCGAGCTCGACGAGGCCGGCCTTGCCGCCTTTATCTCCGAGCGCGGTCTTGCCATGGACGAGGCGGACATCGCCTTCTGCCAGCAGTACTTCCGCGATGAGGATCGCGACCCCACCATCACCGAGATCCGCGTGATCGACACCTACTGGTCCGATCACTGCCGCCACACCACCTTCGGCACCGTCCTGGACGACGTGACGATCGACGACGCCGTGGTGCAGCAGGCCTTCGACCGCTACATGGAAATGCGCCACGAGCTCGGTCGCGACGCCAAGCCCGTCTGCCTCATGGACATGGGCACCATCGGCGCCAAGTACCTTAAGAAGACCGGCGTCATGACCGATGTCGACGAGTCCGAGGAGATCAACGCCTGCACCGTCAAGGTGAAGGTCGATGTCGATGGCGAGGACCAGGACTGGCTGTTCCTCTTTAAGAACGAGACCCACAACCACCCGACCGAGATCGAGCCCTTCGGCGGTGCCGCCACCTGCGTGGGCGGCGCCATCCGCGACCCGCTCTCGGGCCGCAGCTACGTGTACCAGGCCATGCGTGTCACCGGCGCCGGCGACCCCACCGTCCCCGTGTCCGAGACGCTCGAGGGCAAGCTGCCGCAGCGCAAGCTCGTAACCACCGCTGCCGCCGGCTACTCCAGCTACGGCAACCAGATCGGCCTTGCCACCGGCCAGGTCAACGAGCTCTATCACCCCGGCTACGTGGCCAAGCGCATGGAGGTCGGTGCCGTCGTGGGCGCTACCCCGGCAAACCACGTACGCCGCGAGTGCCCCGCCCCCACCGACAAGATCATCCTTTTGGGTGGCCGCACCGGCCGTGACGGCATCGGCGGTGCCACCGGCTCATCCAAAACCCAGAACACCGAGTCCATCGAGACCTCGGGCGCCGAGGTCCAGAAGGGCAACGCCCCGGTCGAGCGCAAGCTGCAGCGTCTGTTCCGCCGCGGCGACGCCTGCCGCCTGATCAAGCGCTGCAACGACTTTGGCGCCGGCGGCGTCTCGGTCGCCGTGGGCGAGCTTGCCGACGGCCTGTATGTCGACCTTGATACCGTGACCAAAAAGTACGACGGTCTTGACGGCACCGAGCTCGCCATTTCCGAGTCCCAGGAGCGCATGGCCTGCGCCGTCGCCGACGGTGACGTCGAGGAGTTCATGGGCTACGCCGCCGAGGAGAACCTCGAGGCGACCGTTATCGCCGAGGTTACCGCCGAGCCGCGCATGCGCATGGCCTGGAACGGTGTCGCCATCGTCGACCTGTCCCGTGAGTTCCTCAACTCCAACGGCGCGCCCAAGCACCAGGTCGCCCACGTCTGTGCCCGCAGCGTGTGGCAGCCCAGCTGGGCCGGCACCACGCTTGCCGAGCGCATGACCTCGCTTGTCACTGACCTCAACGTCGCCTCCAACAAGGGCCTGTCCGAGCGCTTCGACTCCACCATCGGTGCCGCAACCGTGCTCATGCCCTTTGGCGGCAAGACGCAGCTCACCCCGAGCTCGGCCATGGTTGCCAAGTTCCCCGTGGACGGCGAGACCACCACGGCGAGCGCTATGGCATGGGGCTTCAACCCCTACCTGATGGAGGCCGACCAGTTTGCGGGCGCCTACCTGTCCGTGGTTGAGTCCATCGCCAAGCTCGTGGCTGCCGGCTTTGAGCACAAGCGTGCCTATCTCTCCTTCCAGGAGTACTTCGAGCGTCTGCGCACCGAGGCCGAGCGCTGGGGCAAGCCCATGGCAGCCGTCCTGGGCGCCCTTATGGCCCAGGTCGATCTGGGTGCCGGTGCCATCGGCGGCAAGGACTCTATGAGCGGCTCGTTTGAGGACGAGGCCGGTGAGCTCAACGTTCCGCCGACCCTGATCAGCTTCGCTGTGGCCGTGGGCAAGGCCGCCCGTGCCGTCTCGCCCGAGTTCAAGGGTCTGACGCATCGCGTCGTGCGCATCGCCCCCGCCACCTATGGTGAGGACTACCGCCCCGACGCTCAGCAGCTGCTCGCCGCGTTTGACGCCGTCGAGGCGCTCACTGCTACCGGCAACGCCCTGGCCATCTCCACGCCCGGCTACGGCTGCGGCGCCGAGAGCCTCTTTAAGATGTGCGTCGGTAACCAGATCGGCATCGAGCTTGCCGAGGATGTAGACGTGGAGAGCCTCTTCACCCCGCTCTACGGCAGCTTTATTGTCGAGCTCGCCGAGGATGCCGAGCTGCCCGAGGTCGCCGACGGCGTTGTCGTCGAGCCCCTGGGCACCACCGTCGAGGGCTATGTCATCGACACCGGTTCCGAAGTCATCGAGCTCTCCGAGCTCCAGGAGGCCTGGGAGAGCGGCATCGAGGGCGTCTTCACCTACCGCAGCGCCGGCGAGACCCCCGAGGTCGAGACCATCGACTTCCGCGCCAAGGATATCCACGTGTACGGCGGCGCCAAGATCGCCCGCCCGCGCGTGATCATCCCCGTGTTCCCCGGCAACAACTGCGAGTACGACAGCGCCCGCGCCTTCCGTGCCGCCGGTGCCGAGGCCGACACCTTCGTGATCAACAACCTCACGCCCGAGGCCGTCGCCGAGAGCACCCACGAGCTTGCCCGCCGCATCCGTGCAAGCCAAATCGTTATGATCCCCGGCGGCTTCTCGGGCGGCGACGAGCCCGACGGCTCTGCCAAGTTCATCACGGCGTTCTTCCGCGCTCCCGAGGTCACCGAGGCAGTCCGCGACCTGCTCAAGGCCCGCGATGGCCTGATGCTGGGCATCTGCAACGGCTTCCAGGCCCTGATCAAGCTCGGCCTGGTGCCCTACGGCGACATCGTCGACGCCACGCCCGATGCGCCCACGTTGACGTTCAACACCATCGGTCGCCACCAGAGCCGTCTGGTGCGTACCCGCATCTCGTCCAACTTGTCCCCGTGGCTGTCGCAGTGCAGCCTGGACGACCCCTACACCGTCGCCATCAGCCACGGCGAGGGCCGCTTTGTCGCCAATGACGAAGTGCTCGCCCAGCTGATCGCCAACGGCCAGGTCGCCACGCAGTACGTGGGCGAGAACGGCAAGCCCAGCATGGATCTCTCCGTCAACCCCAACGGCTCCGCACTCGCCATCGAGGGCATCACGAGCCCCGACGGCCGCGTCCTGGGCAAGATGGGCCATGCCGAGCGTCGCGGCGACAACCTGTACCGCAACGTGCCCGAGCATGTCCCCGGCGATAAGTTCATGCCGATCTTTGAGAGCGGCGTGGCCTACTTCGCTTAAACCTTTCCCATCGGGTACAATCCCCTCGGGTAACAACACCCGCCACCGACACATTGAACTGCGCCCCAATTCTTGGACGGGCTAATAAGCGGCCTACGCCGCACATAGG
>CABUOA010000038.1 GCA_902493145.1 uncultured Collinsella sp. | reverse complement strand
CATCGACAGCCTCACCCCGCAAGCCTCGAGTTCTGCGATATTGCCCTCGCCCATCAAAATCATGAGACATGCCACGCAAAACAGTGCATTATTGTCGAGCGAAGCCAGATCGACAAGTGCCGCGCCATATACGTTGACAATCTCGTTTTCGAGCAGACCGGCTACGTCGCCTTGGCCATACAGACCCGTCTGCAATGCCGAAACGAGCTCGGGCACGCCCTGCGTGAGCTGATAAAAGTCGAGCGATGTGCTGATCGAAAACGCCGATGCCCACGCCGAATACTCATAGGCATGCACCTTGAGCATCTGCGCATTGATCTTAACCGAATCGCCCAGCCCATGAATCAGCTGACGATTTGAAGGACGGCAGGAGATAAAGACCCCTACCCCCATGGCGCGCAGGCCGCGAATCCTGTCGATGAGGTCTTCGGTATCGTGCTGATCGAGGTTTGGCACATTATCAATCGCGATAAGGGAGTGCGGTTTGTCTTTGAGTTCTTCGGTAACCACCTCGAGCTGCATAAACACCTCGCGCCCAGTGGCGCGATCGGCCTCGATAATCCGCACGGGACCTCGCGTCGGGTCGCATTTAACCTCATGGGTGTACTGCAGCAGCACCGAGGTCTTCCCAAACCCGTCGGGCGCATAAAGAACCACGATGCCGGCCTTTCGGCCCTTGGCGAGAAGCTCATTCATCAAGCGTTCGCGTCGCACCATATAGCCTCCGCCCAGCGGCATCAGCTCGAGGTCGTCTATACTGCTCAAATCGTTTACCATGCCCGCTCCTCAACTCGACCGTATGGACACTGTAACCGCAAGACCATACAAACCGCGCTATGTATAGAGCGACCTTGTGTTTTAGGTTGTCTTTTGGTACGCAAGCGGCAAGTTTTTGTACAGCGAGGGCCGATTGTTATTAATCCCCCGACTAATCGGTCTTTAAGCAGGTAAATGAGCTTGTCAGCTTGTCCCATCTAAGCGGCAGTGTAACGCAGATGAACAAGGTTCAGCTATGTCATTCAACTCGCCTAGCACCCGCTACCGTCTACGACCTTTTAGTGGCATTTTTGCATAGAATCTGGTATGGAATGAATCAAGCTGTTGGGCATCCGGCATTCGTCAAGCTTGCGACAAGATTTTGGTCAAGTGGACAGAAAGGGATAGCAAAAAGGCCCCCGCAAAGCGGAGGCCTTAGGCAAGGCTATGTCGAGATGCAGGATTCGCGCTACTCGCAGAGCGAAAGGGCGGCCTCGTCGGCAACGACAACGCAGTTGGTGTGCAGCTGCAGGATCGAAGCCGGGCACGCGGGCGTAACCGGACCGTAGCACATGTCATGCACGGCCTGAGCCTTAGCCTCGCCGTTGGCGACGACCAGGATCATGCGGGCATACATGATGGTCTGGGTACCCATGGTGTAGGCCTGACGGGGGACATCGTCGATGCTGTCGAACAGGCGGCTGTTGGCCTGAATGGTGCTCTCGGTGAGGTCGACGCAGTGCGTGCCCTTGGAGAAGTGGTCATCGGGCTCGTTGAAACCGATGTGGCCGTTGTTGCCAATGCCGAGCAACTGCAGATCCGGGTAACCGGCGGCGGCGACGATCTTGTCGTACTCAGAGCAGGCAGCGGCGGCGTCGGGGTTGGAACCGTCGGGCACATGCGTGTTGTTCAGGTCGATGTTGATGTGATCGAAGAAGTTCTCACGCATGAAGTAGTGATAGCTCTGGGGATCGTCGTGCGAAAGGCCGCGATACTCGTCCAGGTTGTAGGTGCTGACCTCGGCAAAGTCGACGTCGCCCTTCTCGTACCAAGCAGCGAGCTGCTTGTAGGCACCGATCGGGGTGGAGCCGGTGGCAAGGCCCAGCACACAGTCGGGCTTGAGGATAACCTGCGCCGAGATGATATTGGCGGCCTTGCGGCTCATATCCTCGTAGTCTTTAGCTTTAATGATCTTCATTACGCGTCCTTTCTCGTACAAGAGAGGCAAGGCTCCCCTTACAAGCACTTGCCCGCGGCCCGCGTCGGCCGCAACCAACGTGTGCGGCCACCAGGGCGAGGTCGCGTAATGTATGTGTCTCGTGTCTAGCCGCGTCGAGGCCCCTGCCCGTCCACGGTGACCCGAAGCCTTTTAGCTTCGGACAAATCCCATCTTGCCACGGAGGGCGTCCTCTTTCAAGGGCGCCCTCCGTAAACGTGTTTAAATTGTAGGCTAATGGCCACGTGCACTTGCTAGCGCTCGCGAGCAACGATGAGCTGGTCCATCTCTTCGACATGCACGCCAACGGAGCCCTTGATGCTCGAGAACTCAACAGAGTTGCACACCAAGATGGGAACCGTCACATCGTAGCCCTCGGCAGCAATTGCCTCGCGATCGAACTCAATGAGCACATCGCCCTTATGGACGATGTCGCCCACTTGCGCATGTACGGCAAAGTGCTTGCCCTCAAGCCGAACAGTGTCCAAACCAACGTGGATGAGCACGTCCAAGCCATCGACCGTGTTAAGCGCAACAGCGTGTCCCGTGGGAAAAATGGCCTCGACCTTGGCATCAGCCGGTGCAATCACACGCGTGCCGGTAGGCTGAATCGCCACGCCCTGGCCCAAAAGGCCGGTGGCAAATGTCTGGTCGTTTACCTCGGAAAGCGGAATGACGTCGCCCGAGATGGGAGCATCCAGCGTAAGGACTCGACCACGCATACCAAAAGACCTTAGGACTTTAGTGAACATGCTCCCCCTCGGACATACCAATCGACCACAATAGCCTTAACAGTTTACCACTTGGCACTCGTTTTTGACCATTAGGGAAGTTCGCGCTTGACAACCTCGACGATGTCGTCGACAACGCGCTGGGTCAGCTCGTGCGTCTCGGCCTCGGCCATAACGCGGACCAGCGGCTCGGTACCGCTCGGACGCACCAGAATGCGACCGCGGCCGTCAAGTTCCTTCTCGGCAGCAGCGACGGCATCCCAGATGGGCTGGCAATCGTCCAGACCAGCCTTGTTGTCGGAATGCACGTTGACGAGCACCTGCGGGTACTTCTTCATGATGCCGGCAAGATCGGTGAGGGTACGACCGGTGCGCTTGAGCACGGCCAGCAGCTGCAGAGCCGTCACCAGACCGTCACCGGTGGTGTTGTGCTCCAGGAAGATGATGTGGCCGGACTGCTCGCCGCCGATGACGGCGCCATCCGCGAGCATACGCTCCAGAACGTAGCGATCGCCCACGGCGGTCTGAACCATCTCGAAGCCCTGCTCCTTCATAGCGATGGAGAAGCCCAGGTTGCACATGACGGTCGAGACGATCTCGGAGTTGGCGAGCTTGCCGCGGGCGGCGAGGTCAGAACCGCAGATAGCCAGGATGTAGTCACCGTCGATCTCATTGCCCTCGCTGTCCACGAACAGTACGCGGTCGGCGTCGCCGTCGTGGGCTAGGCCGATATCGGCGTGGGTGCGCAGCACGAGCTCGCGCAGGGGCTCAAGGTGAGTAGAGCCGCACTCAACGTTAATGTCAGTGCCACAGTAATCGGTGTTGATGGCATGGACCGTGGCACCCAGGCGCTGCAGCGCGGCGGGCGTGGTCTGGCAAGAGGCGCCATGGCCGCAGTCGACGGCAACGACCAGGCCATCGAGCCTCAGACCATCGAGCGTATCGATGGCGTGGTCGACGTATGCCTTGCGAGCGTCCTTCATCTTGATGATGTGGCCCACGCCGGCACCGGTCGGCAGCGTGTCGGCAGCCATGGCTTCCTCGGACATGACCCAGGCGCTGATCTCTTCCTCGACAGCATCGGGAAGCTTCATGCCCTTGCGGCTAAAGAACTTGATGCCGTTGAACTCCGGCGGATTATGCGAAGCAGAGATGACGATACCGCCGTCGAGCTCGTTCTGGACGGTGAGCAGCGCCACGGCAGGCGTGGGGATGACGCCGCAGCAGTGCGGACGACCGCCCTCGGCCATGATGCCAGCGGTCAGAGCGCTCTCGAGCATGGTGCCCGAAAGACGCGTGTCGCGGCCGACACAGATATCCGGGCCAAGGAACTTGGTCGCCGCGCGGCCCAGGCGAAACGCGAGGTCGCACGAGAGGTCGGCATTGGCGACGCCACGGACGCCGTCGGTACCGAAGATGTTCTGGGGCATAGGATCGCTCCTTCCCTAGCAGGCGATATGCAACCGCCCGCTCTAGTCGAAAAAGAAAAGCGGGACCCGCCGAGGAATCGGCAGGCCCCGCTTGTACATTGTATCTCGAAAGGAGATAAAACCTTAGCGCTTGGAGAACTGGGGAGCGCGGCGGGCCTTCTTGAGGCCGTACTTCTTGCGCTCGACCACGCGAGCATCGCGCGTAAGGAAACCGGCCTTCTTGAGGTCAGCACGGTAGTCGCCAGCGTTCAGAAGAGCGCGAGCAATGCCCAGGCGCAGAGCGCCGGACTGACCGGAGATGCCGCCGCCATCGCACAGAGCGATAACGTCGAACTGACCGGCGGTGTCGGTCACCTTGAAGGGAGCAAGGGCGTTCTCAACGAGCTGATGACGGCCGAAATACTGCTCGGCGTCACGCTTGTTGATGGTCACCTTGCCGGTGCCGGGGACGAGACGGACGCGGGCGACGGCGTTCTTACGACGGCCGGTACCCTGGTAGACAACGGTGTTCTCAGCCATCTTTAAGCCTCCAGCTCAATCTTCGTGGGGTTCTGGGCAGCATGCGGATGCTCGGCACCAGCGTAGACCTTAAGCTTGGTCATCTGGGCACGGCCGAGGGTGGTCTTGGGCAGCATACCGCGAACGGCGCGCTCGATGACCTTCTCCGGGTGCTTCTCCATAGCCTGGCGGAAGCTCTCAGCCTTGAGGCCGCCGTTGTAGCCGCTGTGGCGATAATAGGTCTTCGTGTCGGCCTTGTTACCGGTAAGCTGGACCTTATCGGCGTTGATGACGACAACGAAGTCGCCGCAGTCGCTGTTGGGCGTGAACTGGGGCTTGTTCTTACCGCGCAGGATCATTGCGATCTGGGTGGCAAGACGGCCCAGGACAGCACCATCGGCGTCGACGAGAACCCAGTTGCGCTGGACCTCGCCCTGCTTGGCGTAGTGAGTCGATTTCGAAATCACTTAGACTCCTCCATGTACAGTACGTGTTGTTACAGAGATTCACGGGGCTCTGCAAGTAACCCGTCCATATTACCCCGCTCGCCGTACGAGTCAACAGGTATTTTGGCTCCGACCAGAGTTTCTGCACATGTCATCCACGAGCCGTGACGTTGCAGCGCTAGCGCTCAACAAACTCCTGGATTTCCGCGAGCAGGCGCTTTGCCTCCTGACGGCCCTGGATATACAGGTCCAAAAGCTTTGCCGGATCGTGCTCGACATGGCCGACCTCGACCGGCTTTTGCGGAGCAACGACCAGTGCACGGCCCTCGCGCTCATACTGCCACAGGTGCATGCGCTGAATGTTGTAGCGGTCGTGGCGCGTCTCGATAGCCTCGAGCAGGTAGGGGTAGTCGGCATAGCGGGCGCGTGCGGCGGGCATAAACTCGTAGGGCTTTTTCTCGTACGAGCGGTCCTGCGTGACAATGACGACCGCACGGTCAAAACCGGCCTCCTCCAGCACATGCTCGATAGGGACCGAATCGGCTACACCGCCGTCGACGTATTTGTGCCCGTCAATCTCGACCGGCGGCGTCACCAGCGGCAGCGAGGTCGAGGCGCGCACGGCGTCGAGATCGAGCACGGCGCTTTTGACCGGGAGGTACGTGGCGGTTCCAAAGAGCATGTCCGTCGCGACGGCGTACATCTCGATGGGGCTCGCGTCGAACGTCTCGTTATCAAAAGGATCCAGGCGGTCCTGGACGTCGTTGAAGATAAAGTCGTAACCCACGATGGAACCCGTGGACGCAAACGACGCGGCGCCCATGTAGCGGCTGTCGTTGCAGAAGGTCAAATTGACTCGGTTGGTGCGACCGATCTGGTGCGACTTGTAGTTGACGCCATTGAGCGCACCGGCCGAGACGCCGTACACTGCCGGAATTTCGACACCGGCCTCCATGAGAACGTCGAGCACGCCGGCGGTAAACTGCCCACGAAAACTGCCACCCTCCAAGACGAGCGCGACCTTGCCGGCGTTCTTTGCCTTATCTTCTGCAGTCATATTGACCTCCTGCGATTGCGTTTTGACTTTCTTCTACCCAGTTTTGGAATGGAGGGCGCATAGGTTTTTCGAGGCGGCAGGTGAAGCGGAAAGTGTGTCCCGGTCTGAGCGCGGATTCCGGGATGAACTTTCCGCTTGAGGCGTCTTCCGGAAAATGAATCCCATTCCGAGCGTCGATTCCGGGATGCAGTTTCCGCTTGAAACGTCATCCGGAAACCGCATCCCAGTCTGAGCCGGAATTCTGGGATGGATTTTCCGCCTGGGGCGACGTTGATGCGGGGCATGGCAGGCTGCAGTCCGATCGGCATCGCATCTGCATAGGGTTGAAGCTTTGCGCGGAGAATCCGCGTATTTGCTTCGCAAATCCGCACCGGCTTCGGCCGCCTGCCGGCGTCCTCGCCCGCGGGCTAAAAACGCTTACGCGTTTTCTTTACGCCCGCGCCCTGCATAGAGTTCGATTCTCCGCGGTACAAATTAGAAATAAAAAGGCAGGTAGAGATAAGTATCTACCTGCCTGTAACTATTGGTGGAGGCGCGGAGAATCGAACTCCGGTCCACGAAAGCCCCCTGATTGGCATCTCCAAGCTCAGTCGCTGGTTTAGTCTCGGACGCTTTGCGCGCAGCGACACGCTCGCGACGTCCTAACCGGTTCGGTCTTAGCCCGCGCCATACCGATTACGTGCGCAGGAGCATTCCCCTAAAATGACGTCGCGCCGGTGTCGGGGAAATCACCGGGTTGACGCGCCGCTATAAATTAAGCAGCGAGAGCCATAGGCTCAAAAGAAGAGTTGTTGTCAATTCAATTTGACGGTACCCCTGTTTAACGAGGCGAGGAGACCTCGGCTTGCTTCCTCTCTCAGAGCTATCGTGTCGAAACCAGTCGCCCCCGAATGTCGGGAAAGTCTGGATGGCATTGGGCACGAGTACCCGACAACCGTCGACTTTTCAAGGAACATGCGGGGCGAGCCCCACTTGTGGAGTGTTATCTTACCACGTTCTGAAAGCGGACAGCTGTTCTATGCACGAGCTGTGAAGACCCCAATGTGCGCCGCACTTCGCACTTTTGTTACCGATCGCGTCACGTATATTTTCGCCAAGCAACATTGACCCGTCGAAAGGACCGTTATGGATACCAAGCAGCAACTCGTCAATGCCCTCGCAGGCCTGGGCTCAACCATTACCGAAGCTATGGATGTCATCGAAGGCTTTGTCCCCTGCGGACATCCCGCCCTCACGGTTTCGAACGCCCTTGTTGCGCTGGACGCTGACGATGATGCAGCTCTCACCCAGCAGCTTGAGACCGTCGAAGGCTTTATCGACCACGTGAGCGAGAACCGCGGCGTGACCGCCTACCACGGCATCGAGGTCGAGCTCGCTGGTCCCAAGGCCAATCTGCTCGCAGCAATCCGCGAGGTAGGCGCCCTTATGCAGACCGCAGGCGTCAAGAACACCCAGGTCAACGAGTGGGTCTACCGCAGTCTGGCGGCACTCGACAGCTCCGAAGAAAAGGCAGCCGAGCAGCTCGCAGAAAGCTCCACCATTAAGGCCGCGCTTTTGTAAATAGCAGACGCGGGTCCCTTGGCGCATCGTCGTCCAAGAGGTCCGCAAGCAGTTCGCGTCAACCGATAGCCGCGCTGCCGCGTTCGGCCAAAGCAAGAATCGGCATCATTTGACGAGGTGTCTTTGCTGCAAGATCGGCATGTTCGAGCAGTTTGCGATCGTTAGTTACCAAGTAATCGACCTGCGCGCGCTTGCACGCGGCGAGCACCAAGTTGTCCTCGTAATCGCGATGGAGCGCTAAGTATTTGTCGGCCAGCCAAAGGTCCGACGCATCTGCACCCACGGCCGTGGCGTTTTCGGTCATGTTCCGAACAAACGCCAACGCCGCATCGCCAATTGCGCGGGCAGATGCCTCGTCGAGCGCTCCCCCGCTGGCAAGAACGCTGCGCTTCAGTTCGTGCTGTACAACATACAGTACGTCCTTGGCGATATGCACCGGAAAGAACAGCAATGCCCCCGCCTCCGTCGCCCGCCCAATAAACGCACGCGCGGCAAGCGACTCGGCGTGGTCGGCGCAAAACGAATCGACCCATACGTTGGCATCCACCATTATTTTGAGGGGAGCCCCGCTCACAGGATCATCCCCTTTTGGCGATAGCGCTCGTCCATGGCTTCGGAATAGATTGTGTCCCAATCGCGATCGTCGGATACGGGCGACGTAGCGATGTCCAGGTCCGCGTAAAGCTGATCCGCCGCCGCCCATGATGCGGCGAACGGAGTATCGGGCGCGACGGTCTGTTGCCGGCCATCAACGGCAGACAGCACTTCCTCACACTGTCCACCACCCTGCGCGACCTTGGCCACGACCTTTTTGATGAGCTCGGGCAGTGACCTGCCCGAAAGCTGCAGCGCTTCCTCGGCGCGCTCTTTAACCGAGCGATCTACGCGAACATTCACCTGCACCATGCTGCCAACAGCGCCCACGTTGATCCCGCTCCCTTCAATTGCTAGCGTCGCTAGCAACACTATATAGAGAGGATAGCAAATGGTCAAATGTAAAAGGCCTGCGCCTGGACGACACCGATGCCGTCTGGGCGCAGGCCAGATAACGTGGGCGAACACGTCTGCTAACGCAGGTACGCCTTTGCGTTGCCCAGGCTGTAGGCAATCGTCGAGCCGTTGTGCAGCAGTGACGACGTCTGCGGGGTAATCGCGCCGGTAATACCCAATGCCAACAGCGCCGAGTTGGTGAGCATCACCTTAGAGTAGGAGCTCGTCAGACGATCAATGAGGCCCTGGCTCATGCGGCGCAAACGCACGATCGCGGCCAGATCCGTGTCGGTCAGGATGATATCGGCGACCTCCTTGGCGATGTCGCTTCCGCCACCCATTGCCAGCCCCACGTCGGCCAGGCCCAGCGCCGGCGAATCGTTGACGCCGTCGCCCACCATGGCAACGTGGCGCCTCTCACCCTTAATGCGCTCCACATAGGCGTACTTGTCCTCGGGCAGCAGCTCGGCCTTAAACTCGTCGACACCCGCCTCGCGCGCAATGCGCTCGGCCGTGCGCTCCGAATCGCCCGTGAGCATAACGACATGCTTGACGCCCAGCGCATGTAGGTCGGCGATGGCCTCACGGACGCCGGGCTTGAGCGGATCCTCGATGCCGAGCACGCCGACGACCTTGCCGTCGACCGCCAGATACAGCGGCGACAGGCCTTGCATCTGGAGCTCGATTTGCTCCTTGATGTCGGACTCGAGCTGCGCACCCTCGTCCTCAAATACAAAGTGCGCCGAACCGATAATGGCGCGACGCCCCTCGATGGACGAAGCGATGCCGTGCGCCACGATGTACTCGACCGCGGCATGGCGCTCGCGGTGCTCGAGCCCGCGCTCGCGTGCCGCATTGACCACGGCACGCGCCACCGGATGCGGAAAATGCTCCTCCAAGCAAGCGGAAAGGCGCAGGACCTCGTCCTCGCTCCAGCCATCGGTGGTGAGCACGCAGGCAAGACGCGGCTGCGCCTCGGTAAGCGTGCCGGTCTTGTCAAACACAATGGTGTCGGCCTTGGCAAACGACTCAAAGTACTTCGCGCCCTTGACCATGACGCCCATCTTGGCAGCATCGCTCATAGCGGTCATGACGGCAACGGAACCCGTGAGCTTGAGTGCGCACGAGTAGTCGACCATCAGTGCCGCCGAGGTCTTGATGAGGCTGCGGGTAGTAAGCGCAACCAGGCCCGCGAGCAGGAAGTTCCACGGGACGATCTTGTTGGCAAGGTCCTCCATATGCGACTGGCCCTCGGACTTGAGCGAGTCGGCCGTCTGCACGAGCGAGACGATTGAGCGCAGTTTGGTTTGCGCCGTATTGGCGCGCACGCGCACCAAGATGCCGCCGTCTTCCACGACGGTACCGGCGAACACGTCGTCGCCCACGCTGCGCTCGACGGCCAGCGGCTCGCCGGTCAGGGTCGCCTGGTTGACCATAGCGCTCCCCTGCTCGACAACACCGTCGATGCAGATGGACATGCCGGTGCGCACGGCGACCAAGTCGCCGGGCTCGAGCTCGGTGGCGGCAACGCTTACCTCGGTGTCGCCGACGACCTTTTGCGCCTTGTCGGGCACATCGAGCAGCGAGTTGATGAGCTCGTTTTCGCTCATGGCGCGGGTGTAGTCCTCGAGCAGCTCGCCCACGTTGAGCAGGAACATCGTCTGGCCCGCGGTGTCGACATCACGCTTGACGAACGAAATGCCGATGGCCGAAGCGTCGAGCACGGGAACGGTCAGGCGCGGCTGCGCGAGCTCATGAAGGGCAGCGCGCAAAAATGCCATGTAACCGGCCACGACAAACACCGCACGCAGAGGCGTCGGCAAGAACCAGCGACGTGCGTAATGGGCACCGATAAGTGTGGCAAGATCCATGACGAGCTTGTGCTTGCGTGGCTCAAGCTGCATCACGTAGCCTGTCTTTGCGTCGGCAATGGCCTGAGCATCGAGTGCGCCCAAGGCGTCGAGCACGCTCGCGCGGCGCGGCTCATCGTATTCGAGCGCCATCTGGCCGATGCGGCCGTAGACGCGCACCTTGTGCACGCCGTCGATGTCGCCGCCAAGCTTAAGAAGTGCATCGAGATCGCTCTCTGGCACAGGACCCGCCAATTGAAGACGGGTCCTGCCGGGGATCTCGCTAATAATCGAGAATCTCATAGTTTGTGCCTGGAAGCGTTACTCGGCTGCCTCGTCAGCAGCGGCCTCGCTCTGGGTGATGTAAGCCGCCTCGGCAACCATGTCGTCGACATTAGCCTTGGCCTGCTCGACCATGTCCTGGTAGCCGTTCTTGATGCGCATACCGCACGCAATACCCTGCACGCAGACATTCTTGACCGGAGCGCTGGTAAGCAGCTTGATGCCGGCCGTGCCAAGCAGAAAACCGCCACCGACAAGCAGGGTATTGAACGTCGACTTCTTCATGTTGCTTCTCCCTTTTGCCGCATTGAACGCGGCATGGTGCCTCAGCACCCGAGTAAACAAGTTTGCTCGAGCACGCTTTTGAAATATCTCAATTTTATCTAACTATCTAGGTCAGCCATGGCTAACCTTTTGAAAATTAACGATGCGGAGTAACCGATTGTCAATGTGAGAAAGGGACTGTCCCTTTGCCCCTTCTTACAACTGCCAGGTAGCTGCTTCCTTTTGCAGCGCCACCATGCGGGCGAATTCTCCACCTGCCGCCTTGAGCTGCGCCGGAGTGCCCTGCTCGGCTACCACACCATCCTTGAGCACAACGATCTTATCGGCATTTTCTACCGTGCGCATACGGTGGGCGATCACGATAACCGTCTTGCCTGCGAGCAGGCGGGAAAGCGCCTGCTGCACCACGGTCTCGTTCTCCACATCCAAACTCGCCGTCGCCTCGTCCAGCAACACGATCGGCGCGTCTTTGAGCAGCGCACGGGCGATAGAGATGCGCTGGCGCTCACCGCCGGACAGCTTGGAGCCGTTCTCGCCGATCATGGTGTCATAGCCCTGCGGCATGCGGCTCACAAACTCGTCGCAGTTGGCGGCACGCGCGGCAGCAAGCACTTCCTCATCGGTGGCGCCACGACGCCCGAGGCGGATGTTTCCCATCACCGTGTCGTCAAAGAGCAGCACGTCTTGGAACACAATGGCGTAGTCGCGCAGCAGCACCTCGGGATCCACGCTCGCAACATCCACGCCGCCCACGGTGACCGTGCCTTCGGTGGCGTCCCAAAAGCGCGCGGCCAGGCGGCTCACCGTGGACTTACCGGAGCCCGAAGGACCGACCAGTGCCGTGACCTCGCCTTCCTTGGCGGTAAAGCTCACATCGGTAAGAACTTTCTCGCCGGCGCGGCCGTCCTCGCCCGCACCATAGCCAAATGCCACGTGATTGAACACCACATCGTGGCCTACGGGCTCAAACTGCTCGCTACCCCGCGCCACGGGCTCTTCCATGATGGAACGCATGCGCTTGGCCGACGACTCGGCGGCAAACAGCTCGGACATCAGCATCAGCGCCTGATCAAAGGGCGCATAGATGCGGCTCACCATAAGCAGGAAGGCAAACATCATCAAAAAGTCGACCTGGCCGGAGGCGACCATCGCAGCGCCCGTGACCAACGTGGTGGCAATCCCCAGGCGCAGGATGGCAAAGGCGGAGTTGACCAAAAGCCCATTGGCGAGCTCGCCCTTGGTGGTCTCGCGCTCCTCGGCATCGATCACGGCGTTGAGCCCCTCAAGATAATGAGCCTCCTGGTTGGTGGCACGGATCTCGCGCACGCAGTCGAGCGTCTCCTGGATCGCCTCGGTAACCTTGACCTTCTCGGCACGCACATGGTCGAACACCGGGGTCATGGGGCCGCGTGTCAGATACAGCACGGCAAAGGCCACGGGCACGCTCCAAAACGCCGCGATCGCCAGCTGCCAGCAAAAGAACAGCGACGCCACGAACACAATGGCACTTGCGATGATGGCACCCCAAAGCTCTCCCAGCACGTGGCTGTAGGCGTGCTCCATGGCCTGGACGTCGCCCATAATGGTCTCGGTTAAATCGGCCAGATCACGACGGCCAAAAAACGACAGCGGCAGCTTGCGTAAGCGCTCGGCAATCTCCATACGCTGCTTGCCGCACTCCTCGTAAAAGATGCAGTAGGTGTAGTAATACTGCTGCCAGTTAGAGGCAAAGAGCAACACGAAAAAGACCAGGAGGCCGCCCACAATCGGCAGGGCATCCGGCAGGTCGGCACCGGTGGCGAGATGTTCGACAAAACCGGCCATGACCAGGAACAATAAGCCCATGCCGGCCATGGTAATGAGATTGGTGAGCGCGGTCCAGAAAATGCCGCGTTTTACGCCGGCGACGCCTTTATCGGATAGGAAATACTTCTTTTGGAATGAGGCGAACATTTAGGCCTCGCCTCCCTTCGTGACGGCGGCATCCGCGGTCGCTGCAGTGATTTTCCAGCTCGCGGCCTGTTCGTATTCGGCCCACATCTTGGCGTACAGGCCTTTTTGGGACAGCAGCTCGGCATGGGTGCCAGTCTCCTGCACGCTACCTTGGTTGAGCACCACGATCTTGTCGGCCCCCACTACAGTCGAGAGTCGGTGCGCAATCATAATGACCGTGCGACCCGCCGCCAGCTTGCTAAAGGCGCGCTGGATGAGTGCCTCGTTCTCGGGGTCGGCAAAGGCCGTGGCCTCGTCGAGCACCACGATGGGCGCGTCCTTAAGGATTGCGCGGGCGAGCGCCACGCGCTGGACCTCGCCGCCCGAAAGGTACGCCCCGCCGGCGCCGAGCATGGTGTCGATGCCCTGCGGGAGCTTGGCCACGATATCGTCGCACTGGGCCGCGGAGAGGGCCGCGCGCACTTCGTCGTCAGTGGCCGAAGGCTTGGAGGCGCGCACGTTATCGGCAAGTGTTTGGCGGAACAGCTGGTTGGTCTGAAACACAAAGGCGACCTGGTCCATGAGCTCGTGCGGATCCATGTCGCGAACGTCTACGCCGCCCACGAGCACACGACCCAAGGAAACATCCCAAAAACGCGGGATCAGGCTTGCGCAGGTTGACTTGCCGCCGCCCGAAGGACCCACAAGCGCAAGGGTGCTACCTGCGGGAACGCTAAAGCTCACATGATCGACGGCAGGCGCCTCAGCACCCTCGTAGGTAAAGCTCACGTCCTCAAAGCGCACATCGCTGCCAGCGGGGTGCTTGGGTTGAGCGGGCACGGAGAGCTGCTTGGAATCCATAACGCTTCGGATGCGAGCCAGCGAATCAGCACTCATCTGAGACGCCTCGCCCACAAACATAAGCTTGGTCATGGCCGTCGGCACCACGGCCGAAAAGATCGCGTAAAACGTAAAATTGACCATAAAGTGCGCGAAGTCCGTCTCGCCCGGCGCCAGCAGCAGCGCCACAGGCAAAAGAAATGCCACAAGGCCGTTGAGCGCGGTAAGGTTGAGTACCTGCGGACCTCGGCAAAACGTGCCCGCATAGCTTTGTGCCATGTCGGCGTATTCGGCGATCGCATCGTGGAACGCCTTAAAGGAGTAGACCGTCTGCTGGAATACCTTGACCACGGGGATGCCGCGTACGTATTCGGTGCCGGTCTTGTTCATCTTGACCAGCGCGCCCATGTAAGCCTTCATAAACTCGGCGCCCTTGCCGCTCATCATGGTGGCCATGGCGCAAAACGAAACGACGACCGAGATTAAGCATGCCGCGCCCAAACGCCAATCGAGGGCAAATAGCAGCACAAGCAGGCCCACGACCATGGCGGTGGCACCGGCGATATCGGGCAGCATGTGCGCGAGCAGCGTCTCGGTGGAGGCGGCACAACCGTCTACGATACGGCGCAGCTCACCGGTGGCGTGCGTGTCAAAGTAGCCGAGCGGCAGCTTAAGCAGATGCTCGCTCGTAGCCTTGCGGATATTGGATGCGCAGCGAAACGCGGACAGGTGCGTGCACATGAGTCCCACAAAATAGACCACAATGCTCGCCAGGGCAAAGCCCACAGCCCACCAACCATACATCGCGATATTGGCGGCCTCGCTCCAGTTGGGCGCCACGGCGATAAGATCTCGCGCAACAAGCCAGATGCACACGTACGGGCCAAAGCTCAGCAGCTGCGAGAGCGCCGAGAGGGCCATGCCCAAATACGTTAGGAATTTACGTTCACCGGCATATGCAAGCAGCTCGCCGATGCCGCCACCTTCCTTTTTTGATCCCTTTGCCATGAGATTCCTTTCTAACGGCTTGAGAGTTAACCGTAAGAAACTTATCATGGGCGTGTTAGCCAAGGCACACAGTTGGGCCAGGCGTGGACGTTTTCGCAAATGAAGGGGACGCTTTTGAAAATGCGGCGGGCGGCAACCGATATAACCGAGCTCTACGCACCGCAGTTTGAGCAGTTTGGCTTGGAGTTCTCCGGCAAGGGTGCCGTCTTTACCGGTGAGGTGGCAAACGATCGGGCGCACGGACGCGCATGGATCATGCCCCTCTCCCCCACCTGCATCGTCATGGAGCATTTCATTACCCCGACGCACGATATGTACCTAGCCGAATACACACCCGAACCGTACGCATGCGTGAGCGAAGTCAGCGCGCCCACGCTCATGTGCATGCCCGAGGCTGGCATAACGCCTGCGAACCTTAAACCCTTGCATGGACCGTGGCCAAACAATGCCGTGTGCAGCTTTATCCAAGATAACTGTGGCGAGGAGTTAAGCCCACTGTTTGCAGGGCGGCTCTATCACTCGCGCTCGGTGCTCTTTTTGCCTGGATATTTTGACGAACTGGAGCACCGCTATCCCACCGAGTTCGCAGGGGTCTTTGAGGCGTTTGCCGAGCCATGGCACGAGGAGGCGACGTCTGCCATCTGCCACACGTTGCGCAGGATTAACGAGGACCGCGCCCGCACCGCAGGCGGACACGTCTATATGCAGGGCATCGTGGAGACCATGGTCGCGGAGCTCGCCTGTTCGCGCGCGGCCCACAAGCAGGCGCGGCAGGCGGCAGACACACGCGTCAGCATAACCATTGCCGAAGAAGCAACGGCAATGATTGAGCGCGCGCTCGACAAAGGCAGGCGTGTGGGTATCAACGAGGTGGCCGAGAGGCTCTACACAAGCCGCTCCAAGCTATGCGCCACCTTTAAGGCCCAAACTGACGAGTCCCTGGGCGCCTACATTCGCAGACGCCGTATGGAGCGAGCACAGGACCTTTTGGCCGATAGCGCGCTCACGATAGCGCAGGTGGCAGAGCGTCTAGGCTACCCTCAGCAGGCTGCCTTCGCCCAAGCCTTCAAGCAACACACCGGCACCACCCCCACCGCTTGGCGCTCCCAACATATATAAAGAATGAAGGCGCCAACGGCACCCTCATTCAC
>CABUOA010000037.1 GCA_902493145.1 uncultured Collinsella sp. | reverse complement strand
AGCGAAAACCCGCCAGAGCGAGCAAGGTGCCTTGAAACGAGGCGGCATTGATCTTTTGATCATGCCGCCGAAGTTGAAAGGCAGATTGCCGCTCTGGCGGGTTTGCAGCGTCAACTGGTTACGCGGGCTGGTAAGCCCGCGTAACCCTAATAATTGGCTTCGTAGCCGTTGCCGTCGCCGGTGGGCTGTTCGTAGTAGTCCGAATCGCTCGAATCGCTTGAGTCATCGGAATCGTCAGAGCTGACCGATGAGGTTGCGGTACCGTTTGCGTAGTCGTCAGACGTGTTGTTGTTCAGGTCGCCGATCGTAGAGCTGGAACCGTCGGAAAGACCCATGGTGTTGGGACCCTTGGGATCCTTGCCGGCATCGACGCACTCCATCATTTCCTTGAGCTCGTCCTCGTAGACAAAGACGTAGCTCACACCGTCGATCATGGTGCTGTCGTCGGCGTACGAGGGCAGGTTGGCCGAGTAGATACCGTCGACATCCATACCGCGCATGGCATTGACCGTAGCCACGATATCCTGAACGCTCATATCGGTTACGAGCATATCGGACAGCGAATTAACCAGGCCAAAGATCTTCGTGGCATCGAAGTTATTGAGAATCTGGTTGGCAAGGGCGCCAAGCACCTGACGCTGGTGGCGCATGCGCGTGTAATCGCCGTCGGCATAGGTGTAGCGGCAGCGGGCATAGGTAAGGGCGGTGGCACCGTCCATATGCTGCTGGCCAGCGGTAATCTTAATATCCAGGTGCTCGGGGTCGTCAACATCATCGGTTGCGTTAATGTCGATACCGCCAACCGAATCAATCAGCGCCTGCATACCGTCGAAGCTGACCTCGGCATAGTGGGAGATCTGAACACCGCACAGCTCGTTGACCGCCTCGACCATGGCCTCGGCGCCGCCAACAGTATGGCAGGCGTTGATCTTCATGGTCTCGCCCTTGTACTCGACCTTGGTGTCGCGCGGAACGGAAATGAGCGTCGCCTGCTTTTGCGTGGGGTCGATGCGTGCCAGGATAATCGAGTCGGCACGATACGTATCCTCGCCCGGACGGCCGTCGGTGCCAAGAAGCAGCACGTAGAACGGATCCTTTGCCTCATCGGTGTCAACCAGAACCCGACGCAGATTGTCGGTAATGACATTAGAATCGCCGAGCTTGCCCATAATGGTGGCAAACCACAGGCCGGCAGCGGTAGTGGCACTCAACAGCACGCCAAGCACGACAATGAGCGCGACGTGACGAATCGTGTGGCTACGGCGACGTTGACGAGCGCGCTCGGAATAGCGAGCCACGTTATCGCGACTGTAGATCTTGGCCTGCGCACCAGTTGAGGGTCTTCGGGTGGTGGTATCCGCGAGGGGCTTTTTATTAAACATAGGCAACCTGTATTAGTAGATGACGGGATCGGGGACGGTAGCATGCTCGACATGCGCGCCAAGCGCCTGCAGCTTTTCGACAAACTGCTCGTAGCCGCGCTTGATGTGATGGATAGCCGAAACCTCGGTCGTCCCGTCGGCGATCAAGCCCGCTACGACGAGGGCCGCTCCGCCGCGCAGATCGGGCGAGGTAACCTGTGCACCCGAGAAGCCCTTGACGCCATGAATCATGGCATGATGGCTCTCGATACGAATGTCGGCACCCATGCGCACCAGCTCTGATGCGAACATAAAACGATTCTCGAAGATGTTCTCGGTGATAACGGAGCTGCCATCGGCAAGGGCGGAGAGTACCATAATCTGCGCCTGCATGTCCGTCGGGAAGCCGGGGAACGGAAGCGTCTGGATGTCGACCGGCTTGATACGCTCGGCACGGTTCACATGGACGCCATCCTCGACGCGCTCGCAGTCGATACCCATGAGCTCCATCTTCTTGAGCACCATGCCCAAGTGAATGGGGCAAAAGCCCGTGACATCGACACCGCGATCGTCGGCCATCAACGCACCGGCAACGATAAAGGTACCGGCCTCGATGCGGTCGCCCACCACGCGATGGGTAACGGGATGGAGCTCTTCCACGCCTTCGATAGTCACGACGGGCGTACCGGCGCCAACAATCTTGGCGCCCATCTCGTTGAGCATGTTAGCGAGATCGACAATCTCGGGCTCGCGGGCGGCATTGTCGATAACCGTGGTGCCCTGTGCGCGCACAGAGGCCATGATGAGGTTCTCGGTCGCACCGACGCTGGCGAACTCGAGCGTGACGGTGGTACCGCGCAGACCTTGGGGCGCATTAGCGTTGATGTAACCGTGGGCGGTATCGAACTCAACGCCCAGGGCCTCAAGACCAAGAATGTGCATATCGATCTTGCGAGCACCCAGGTTGCAGCCGCCCGGCATGGCAATTTTGGCGCGATGGAAGCGGCCCAGCAGGGGTCCCATGACGGCGGTGGAAGCGCGCATCTTGGCAACGAGCTCGTAGGGGGCCTCCCATGAATCGACCTGAGAGGTATCAATCTCGAGCGTGTGCTCGTCGAGAACATCGATCGTAGCGCCCATGCCCTTGAGCACCTTGCCCATCACGTGGACATCGGAAATATCGGGCACGTTCTGCAGCGTCGTCTTGCCCGGCGCCAGAAGCGTTGCCGCCATGAGTTTGAGCGCGGAGTTCTTGGCGCCCGAGACGGGCACGGAGCCTCCGATGGCGTGGCCACCCTCAACGCGGATAATATCCAAGGTCTACCCTTTCAAAAAGCATGCCCGGGATGGCTGGGCCATCCCGGGCATGATGTGTTCGCAAATGGTCGAACGCTAAATCGTTTGACTATTGGGCAAGCTTGAGCTTACACCATGCGATTTCATTATAGAGGTAGGCGCGGCGTGCATCATCCTCCGACAAATTACCCAGCTTCTCTTCAAAACCTTGAATATCAGCTTTAAGCTTGTCGGCATCGACGGTCGCCAAATCGCAAGCGCGCTCGGCGAGAACGGTCACGACATCGTCCGCAACCTGGGCATAGCCGCCGGCCACGGCAAACGTGTGGTCGACAGTGCCCATGGCCTTATCGGAAACGCGAACGTAACCGCGGTCGATCGTGCAGATCTCGCTGGAGTGAGCAGGCAGGACGCCAAACTCGCCATCCGTGGACGGAATCGACACAAACGCAGCGTCGCCCTCATAGGCGCAGCTCACGGGGCACACGATGCGGATACGCATAACCTACTTCTCCCCCATCTTGCGGGCGCGCTCGCGCACGTCCTCAATCGTGGAAGCATAGCGGAAAGCCTGCTCGGGCAGGTCATCGGCCTTGCCGTCGACAATCTCGGCGAAAGAGCGAACGGTATCCTCGACGCGGACGTAGACACCGGGGTTGCCGGTGAACTTCTCGGCGACGTGGAAGGACTGCGAGAGGAACTGCTGAATCTTACGGGCACGGTTGACCGTAAGGCGCTGCTCCTCGGACAGCTCGTCCATACCCAGAATGGCGATGATGTCCTGAAGGTCGGAGTACTCCTGCAGGAGCTCCTGGACCTTGACGGCGACACGGTAGTGCTCCTCGCCGACGATCGAGGGATCGAGAGCGTCGGAGGAAGATGCGAGCGGGTCGATAGCCGGGAACAGGCCAAGCGACGAAATGCTACGCGAAAGAACCGTGGTGGCGTCGAGGTGCGTAAACGTCGTGGCAGGCGCCGGGTCGGTCAGGTCGTCTGCGGGGACGTAGACAGCCTGGACGGAGGTAATGGAGCCCGTCTTGGTCGAGGTAATGCGCTCCTGGAGGTCGCCCATCTCGGTTGCCAGCGTGGGCTGGTAACCAACGGCGGACGGCATACGGCCCAGCAGTGCGGAAACCTCGGAACCTGCCTGGGAGAAGCGGAAGATGTTGTCGATGAACAGCAGAACGTCCTGGCCGCGATCGCGGAAGTACTCAGCGGTGGTAAGGCCGGCCAGACCGATGCGCAGACGCGCTCCGGGCGGCTCGTTCATCTGACCATAGACCAAGCAGGTCTTGTCGATAACGCCAGACTCGCTCATCTCGAGGAACAGGTCGGTGCCCTCGCGGGTACGCTCGCCGACGCCGGTGAACACCGAGGTGCCGCCGTGCTCCTGGGCGAGGTTGTTGATGAGCTCCTGAATCAGAACGGTCTTGCCGACGCCGGCGCCGCCGAACAGGCCCGTCTTGCCGCCACGGATGTAGGGCTCGAGCAGGTCGACGGCCTTGATGCCGGTCTCGAAGATCTCGGTCTTGGTGGTGAGCTCGTCGAAACGGGGCGCTGCATGGTGGATGGGGTAGAACTCCTCCACCTCGGGCATGGGCTTGCCGTCGACGGGCTTGCCCATGACGTTCCAAATGCGACCGAGCGTCTTGGGACCAACGGGCATCTTCATGGGCTCACCGGTATCGGTGGCGATGAGGCCGCGCTGCAGGCCGTCGGTCGAGGACATGGCGACCGTGCGGACGACGCCGCCCGGAAGCTGGCTCTCGACCTCGAGGATCGTGCTCAGATGACCGATCGGGGTCTCGGCCTCGACCGTGAGCGCGTTGTAGATCGGGGGCACCGCGCCGTCAAACTTGACGTCGACGACAGGGCCGATGATTCGCACGATGCGACCATCACCGGCAGTCGTCTTCTTGGTGGCTTCCTCGACCGCAAGCTTTACGGTGTTATTAGCCATTACTGTTCCTCCAATGCTGAGGCTCCGCCGACGATCTCGTTAATCTCGGTCGTGATCGAAGCCTGGCGCACGCGACTATACGTGCGGGTAAGGGTCGAGATGATCGCGGTGGCGTTTTCCGTCGCGGAGTGCATGGCCTTGCGGCGTGCACCCTGCTCGGCAGCCGCCGAATCGATCAGGGCCTGGTAGATGACCGTCAGGATATAAGACGGCACAAGCTTGCCGAGAACATGCTCGGGAGAGGGCACGAACTCGAACGTGGACGAGATGCGCTTAGGGGCGTCGGTCTCGTTCTTACGCGGACCGTGGGCCATAGCGATCATCTCGGGATCGAGCGGCAACAGATGCTCGACGCGAAGCTCCTGATCCACGCGGTTCTTGGCGTGGTGGTAGACAAGCTCGACACGGTCAAGCTCACCGGCACGATACGCATCGCAGATATGAGAGGAGATCATGCGGGCCTGATTGAAATCGGGCTCAGAGGAGTTGCCCTCAAAGTGCATGACGACGTTTGCGCGGTCACGGAAATACGTGGCCGGTTTGCGCCCACACGCGATGATCTCGCACTCGATGCCGTCGTTCGCCCAAGAAGCAGCGAGCTTTTCGGCCGTGCGCTCCACCGTCGTATTGAAACCGCCGGCAAGGCCGCGGTCCGAGGCAATAACGACAATCAGGCCATGCTTGACGCTCTCATGCTTCTGCAGCATGGGATCGGTGCCCGAACAGGAGGCGTCGCCGGCGACCGTCAACATGACGTCGGTCAGCGCCTCCTTATAGGGCTCGGCCTGCTTGGAGCGATCGAGGGCACGACGGATCTTGGCCGTAGAGACCATCTCCATCGTGCGCGTGATCTGCTTGGTCGTGGTAACCGAGGAGATTCGCTTCTTAATGTCGCGAAGGTTGGCCATGGGGCTTAGTTCTCCTCTGATCCAGAAACATCCGAATGGTGCTTGGCCATGAACTGCTGCTTGAAGTCGCCGATGACGCGCAAGAGCTCAGCCTTGGTGTCATCATCGATCTTCTTGGCGCGAACCTTGTCGAGCAGCGAGCCAAAGCCATTGTCCATGTACTCGATGAGCTCGGCACGGAAGGGCAGCACGTCGGCGATCTCCAGGTCATCCAGGAAGCCCTCGTTGCCAGCGAACAGCGTAACGATCTGCTCGCCAACCTCAAACGGCTTGTAACGCGGCTGCTTCAGGAGCTCGGTCATGCGAGCACCATGGGTCAGCTGCTTCTGAGTAGCCTCGTCGAGGTCGGAGCCGAACTGCGTAAAGCCAGCGAGCTCCTGGTACGAAGCGAGGTCCAGGCGAAGGTTGCCGGCAACCTGCTTCATAGCCTTGGTCTGAGCGTCGCCACCGACGCGGGACACGGAGATGCCCACGTCGACTGCCGGGCGCTGGCCCTGGAAGAAGAGCTCGGACTGCAGGTAGATCTGACCATCGGTAATGGAAATGACGTTGGTCGGAATGTAGGCCGAGACGTCGCCGTCCTGGGTCTCGATGATCGGCAGTGCCGTCATAGAGCCGTAGCCGTTCTTCTTGGACATCTTGACAGCACGCTCGAGCAGACGAGAGTGCAGGTAGAAGATGTCGCCAGGATAGGCCTCGCGTCCGGGCGGACGATGCAGCGTCAGCGACATCTGACGGTATGCCACGGCCTGCTTGGACAGGTCATCGTAGATGACGAGCACGTGACCGCCGGGGTTGGTCTCGCTGGCGGGCTTGCCGTCCTCGCCGTTGTACATGAAGAACTCGCCGATAGCGGCACCGGCCATAGGCGCGATGTACTGCATAGGGGCAGAATCGGCAGCGGTAGCCGAAACGATAATGGTGTATTCGAGCGCACCGTGCTGGGCGAGGGTCTCACGGATGTTGGCAACCGTGGAGGCCTTCTGGCCGATGGCGACATAGATGCAGACCATGCCCTTGCCGCGCTGGTTGAGGATAGCGTCGATGGCGATGGCGGTCTTACCGGTCTTACGGTCGCCGATAATGAGCTCACGCTGACCGCGGCCAATAGGCACCATGGAGTCGATAGCGAGCAGACCGGTCTGAACCGGCTCGCACACCGGGGTACGATCGATGACGCCGGGAGCCTTGAACTCGATGGGGCGACGGTGCGTGGCGACGATGTCGCCCAGGCCGTCGATGGGCTGGCCGAGCGGATTGACGACGCGGCCGAGCATGGCACGGCTCACGGGGATATCCATAATGCGGCCAGTGGTGCGGCACTCGTCGCCTTCCTTGATGGAGTCGACGGCACCGAACAGAACGGCGCCGACCTCGTCACGGTCAAGGTTCTGGGCAAGGCCGAAGACGGTCTCACCGGTATCGGAGCTCTTGAACTCCAGAAGCTCGCCTGCCATGGCGCTCTTGAGGCCGGAGACGCGCGCGATGCCGTCGCCTACCTCGTCGACCGTTGAAACCTCATGCGTATCGACCGTCGCGGAGAGGCTCGTGAGCTGCTCCTGCAGTTTCTTGGCGATATCCTGGGCATTGAGGGTTTCGGACATTAGGCTTCACCTCCGTACGAATTAGCAGAGTTTGCGAGGGTCTCCTGCGCGATGCGCAGCTGCGTCTTGACGGAAATGTCACGACGCTCGCCGCGGGCCTCGAGCACCAGGCCGCCCACGATAGACGGGTCGACCTGCTCGATAAGGAATACCTTGCGGCCGAAGTCCTGCTCGCATTTCTTAGTGATGGTTTGACGCAGCTCGTCGTCGAGCGGGATCGCCGTGGTGACGGTCACGCCCACTACATCCTCGTCTTCCTCGGCAACATACTTAAAGGCAGCTGCCACCTTGGGAAGAAGGTCGAGCTGGTCGCGCTTGGACATGGTGTCGAGCACGGCGATGATCTCGGGGCTGGCGGAAGCCAAGCGCTCGATCATCTCGAGGTCCTCGAACACATGGTTCTCGGCCTTAGCGGCTTCCAGAAGGGAGCGCGCGTAGGTCTCGAGCACCTTGTCCTGATAGCGGCTAGTCGGCATTCAGGCTACCTGCTTCCTGGATGTAGCGCTCGATGAGCTTCTTCTGCTCGGCATCGTCCTCGAGTGCCTCGCCCACGATCTTGGTGGCGACGGCAACGGACAGGTCGGCGATGGAGCTCGCGGCACCGGCGTAGATGGACTTGCGCTCGTCCTCGACGGTCGTATGGGCCTTGGCGATGATCTCCTCGGCCTCCTTGTGAGCAGCCTCGATGATACGGGCGCGCTCGGACTCGGCGTCCTTACGGGCCTCGAGGACGATGTCGGCAGCCTGACGACGGGCGTCGGTGACGATCGAGTCGGACTCAGCGCGCTTGGCGATGGCCTCCTGCTTGGTCTTCTCGGCCTCGTCGAGGCTCTCCTCGATCTTCTTGCCGCGCTCCTCCATGGTTTTCATGATGCCCGGCAGGGCAACCTTGGCCAGCACGATCCAGATGATCAGGAAGGCGATGAGCGCCGGGATGAACTCCGCCATCTTAGGGATGAGGATGTCCGCACCGGCAGCGCCGTCCTCAGCGAACGCGGAAACCGGCATGAGCAGCGCGGCCGCGGACGCGGAGAGTGCGATCGCGCTCTTCTGGGATGAAAGATTCATACTTGACGCTCCGTGCTATTTAACGATCAGCGCGACAACGAAGCCGATCAGAGCCAGAGCCTCGCCGAAGGCGGAGCCCATGATGAAGACGGTGAACACGCGGCCCTGGACCTCAGGCTGACGGGCCATAGCACCCGTAGCACCCAGAGCAGACAGGCCGATAGCAAGACCAGCGCCGATAACACCGAGACCGTAACCGATAACTCCCACGATTCCTCCTTTGTCGTGCGTGTCTTATTTCACGCAGGATAACCTTTTTATAACTGCCGGGCTCCATGGGTACGGGCACCGGCGGTTTAACGAATTGCCTTACCTTTAAGGCGCGAACGGAAGACTACTCCTCCTCTGCGACCTCCTCTGCCTCGGAGACATACACGGCGGTAAGGACCGTGAAGACGTAAGCCTGGATGGCGCCGACCACAAGCTCGATCGCATAGATCAGGATGAGGATGGCAAGCCAGGCCAGCGAAGGCAGGGCGCCGACGGCGTGCGCCGCGGAAACCTGCTGAAGCAGCGGCTGCATGAACATGCTCGCCATGATGGCGAACGAGCCCATGACCACGTGTCCTGCGAACATGTTGCAGAACAGACGGACGGCGAGCGTGATGAGGCGCAGGAAGGTCGAGAAAAGCTCGACGACCCACACGAGCACGTTCATCGGGAAGCTCACGCCCTGCGGGGCGAGGCTCTTGATGTAGCCGATCACGCCGTGAGCCTTGCATCCGTAGTAGATGAAGTACACGAAGGCGAAAATGGCGAGTGCGGCGGTGGAGCCGATTGCGCCGGTGCCGGGCTTCATTCCCGGGATCAGGCCGATCATGTTATTGATCAGGATGAACAGGAAAAGCGAGCACAGGAACGGGAAGTGCTTCTTCCAGTTCTCACCCACGACACCCTTGCCGATATCGTTCTCGACGTACTCGATGATGTACTCGAAACCGTTGACGAAGAAGCCCTTGGGAACCAGGGTCTGCTTCTTCTTGAACACGGCCAGGACGATCAGGAGCACGATCGTGGAGACGATCAGCCAAAACGAGTACTGCGTGATGCCGCAGCCCAGATCGCCCACGACAGGGGTGGAGCTGAACTCGCTGACCAGATGATTAATCTCATCAGGCAGCTTTTCAAAAATTTCCACGACTTACCTTTCGACCTCATGAGGATCTCGCAGCGCCTTGGCGACACGAACCGCGCAGGCGGCCATAAAGGCCACGAAGCCGATCGCCTCGCCCAGGAGGAACATGCGAAATGCCTCTCCGAACAACACAAACACAACCAAGGTAAAGACGAGCAGGGCGATTGCCGAGACCGCCAGACTCACCATACCCTTGAGCATGTCCGCATTCTGCTTATCGTCAAGAACCGGCTTGAGCGTAAAGACAAAGGGAAGGAAGGCAATTGCGCCCGCGATGGCGCCTGCAACGATAGCGAGCAGATCGGCTATCTGAAACACTGGCGTCCTCACTTTCCTTTTTAACGCTTCACAGAACAGTTCCCGCCAAACATTGGTGACTATTGTACGAGCCAATCGCTAAAGTACAACCGAAAAAGCATCGGTTAATACGCACCTGTTCGTTTTCTTAAGACCTTCTTTATGCCGCAGGTACGGTAATACGTTTTTCTCGAACCCTGCAGGGCAAAACGTCCGTTAACAGGAGTGCGCGCGGTCGCCTTTTGTTCGTCCGCGCGCACCGTTTCTTCGTATTTGCAGCCGCGGCCGTTTAGCCCAGCGACTAGAGCGTGCCGTAGATGCGGTCGCCGGCGTCGCCGAGGCCGGGAACGATGTAGGCAGCCTCGTTGAGATGGTCGTCGATGGCGCAGGTATAGATATGTACATCGGGATCCTTCTCGGTCAGCGACTTGAGGCCCTCGGGCGCGGCGACGATGCACAGCATGCGGATGTCCTTGACACCGCGCTCGCGCAGGTAGCTGATGGCCATCTCGGCCGAACCGCCCGTGGCGAGCATGGGGTCGACGACCAGGCAGATGCGCTGGTCGATATCCTTGGGCATCTTGCAGTAATACTCGTGCGGCTCGTGGGTGACCTCGTCGCGCTCCATGCCGATGTGGCCCACGCGAGCGGAGGGCACCAAGTCGAGAATGCCGTCGACCATGCCAAGGCCCGCACGCAGGATGGGCACGATGGCGAGTTTCTTGCCGGCGAGCCGTTTGAACGTGGCGGTAGTGATGGGGGTCTCGACCTCGACGTCTTCCATAGGCAGGTCGCGCATGGCCTCGTAGCCGTCAAAAAGCGCGAGCTCGCGCACGAGCTGGCGGAACTGGTTGGTGCCGGTGTTTTTGTCGCGCAGGATCGACAGCTTGTGCTGGACGAGCGGGTGATCGACAAGCGTCACGCGGGACGCATCGTAGGTGACGGTCATGGGTTGATTGCCCCTTTCGTTGCGGCCGCAAAACGGCCTTGCTGACAAGGCGCGCAGCAATGTTGCCGCCGCACGCCATGCATTAGTTTAGCGGTTTGTTGTATCGAGCAGCCCATCGCAGCCCTACTGTGCGGTACTGAGCGAGCGCCTGACTGCATCACACCAGCCCGCAAGGTTTTGTTCGCGGCGCTCGGCGGACATGTGGGGAAGGAAGGTCCTAACGATCTGGGCATTTTGCTCCAGCTCTTCCAGGTCTTCCCAATAGCCGACGGCAAGACCCGCCAAGTACGCGGCACCGATTGCCGTGGTCTCCACCGTCTCGCATTGCAGCACGGGGATATCCAGCAGGTCGGCCTGGAATTGCATGATGAACTCGTTGCGCGAGGCACCGCCATCGACAGACAGGCGCTCAATCGAAAGCCCCACGTCCTGCTCCATGGCGCGCAGCACGTCGTAGCTCTGATATGCCATGGATTCGCAGGCGGCACGTACGATGGTCGCACGGCTCGAGGCGCCGGTCAGACCGCACACGATACCGCGAGCATGCGGGTCCCACCAGGGAGCACCCAAACCCGCAAAGGCGGGAACGAAGTAGCAGCCCTCGTTGTCGCTAATCGAAGCGGCGAGTTGTGCCGACTCGCTCACGCTCGAGATGATGCCCATGTTGTTTCGAAGCCAGTTCATCGTTGAGCCGGCGGCAAAAATAGAGCCCTCGAGCGCATAGCTGACTTTGCCGTCCGCAGCGATACCGATGGTGGAGACCAGGCCATTCTTGGATTCGACGATCTCGTCGCCGGTGTTCATAAGCATAAAGCAACCCGTGCCATAGGTGTTTTTGGTCTGGCCGGGACGGAAACAGCAGTGGCCGAACAGCGACGCCTGTTGGTCACCCGCCACGCCCATGATGGGCGGCATGTTGGTCATGATGTCGCTCGCGACGCGGCCGTAGTCGCCCGAGCTCCAGCGAACCTCGGGCATCATGGAACGTGGAACGTCAAAGAGTGCCAGCAGGTCGTCGTCCCAATCGAGCGTATGGATATTAAAGAGTGCCGTGCGGCTGGCATTGGTGTAGTCGGTGGCAAAGACCTGGCCGCCGGTGAGGTTGTAGATGAGCCAGGTGTCGATGGTGCCAAACATGAGGTCGCCCGCCGCCGCGCTTTCGCGTGCGCCGTCGACGTTGTCGAGAATCCACTGCACCTTGGAGGCCGAGAAATACGGGTCGAGCGTGAGTCCCGTGCGGGAGCGCACCAGCCCTTCTGCGCCCTGCTCGACAAGCTCGTCGATCAGAGGTGCGGTACGGCGGCACTGCCATACGATAGCGTTATAGATCGGCTGACCGCTCACGCGATCCCAGACCACCGTGGTCTCGCGCTGGTTGGAGATGCCGATGGCGGCAATGCGGTCGGAGTGGATACCGCTCTTAAACTGGACTTCCATCATGACGGCGATCTGGCTAGCAAGGACCGCCATGGGGTCTTGCTCCACCCAGCCGGGACGCGGGAAGCTGGTTTTGACGCTGCGACGTGCCTGCGCGACGATGCATCCGTACTCGTCGACGATGGTCGCAAGTACCGAGGTGGTGCCGCAGTCGAGCGCCATGATGTAGGAACCGCCAAAGTCAAACGAGGCATCTTCCATGCCCAGGCTGCCCAGATTCAACGACATCGCTTAAACCTTTCTATTGCATCGGGTCGGACAGGACCCGTTCGATCTCTGATGCGGGAAGTGCGCCTTGGCGCAGGATCTGGAGCTCGCCGTGCTGAAACGACACGATGGTCGAGGCGTCGCGACACGGGGTCTCACCGGCGTCGACGGCAACATCGACCCCCTCCAGGATGCGACCCTCCACCGTGATAAAACTTGCCGGCGCGGGCGCGCCATGCGTGTTGGCGCTGGTGCAGGCAAGGGGGCTGCCACAGGCGCGAATGAGCGCCTGCACCACGGGCGAGGCCGAAGCGCGAAGTGCCACCGTGTCGTCGGCAGCGCGCATAAAGGTCGGCACGCAGGGGGCTGCCTTGACCACGATAGTCAGGGCTCCCGGCCAGCATCGTCGCGCGAGTATGCGGGCATCTTCCGGGATATCCACGCCATAGCGGTCGAGTGCTTCGACGCCATCGACCAGCCAAGCGACGGTTTGCGTGAGTTCACGTTGCTTGAGAGTGAAGATACGGCGATAGCCGGTGCCGAGCGCAGGAACTGCGGCGCCATTGACGGCAGCCTGCGGATCGCGCGGCCACGATGGGAATTCGCTTGTATCTTGGGGCACGGCGTCCGAGAAGGCGTTGACTGCCACGGCGACACCGTAGACGGTCTCGGTCGGGATCAAAGCCAGGCCGCCGCGGCCGAGCACCTCGGCCGTGCGCTCGACGGCAAGCCGATGCGGCTCGCGCGTTCCCTCGTATACCCGATAGACCGTCTGCATGTGTATGCCAGCCCCTTACGCTCTGGTGCAAGTTTGTTTACTGTGGGGCATTCTCGCACGAAACGTTCAACCTATTTGCCCAGAGCGCATGTTGGTTTGGTGAGCGGCTCTAGTAGTCGGTGAAAGTGAGGGGGTTATTGGACTGCGACGAACTTCTTTGGCCTGCCGGCGTGGCGTTCTTGGGCGGCGTAGCGCTCGATGCTGTCTATCGTTATCATCCGACGGCCGTCGACGAGTTCAACATCGAGCTTTCCGGCTTTGACCAGCGCGGTAATCCGCGGAGCGGAGACTTTGAGGTCCAGCGCTGCGTCTTTAAATGTTCGGCACGCCGCTTCCCGAGCGTCCTCGTGGTCGATTTCGACTGAAAGGGCCACGACCTCGGCCGAGCGTTCGTACCCTGCCGGAGTCAAACCGTTGTTGAGGTCGTCGGCCAAAAACGCCATCAGTGCCTCGGTGGCATGGGCAATCGCTTCTTCGCGCGTATCGCCATCGGCAAAGGCGCCGGGAATCTGCGGGAAGCTAGCGCAGTAACCGTCGTCTTCTTTTATGAGAACGCAGTCATAGGTAAATCGCTGCCTCATTTTGCCTCCAACTACCATCCAGCTTGGCGACGAATACTTGCCCACGTGCCCTTCTTTGGTCGATCACCACCAGAGCCGTTCACGGTGACAACGCGGTCACCAGAAACATACTTAGCATGACTACCGACTTGCGCGACCTTCACGAATCCATCGTGCTTGAGTAGGGCAATGATTTCCCGAAAGGTAGGAGGTTGCATGGGCCGACCTCTTTCAGCCGTCCTAATTATAAACTAATTTATAATTTTTGCTAACCAGTTAATAAATATTACTGGCGTTGCTTGGGCTCGGTGACGATGGCTCGGACAATGCGGGGGCGATCGGTGAGGTCGTGGACGATACGCACGTCCGAAAGGCCTGCTTGACGACAGAGCTCGGCCGCGGCGTCGAGCGCGCCCTCGTAGAGCTCGCAGGCAAACAGGCCGCCGGCACGCAGCATGTAGGGCGCCGCGTTGAGCAGGCGGCGGAAGATATCGAGACCGTCGGCACCGCCCTCGAGCGCCAGATCGGGCTCAAAGTCCTTGACCTCATGCGGCAGCGAGCGCATGACATCGGTGGGGATGTAGGGCGGGTTGGAGACGAGTACGTCAAAGGTGCCCCACTCTTCGCGGGGAATGGAGCTCACCAGGTTTGTGAGGCTGAAGGCGACCTCGTCGGACGTGAGGCCAAGCGCATCACGGTTTTTGGTAGCAAGGTCGATGGCGCGCGGCTCGATATCGGTAGCAGTGCAGGTAACGTGGCCGCGGCGCTCCCAGGCAAGGGAGAGCGAAATGCAGCCCGTGCCGCAGCCGACCTCGAGAACGCGGGCAGTGCGGGGCTCGGCTGGGGCAGGCGCAGCGGCATCCTGAGCTGAAACCGTCTCCTGGTCGGCGCCCTCGATGGCGATGTCGTATTCGTCGAGCTCGGGCTCGGCGGCTTTTGCGGCTTCGGCTTCTGCTGCTTGCGCGGCGGCTTCCTCGGCCTCGCGATCGGCAAGCTCCTCGGCATAGGCGCGGCTACCGAGCACGTCGCTACCCAGCGCAGCCTCATCGGCGGCCGTCAGGTTGGCAGCACGGCGCTCGGCGGTCGCGCGTTCGTCGGCCAGCGCGGCCTCGGCCTTGCGTGCCTGCTCGACCTCATCGTTCCAAGGCAGCTCAACACGCTGACGGGCAGCAGCCTCGGGGCTCAGCACCTCGGTATCCAGATAGTTCAGGACTTCTTCGACGAGCATCTCGGTCTCGGGGCGCGGGATGAGCACGCCGGGGGCGCACGCGACGTCGATCATGCGAAACTGCGTGCTGCCGGTGATGTACTGCAGCGGCTCGCCCTTGGCGCGACGAACGACGGCCGCGTGCATGGTCTCGAGCTGGGCCGCGTTGAGCGTCTCGTCCATGCGCATATACAAGTCGATACGCGCCAGGCCCGTGGCCGCGCACAGCAGCCACTCGGCAGAAAGACGGGGATGCTCCTCGCCGCGCTCGGCCAGGTACTCCTTGGTCCACTCGAGACAACGCTTGATGGTCCAGATCTCGTTTGCCATGGGGCCCTCCCCTCTTAAGCGCCGGGCGGCGCGCGAATGTCGGAGCAGATTGTACGCGAGGCCAGCGCTTGGCAAGGGACGATTGAAGGCGATTATCGAGAATCAGCCCAGAATTTTGCACCGGGCTCGCTCAAAGTGTTCATTCGCTGACCTCTAAATTTGCATTCGTCAAGCTTTTGGCAAGGTTGCCCCAAAACTGACCAATATCTAACCAAGAACTTGCCACATCGCTTGACGCACGACCCATCAAAAATCGCTCCGCGACTTCTTGAACGATATTTTGAGCAAAATTTTCGATAGCTGACTTATGCCGTCAATTACCTTAAGCAGGTAAGCAGCTCAAATGACATCACAGCCGACTGAATAAAATATCAAGGCAATGTCACCAATGACTCCCTACGGATCATTTGACAACCAAGGAAACGCCGATGTTTTGGCAATGTCAGCGAGCGACGTCCAGAGCGAACAAGTTGGCATGAAAAAGGCAAGGCATAGACCTTCTGGTCATGCCTTGCCTTTTGAATGACAAATTGTCGCTCTGGGCGGCGCGCAGCGTCGAGTCGTTACGCGGTTTGTAAAACCGCGTAACCTACACGGCCTGTGCCAGCTTCTCGGCACGCTCGGCGGCGGCGAGCGCCTCGATGACGGTGCCGAGCTGGTCGCCCAGGAGGACGCCATTGTAGGTGGAGTTGAAACCGATGCGGTGATCGGTCACGCGGTCCTGGGGCTGGTTGTAGGTACGGATCTTCTCGGAACGGTTGCCGTGGCCGATCTGGCTCTGGCGCTCAGCACCGAGCTCTGCCTGCTGCTTCTCGAGCTCCATCTCGTACAGACGGGCGCGCAGCATCTGCATGCAGACTTCGCGGTTCTGGATCTGGGAGCGCTGTTCCTGCGACTGCACCACGGTGTTGGTGGGCAGGTGGGTGATGCGCACGGCGGAATAAGTGGTGTTAACGCACTGACCGCCAGGGCCCGAAGCGCAGTAGGTGTCGATACGCAGGTCGGACTGGTTGATCTGGACGTCGATCTCCTCGGCCTCGGGAAGTACGGCGACGGTCGCCGTGGAGGTCTGGATACGGCCCTGGGACTCGGTCTTGGGAACGCGCTGGACGCGGTGCACGCCGGACTCGAACTTCATGACGGAGTAGACGCGGTCGCCCTCGACCTTGAACTCGATGGACTTAAAGCCGCCGGCCTCGCTGGGGCTGGAGTCGAGCACGGTGGTCTTCCAGCCGCGCGACTCGCAGAAGCGCTGATACATCTTGTACAGATCGCCGGCAAAGATGGCCGCCTCGTCGCCACCAGCGGCGGAGCGAATCTCGACGATGGTGTTCTTGTCGTCGTTGGGGTCGCTCGGGATGAGCATGTACTTAATGTCTTCCTCGAGCTGGGGAAGCTTGGCCTCGTTTTCGGAGATGTCCATCTGGAGCATCTCCTTCTCATCGGCATCGGTAGTATCGTGGAGCATTTCCTTGGCAGCCTCGATGTCATCGAGCGCGCCGATGTACTCGCGCGAGGCAGCGATGAGGTCGGACTGGTGCGCGTACTCCTTGTTGAGACGCGTGAACTCCTTGATATCGGAGGCGACGGCCGGGTCGGAAAGCTTTTTCTCGAGCTCCTCGTAGGCCTTGATGATCTTTTCGAGCTTGTCGCGCATGACGGGACTCCTTTATATGCGTGAAGGTGAAAATCGGCAGAATTGATGGGGCGCACGGCGCCATTGCGGGGGTAAGTCCAGCTAGAGCATGTCGATCTTCAGATACATGCGCATCCCTTCGCGTACGGGGTACATAGTTGCGGTCTAACCCATACATGATAGCGTGCGCAGGCAAACCTGCATATAACCCGCACGGAATG
>CABUOA010000036.1 GCA_902493145.1 uncultured Collinsella sp. | reverse complement strand
CCTATGTGCGGCGTAGGCCGCTTATTAGCCCGTCCAAGAATTGGGGCGCAGTTCACACTACGTTGCGGCGGGGGTTCTTTCGTCCTGCGGAGTGTCCGCGAAGGTTAGCCCTCAGATCCTGCTACGACTACGTCCTTGGATTGTGGGGCTGAATGAGGGACGTGGCTGATGGGGCCTTTTGTCCCGGTCGCTGTTTCGCGGCGTAGCCGCGAAAGGCGCGTTACTTTGGGCGTGGAGGGGGATCTGGTTGCGGACCCAGATGGACTAGAGGGATATGGGTGCAAACGAGAAATCGTTGTTGGGGTCGTCCTTTTCCATAAACTCATCGAGACAGAATGTCATATAGATTGGAACGTACAGGACCTTGCCCTCTTTGCTGAGGTTCTCGTGGCTTAGCACAACGGCCTCGGGAATTTTGTACTCGCCCACGCTCATCAGACGGTCGAGGGCCGCATGGGCTCGAACCTTCTTGCCCGATTTGACCTCGATTGGGACAACGTGCCCGCGAGTGCCTTCGACCACAAAGTCAACTTCACCGACCTCACGCGTCTGGTAGTACCACGTATCCACCCCAAGGGCAACAAGCTCCTGCGCGACCACGTTCTCATAGAGGCCGCCGAGGTTGGGGGTTTTCATGTCAAGATAGACGGCACGTGCCGTGCTGCCGGGATATCGCGATGCGAGCATGCCTGTATCAGACTCGTATAGTTTGAAGGCGGTCGCCTTCTCTGTCCTCTTAAGAGGACTCCGGGCCTCCGTCACCTGGGCGACCATCAGTCCAACGCCCGCGTTCACCAACCATAGGAAATCCTGCTCGTATTTTTGAAGGCGAGCCCCCTCGCCCAGGGATGAAACAACAAAGCGATGGGATTCCGCCTCAAGTTGAACGGGAATTTGCTCGAAAATGGAGCGAACGTTAAACGCTCGAGTCGATGCATATTTAGAGATGTCGCTTTTGTACTGATCGACTAGCTGAATTTGAAGCTCACGCGTTCTCACGAGCGAATAGCCCGAATCGATATAGTTCTGAACGACCTCCGGCATGCCGCCGCAAACGATATAGGCTCTAAAGTTTTTGAGCATCGCCTCATGAATATAGTTTTCGACGGGTCGCCTTTCGACAAGGCAGCTGCGAATTCCTGCAAGCACATTCTCGCTGACGCTGTTTGCCCAACAAAACTCTTCAAAATCCATCGGCCGCATAACAATGTGTTCGACATACCCTACCGGAAAAGAAGAGATCCCCTTAAACTCGGTCCCAAGCATAGACCCCGAGAAGACATAGCTAAAGCGCCCGTCCTCGACCAATGCCTTCATGAGCGTAATGATCTGCGGGTATTCCTGAATCTCATCGACAAAGATAAGCGTATCTCCCTCAGCAAGCGGTGCATCCGCAAGAAGGGCCACACGGTTGATAAAGTCAACGGCGTTCTTGGCGCCAACAAGCACATCCCTTGCCTCGGCGTCGAGTAGCAAATTGACCTCAAAATACGAAACGTAGTTGTCTTTACCAAACGCGCGAATCGCATAGCTCTTGCCAATCTGGCGCGCACCGGTAACAAGCAAGGCCTTATGAGAGCTATTTTTCCAGCCTAAAAGCCTATCAGTGACCTTACGGCGTAGCATTAAAACTCCTAAATTACAAAAATTGGCAAATAGAATTGACCTAAATCATACAAAAAATGGCAAATAGAAATGCCCCAAATCATACAAAAATTGGCAAATAGCAAAGATTCGCTTAGGTCTCAAAGCCATCGAACCAGCACGGCACTTTGCGAAAAGGCTGGGGACGTCGTTATTTGCGTCTCCAGCCTCCTGATTGCTGTTTTTGATCCCGCGATGGGGCGTTGTTGGTGTTGCTAGTTCGGCTTACCTTGTCTCGCCGGTTTCGGTGCGTAGGCGGTAGCCGTGGACCAGGTCGCTGATGGCCGGCCAGGGAATCTGGCGATCGACCCAAAATTGCAGCTGAACCAGATAGCGCTCGGTGGCGCGGGTGAGGGCGGCAAACTGCTCGCGGGTCTCGACCTGGGTGTAGAGATCGCGGCTGCGGGCGAGGATGGCGGTCGTGTCGTCCATCTTGCCGGTGACGTCGAAGGCGCCCGAGAACCAGTCGCACAGGCGCGCGGCGCTGTTATTGAGGGTGGCCAAGTTGGCGGTGTCGCCGTTGGCGTTCTCGGTTGCTTGGGCGCGCAGGAGCGAAAGGGCGTCGGCGGCGTTCATGCAGTAACCGACGGTAAAGTTCCATACTGCGAACTCTCGGCCGGTGTCGAGCTTGCGACGGCGCATCAGGTCGATGTCGCGGGGCTCCTCGAGTATCATTTGGTCGGCGAGGGCTTCAAGTGCAGTGGTGTACTCAGCAAGGTCGAGCGTGAGCAGGGTGTTGATATCCATCATCTTTAGGCCTCCGTTTCGATCTCGACGATTTCGTTTTTAATGTACATGCCTTGGTTGTCCCAGACATTGCGGCAGACGGCGGCAAAGCGCTCGCGGTCGGCCTCGCAGATGCGGGCAAACATGTTGCAGGTGCCAAAAGGCTCGCAAACATCAAAGAAGATACAGACCGAAGACCAGCCGCCGTACCAGCTCACCGCACCCGCGGGTTCGTTAAAGACGGGATTCTCGATGTGCTCGTAGTTGGCGATGGGGCCCGATACGGGATAGGTCACCTCGGTATCGCAAATCTTTGCCGAGAAGATGCGCGACTCGACCGGACAGGACGCTTCGAACAGTCTGCATGCTTCGGGCGCTTTGTCCCAGAGCATGTCGGCGAGAAACGTCTCACCATTCAGCGTAATCTTGAGCATTTTTGTCATAGTAAGGACCTCCTCAATCCGTCGCTCAAGGGGCTCGCTGGCGGATAAAGGAGAAGACAGCTACGGGGTCGCCGAACCCAAACTTCACGACAGACGCCTGCCGCCCCAGCCCGTGCTGTACTCGGCTAAAGTATCACGCTTGAGGAGCGAAAGCAATATTCCTATTTCGTTTTTTGGACCCTTGGTCAGACCCGCATGGCCAAACCGCAGTTCGCTCTCGGTCGCTTGCCGAAGGGTGAGACGCGATTGATTATTCCTTATGCTGGATGAAAAGCCCCTTGTTTTTGCAGGGGTGCATACTCAACTTATAAGTGCATAGAATCTCGTATAGTGCGAGTAAGATATTGCGCTGTCTGTTTTGTGTTTAGCAGAGATGTAGTTTGCATAATCCGACATAATCCTCGCTGCATTTAAATAAAGTTGCACGTAAATGGCGTAGATATGTCTGAGCTGGGGTTCTGTACGCTGAGCGGATAAAAACGACCGTTCACCGTTCCGCTATTTTCAAAATGAATAAAATGAGCGATAAAGAGAATATAAACCTTAATAAACTCGCGTATCGCACGGACGCGGGTTATTAATGGGTTGTAGGCCTTTTACAGAAAGGATTCCAGCAATGTCTAAGCCTCTTGGCAAGCCCGATCGTATTGTCGTCGCCCTCGGCGGCAACGCCCTCGGCAACAACCCCGTCGAGCAGATCGAGGCCGTGAGCAACACCGCCCACGCTCTCCTCGGTCTCATCGAGCAGGGCAACGAGATCATCATCACCCACGGCAACGGCCCGCAGGTCGGCATGATCCAGAACGCCTTCGCCGCTGCCCACGATGCCATCGGTACCCCCGAGATGCCGCTGCCCGAGTGCGGCGCCATGTCCCAGGGCTACATTGGTTATCACCTGCAGCAGGGCATTGGCCGCGAGATGCACAAGCGCTATAAGCGTTGGCACGCTGCCACCGTCGTCACCCAGATCGAGTGCGATCCGGACGACCCCGCGTTCAAGAATCCGACCAAGCCGATCGGTCCCTTCTACACCGAGGAGCAGGCCAAGGAGTTCATGGCCGAGGATCCCTCCAAGGTCTTCGTCGAGGATTCCGGCCGCGGCTGGCGTCGCGTCGTCGCCTCCCCCGATCCCAAGAAGATCGTCGAGGCTGACTCCATCCTCAACCTGCTCGACAACGAGTTCATCGTCATCGCCTGCGGTGGCGGCGGCATCCCCGTCGTCCGCGACTACGAGAACAAGGGTTGCTACAAGGGCGTTCCCGCCGTCATCGACAAGGACCTGGGCGGCGAGCTGCTGGCCGAGGACTGCGACGCCGACGTTCTGTTCCTGCTGACCGCCGTCGAGCATGTCGCCATCAACTTCGGCAAGCCCAACCAGGAGGAGCTCGAGGATCTCACCGCCGACGAGGCCGAGCGCCTGGCCGACGAGGGCCAGTTCGGCAAGGGTTCCATGGAGCCCAAGGTCCGCGCTGCCATCAAGTTCGCCCGTTCCCGCAAGGGCCGCACCTGCATCATCGGTGCTCTGGACAAGGCCGCCGAGACCATGGCCGGCCTCTCCGGTACCCGCATCCACGAGTAGTCTCTACTCTGTTGCATCTCTCGTGGGCGCCAGGCAAAGCGCCCACAAACTAGCCTCTCTTCATGAGCCCCGCAGTCCGCTCCGACTGCGGGGCTTTTGCTATTCAGCTAGTCATTAGGGACGTTCTTAAATGACTAGTCAAACAAGAGCGTCCCCAATGACCACTCATTTAAGTCTGTCCCCAATGACTAGTAGTAGGCCCACATGGCTTCGACTTCGTTGAGGACCTCTACGACGCCCCAGCGGCGGGCGCTGCGGCTGGCCGAGTTGGGGTCGAAGACTTGAATCTGGTCGGCGTCGTCAATACCGTAAAGCACAATGTAGTGGCCCACGTTGGTAAAGGTGCCCGGCCGAACAGCGGCGATGACGGGCGCTCCCGAACGCAGCGCCTGAGTCATCGAGTCGCGATCGTTATAGAGCTGTGTTCCGTTGAGCCCCAGCTGCCACGCACCGCTTGTCATAAACGACCATTCGGTTGCACCGGTGGGGGCGTAGTTGCCGGCTTCGGCTAGTGCGCATATATCGACCGGCGTCTTATCGGTATGGCCGGTCTTAAAGATATAGACCATGGTGAGGCAAGTTGGACCGCAAGCGTTTTCGCGAATAGTGCCACCGGCATAGGGCAGCTCCGACCATGCGGGGTCAATTTGGTAGATGTGGGGCATGGTGCCGGCCTGCCATTGCGAGCGCGGGGTCGAAAAGGCAAATGAGTAGCCGGGCGCGACGGGAGCTTTAAGCAGCTTGTCCTCGGCAGTGGGCTCAAGACCGGCTGATCCGTGGGAGATACAGGATCCCAAAAACACAAAGACGAGGCAGGCGGCGATGGAGCAAAACGCAAGGCGTAGGCGGCGGGCCGGAAGCGCGTGGCTTGTGATGTGCGACGCGGGGTGAGGGGCGGAATTGCCGCGATCGCGTTGAGGTCGCGAAAAGGAGCGCTTAACGTAGTAGTCGGTCTTACGGCGATCGTAGCGGCGTGGCTGCGATGTGTCGGTCTGGCGTTGGCGTGTGCTCGTACTCATTCGGTCTGACTGCCGCACGGTACGGCTTTGTTGCCGCGAAGAAGCCCCGAGCTGCTCTTGGGGGCGCTGCGGGCTGTCGTTGTCGGAGGTGCTTCTGGGCGTTGGCGTGGTGCGGCCGGCAAGGCGCACGCTTTGTGGCCGTTGGTCGCCGTCATTGTATCCGTATGCCATTCGAATCACCTTGCCTCATGTGTAACTTGTCTATCCTACATAAAAAGATGCACGACACATGGGCATGTGCGCCAAAAGCCTGACAAATGGTATGAACGTTGCCGCGCCGCGCGCCAAGCGTCACGGCAACAGGTCTTCAAAAGCAGACAAGATGAAAGCGTCCAAGATGAATGACGTCTTCCGCCGTTCGTCCCAAAAACGGCACCGCTCGTTTTACAGTTTTGCCTTCGGTCGAGCCATAAGCGGCGCTGCTGTGCCAAGGCCGTATCTTAAAGCCACGAAATAAAAGCGCGCGGCAAAACAGGCCGCGCAAGGGGTGACGCCAAGGGGCGTCAAAAAGGAAAGGAGGGAAACAATGGCGGACAAGAACGCAGAAGTTGCAGTCGAGGGTAACGGTGGCATGAAGAAAACGCTTTCGCTCTGGAACTTCTTCACCATCGGTTTCGGTGCCATCATCGGTACCGGTTGGGTTCTGCAGGTCGGCGACTGGATGGTTGTGGGCGGCGGTCCCGTTCCCGCTATGATCGCATTCCTCTTGGGTGCAATCTTCCTCGTGCCCGTCGGAGCTGTTTTCGGTGAGCTCACGGCTGCTATCCCCATCTCGGGCGGCATCGTCGAGTATGTCGACCGTAGCTTTGGCCGTACGCTGAGCTACATCACCGGCTGGCTCCTGGCCCTGGGCAACGGCATCCTGTGCCCGTGGGAGGCCATCGCCATCTCGACTCTCGTGTCCGAGATGTTCGGCAGCCTGCCCGGCCTTGAGTGGCTGCGCGCCGTCAAGCTCTACACCATCTTGGGCGCCGACGTTTACTTGTTCCCGACGCTAATCGCGCTCGGCTTTGCAGTCTACGTCATCTTCCTCAACTTCCGCGGTGCCAGCTCGGCCGCCAAGCTCCAGGCCTTCCTGACCAAGGCTCTGCTCTGCGGCATGCTGCTCGCCATGGGTGTCTCGCTGTTCACCGGTTCGCCGGAACACGCCATGCCCGTGTTCTCCCAGGTCACCGGTGCTGGCGGCGGCAAGCCCGCTACCGAGGGCACCAGCCTGTTCGCCGGCATCGTGTCGGTCCTGGTTTTGACCCCGTTCTTCTACGCCGGCTTCGATACCATTCCTCAGCAGGCTGAGGAAGCAGCCGAGGGCCTCAACTGGAACAAGTTCGGCAAGATCATCTCCCTGGCCCTGCTGGCCGCCGGCGGCTTCTACATGGTCTGCATCTACTCGTTCGGCACCATCCTCGACTGGCATGAGTTTGTTAAGAGCCCGGTTCCCGCGCTTGCCTGCCTCAAGGGCATCAACATGCTCCTGTACCTGGCCATGCTCGTCATCGCCACGCTTGGACCCATGGGCCCGATGAACTCCTTCTACGGCGCCACGAGCCGCATCATGCTCGCCATGGGCCGCAAGGGCCAGCTGCCAGAGAAGTTCGCCGAGGTCGATCCCAAGTCCGGCGCTCCCAAGCTCGCCTGCGCCGTTCTGGGCGTCATCACCGTCATCGGTCCGTTCCTGGGCAAGAACATGCTCATCCCTCTGACCAACGTGTCGGCTCTCGCCTTCATCTTCTCCTGCGGCATGGTCGCCCTCGCTTGCCTGCGCATGCGCTTCACCGAGCCCGACCTGCCTCGTCCCTACGAGGTGCCCGGCGGCAAGTTTGGCATCAGCCTCGCTGTCGCTGCCTGCGCCGTCATCATTGGCCTGCTCGTGGTCCCGTTCTCTCCCGCCTCCCTCAACATGGTGGAGTGGAGCATCGTGATCGGCTGGCTGGCCGTTGGCCTGGCCCTCATGGCCTTCACCAATTCCCGCAAAAAATAACGCCTAGCCGGGGCGGATCGGGTGCGCGGACCCCTCTCTTCCGCGCACCGAACCCGGCACCACTTGGGTAGCTTTGTGAGGCCATAACCCAACATGGCCTCGCCCACTATATGGATCCATAAGGAGGAACCATGTCCACTAAGTACGCAATCGTTGGCGGCAAGCTCATCGACGGTACCGGTGCCGAGCCGGTCGAGAACTCCCTCGTTCTCGTCGACGACAACGGCAAGATCGAGTATGCCGGTGCTATGCAGGACCTTCCCGAGGGCGTTGAGGTTATCGACGCCGCCGGCAAGACCGTCCTTCCCGGCCTGATCGACACCCACCTGCACTTCTCGGGCAACCTGACCGACGATGACACCGACTGGGTCATGCAGCCGCTCCTCGAGAAGCAGGCCGTCGCCGTCAAGCAGGCCTACGACTGCCTCACCCACGGCCTCACCACCGTCTGCGAGATCGGCCGCTTTGGTATCCAGATTCGCGACTGCATCGACAAGGGCGTCTTCAAGGGCCCGCGCGTTCTGGCCACTGGTCTTGGCTTCTGCCGCGTTGCCGGCCACGGTGACTCCCACCACTGCACCCAGGAGCTCAACAAGGAATCCCATCCCTGGGGCGACCAGGTCGATGGTCCTTGGGATCTGCGCAAGGCCGTCCGTCGTCGCCTGCGCGAGAACCCCGATGCCATCAAGATCTGGGCTACCGGTGGCGGCATCTGGCGTTGGGATTCCGGTCGCGACCAGCACTATTGCTCCGAGGAGATCCAGGCCGTGGTCGAAGAGGCAAAGATGGTCGGCATCCCCGTGTGGAGTCACTGCTACAACAACCACGCCGCCGCCTACGACTCCGTTCGCTTTGGCTGCGAGCAGCTGATTCACGGCTTCGATATCGATGAGCGCACCATGGACCTCATGGCCGAGCAGGGCACCTTCTTCACCCCGACGATCGCCTTCCTGCCCACCTGGTACGCCACCTATCCGCCCGTCTACGTCCCCGAGCTGCACGACAAGTACGAGGGCACCCTGGTCGAGAAGGAGCTGCAGCGCAACTACGACTGCCTGCGCGAGGCCAAGAAGCGCGGCGTCGTCATGACGATCGGCTCCGACTCCTTCTCCTTCGTCACCCCGTACGGCACCTGCTCCATCGAGGAGATGTACGAGTTCGTCGACAAGATCGGCTTCACCCCGGTCGAGACCATCACCTGTGCCACCCTTAACGGTGCCAAGATGTGCCACATCGAGGACGAGACCGGTTCCATCGAGGCCGGCAAGTGCGCCGACCTGCTGGTCGTCAACGGTGACGTCGCCGCCGACATCCACGTGCTCAACACCGACAACATGGACGTCATCATGAAGGACGGCTGGATTGTCGAGGCCGGCAGCTTCGGCGAGGCAAACAAGTACAGCGCCTAAGCTACCGTTCATCGATGGCTGGATGTAAAACACAGTATTTGATTGCATAATGCAATGGAGAGGGTCGCTTGCGGCCCTCTTTATTGCTATGGGTGCGTCAGTAAGAAGGGGATGACGGTGGATCTCAATAGGCTGATTCTGGGCAAGAGCTACAACTCTACCAAGGTCTTTCGTACCGCTCAGCATGTGGTTCAAGCCATCTTGCTCGGTATTGTCGTTCCGCTGCTTATCCTGCTGCTCATCTGGGATCTAACTGATAATCCCAATCCCGTTCCGGCCGTTGTCGTCATTGCCGGCCTGGTCATGCTGTGCTTCTTTTTCTCGTATGTCTTTGTGGTCCCCGACGACCTCACATCGAGCGCAACCGACCGCACGCTCGCCATCGCTTCAAAAATATTCGCCTACACGTCGCGCGGCCTTACGCCCGAAGCTGCCCTGGGCGCCTCTAAGATCATCCTGTCCGAAACTATCGCCTCTGCCATCTGCTTTACCGACGGCAAGCAGGTGTTGGCAAGCTGGGGCGAGGATTCGGCAAAGTGTCCCGCCGGCACCCCGGTGGTGCTCAAGACCACGCTCAACGTGATCAACAGCGGTGAGCAAAGCGTGTTTTCGCGCGACGCCTCCAATGAGACGGGTGGCTACTTTCCGCGCCTGCGCGTCGGTATTGTCGCACCGCTTACCGTGCGCGGGCATTGCGTGGGCACGCTCGAGCTGTATTATCCCCGTCTGAGCAGCATCGATATGCGCCAGACGGCGCTTGCCTCGGGCTTTGCCGACCTCATTTCCACGCAGCTTGCGAGCTTTGAGCTCGAGCGCCAGGACGAGCTCACGGCCCGCGTGGAGCTGCGCGCCTTGCAATCGCAGGTCGACCCGCATTTTCTATTCAATACCATTAGCACGATTGTGTCGCTCGTTCGAACCGAGCCCGACAAGGCGCGGTCGCTGCTGATCGACTTTTCCAATTACTATCGTCAGACGCTTTCTGATTCCGATACGCTCACCACGCTCGAGCACGAGGTGGAACAGGGCACTCGCTATATCAATCTAATGCAGGCTCGTTATGGCGACGGCCGTCTGCGCGTTTCGGTCGACATCGACTTTGAGGTGCGCGACAGCCTGGTGCCGCCGTTTATCTTGCAGCCGCTGCTCGAAAACTGCATCAAGCATGCGCAGCGCGAGACCGAGCCGCTTTCTATTCGTGTTAGGGCTTTTGAGACCGATGACGGCTTGGAGATCATCGTCGAAGATGACGGCATCGGTATGAGCGAAGAAGTCTGCGCGCATCTGTTTGAGCAACATCGCCGAGAGGAGCCCGAGAGCATTACCGCCGACGGATCCATCAAGCGAGGTTGCGGCCTGGCGCTCTTCAACGTGCTTCAGCGCATCCATTTCTTTTACGGAGAAGATTCCGGCATGCGCGTGAAGTCCCAGGAAGGCGTGGGAACACAGGTCATCGTTGAATTGAACGGCGAGCCGCACGAGCCGGCGCCGTTGACGGCGTAGCACGCGGTTGGATTGAGAGAAAAAGAGGGGAAGCGCATATGTCCGAAGGCTGGAACATCTTGGTGGTTGATGACGAGCCTCCCATTAGGGCTGAGCTACGCTATCTGTTGGAAAAGGATACGCGTGTGGGTCAGATCGCCGAGGCGGGCAATGTCACCGAGGCCGTGGAGTCGATTCTGTCGAACAAGCCCGACGTGTTGTTTTTAGACATTACCATGCCCGGTCGCTCGGGAATTGAGCTTGCCGAGACGCTGCAGAACCTAAAGACGCCGCCGGTGGTTGTGTTTGTGACGGCGTTTGCCGAGTTTGCCGCCGATGCGTATAACCTTGATGCGGTCGACTATGTCGTCAAGCCGGTCGAGGACGCACGCCTGTCAAAGGCACTCGACAAGATCGAGGCAGCCTTGGGTGCCCGTCGTGTTATCCACGCTCCGCGCCAGCCTTTGCGTCTGACGGTGGACCGCGGGGGCAAAAAGGTGTTCATTCCCGCCGCAGACGTCTGCTACTTTGAGGCGCGTGCCGATTTTTGCAACGCCATCTGCGCCGAGGGAACGTACCTGATCAATGAGTCGATCTCTTCGCTCGAGCGTCGCTTGGGCTCCGAGGGCTTTATTCGCGTTCATCGCAGCTATCTGGTCAATTTGGAAGACGTGCACAATGTTGAGATTGGCTCCACGGGGTTGATGGAGCTCAGGCTCGACCGCGTGAGCTCGACGGTGCCGGTGTCCCGTCGTCGTGCCGCCGAGGTCAAGTCGCACCTGGGGCTTGCGTAAGAGGCTTGCGTGCCGTCGTTTACCATCGCAGGTTTGGCATGGGCGCGCGGTGGGCATAATGGGTGGCATCGAATGAAATCGAAAGGATCATTATGCCTGCGCTCATTACGCATCATCTGTTTGGCGAGGAAAGCATCGACCGTCTTCCGCAGGGCGTTATCACGTCCGACGAGGAGCGTATTGCCTTTATCCTGGGCAACCAGGGCCCCGACCCGTTTTTCTTCCACATTCTGACACCGCGTGTTTCCGACTGTACGCTGCTGGCGCAGGTCATGCATCGCTCGCGCATGTCTCGCCAGTTCGCGTGCCTGCGCGACGGCGTGTCGCATCTGCTGCCGCGCGACGCCAGCTTGGGTCGCGCCTTTGCGCTGGGTCTGCTGTCTCATTACGTGCTCGACCGCAACGCCCACCCCTTTGTCTATGAGCAGCAGTTTGGCATCGTGGAGTCCGATTCAGAGCTTGAGGATTCGAGCAGTCAGGTCCATGCCGTGATCGAGAGCGACCTGGATGTACTGATGCTGCAGCTTAAGCGCGATGGCGCTACGGTCGACGATTACCCGCCGGCGGGCGAGATCGTCACCACCGATCGCATCAGTCGCGTGGCCGGCGTGCTGATGAGCTATGTTGCCGGACGCGTGTACGGCATTGACATTCCGGCGGGGGAGTACGGTGCTGCCGTTGCCAATATGCAGCGACTTTACCGTGCGATTGAGCCGGCCGGCTCCGTAAAGACGCGCGCGATCTCGCTGGTTGAGGGGTTGGTGCACGACTACTCGCTGCTCGACGGCCTTGCCCATCGCGTGACGACGGAGCTGCCCGAGCGCACCGGTAACCTGGGCCATCTGACATGGAAGAATCCCTTTACCGATGAGGTCTCGAACGAGAGTTTCCCCGAGGTCTTTGATCGCGCGCTGGTCGATTACGAGTGCACGGTCGCGCGTTTTATCGAGACCGGTGACATGGAGGCCGTGACCGGTCACGTCAACTACAGCGGCCGCGTGCTCGGCACCGACGAGGAGTTCGACCGCGAGGAGTAGGGTCCGCTCCTGTCTCTTTGCCGAATCCTTACCGGCGCCTCCGTGCAATTGGGGTACGATGAACTAGCTGCATATCGGGCGAATACGAAGGGTCCCTGTCCATGAAATACACCAAGCTCGAGCGTAACTGGGTCATGTACGATGTGGGAAACTCGGCCCTCGTGCTGCTCAATACCTCGGTGGTGCCCATCTACTTTAACGCCATCAATACCGGCGCTTCCTCGGCAGACCTGGTGGTCGCTTGGGGTAACGCGCAGACGATTGCCTCGCTGGTCATTGCCATGCTCATGCCCATTCTGGGCGCGCTTGCCGATTACGCCGGCAACAAGATCAAGTTCTTCTTGGGCTTCTTCCTCACGGGCCTGGTTCTTTGCCTGGCGCAGGCTATCCCAATGTCCGCCATGGCATTTTTGACTGTGTACGTGCTGTGCACCATCGGCCTCAACTCTTCTATGACGTTCTACGACGCCATGCTGCCCGACATTACCACCGACGAGCGCATGGACGTCGTGTCCAGCTCGGGCTATGCCTGGGGCTACATCGGTTCCACCGTGCCGTTCATCATCTGCCTGGCGCTTATCATGGGTGGTCCCGCTCTTGGTGTCCCCACCATGCTGGCAACGCGTCTGTCGTTTGTCATCACTGGTGCCTGGTGGCTCATCTTTACCCTGCCGCTCATTCGCACCTATAAGCAAAAGTACGGTCGCGAGCGTGGTCCCGAGGACACCATCGGCCACATCGTGGGCGGCGTGTTCTCCGAGGTCGGACACACCATGCGCGAGATTGCCCACAACAAGACCGTGCTGGTCTACATGATCGCGTTCTTCTTCTACATCGACGGTGTGCACACGGTCATTTCCATGGCAACCAGCTATGGATCGGCTTTGGGCATCGACTCGACCCAACTGGTGCTGGCTCTGCTCGTTACGCAGTTTGTGGCCTTTCCGTCCGCCATCATCTACGGCAAGCTTGCCGGTCGCGTGGGCACACTCAATATGATCTTGGTGGCCGTCGCCGCCTATATGGGCATCGTGCTCTTTGCCGCGTTCTTCCTCAAGACCGCCTTTGAATTCTGGGTGCTTGCCATTATGGTCGGCCTGTTCCAGGGCGGTGTGCAGGCGCTCAGCCGTAGCTACTTCGGCCGCATTATTCCCAAGGAAAAGTCCAACGAGTACTACGGCTTCTTTGATATCTTTGGCCGCTATGCAAGTGTCATGGGCACCTTCTTGGTGTCGGTCGTCACCTCGCTGACCGGCAACCCCTCGCTGGGCGTCCTGTCTATCGGCGTGCTGCTGGTGGTGGGCTTTGTGCTGCTGGTCCGTCTGTCCTGCATGTCTCAGACGGCAGAGCAGGCCGCATAGGAACTTGCCGGTAATTGCGTCCGCCGCGATACTCTTTTGGGGTTATCCGCAATAAACATTCTGACTTTCGAACAATGATTAGCCCAAGTGGGTATGATGGAGTCAGCTAGGTCGCGGGGCGTCGCCTGTGTTTGGCGGCGTCCCGTTTTTGTGTTGCAGGGAGGGTAAGGCATGAACGCCACGGTCGTGATTCCAACGTATTGGGCGGGCGATGACGCTCGCGCAAACGCCCCTGGCACCTATGACCATTCGACACGACTCAACGCCGACAATCCCGAACTCGACCGCTGCCTGGCCTCGCTTGAGCAGGTACGTGACATCCCGCGCATCATCCTTTTGGTGGTCTGTCCCGTTTCTGCCACAGCCGATGTGTCGCTGCGCGTGCACGAGATTGTCGACGCGCATCCCACGCTCAAGGTCACCGTTGTTACCAACACCCAGGCCTCGCGCATCGCAGACCGGGTTGCTCAGATCGCGCCCAAGGGTTCGGGCGAGTGCGTGAGCCTGCGAGGTTACGGTGCCATCCGCAACATGGGGCTAGCCTGTGCCGCTGTGCTGGGGCATGACGCGGTTATCTTTTTGGATGACGATGAGACTGTCATCGACGCCGATTTTATGAAGCGCGCGACCTACGCGCTGGGTCAGCAGACGCGTCAGGGCCTGCCGATCTTGGTCAAGAGCGGCTATTTCTACGATCGCGACGGCTCGCCGTTGGCTCCCACGGACAAGGCGGGCATCTGCCATCGTTGGTGGACCAAGCGCATCGAGTTCAACCGTTGGATGAAAAAGGCGCTCTCGGGCACCCGCATCTCGCGCTCAAACTACGTGTGCGGCGGCCTGATGGCCCTGCACGCCCGCGCCTTTACGCGTGTGGCCTTTGACCCGTTTATCACCCGCGGCGAGGACTTGGATTACCTCTTTAACATGCGCATGTTTGGCTACGACGTGTGGTTCGATAACGAGTGGACCGTGCGCCATCTGCCTCCGGAGTCCGAAAAGCGCTCACCGCGCTTTATGCAGGATGTATACCGTTGGTACTACGAACGGGCCAAGTTGACATTCGCCGCGCATCAAAAGGAGCTCATTCCCGTTACGGCGGCATCGCTCATGCCCTACCCGGGTCCGTGGATTTCGCGTGAGCTCGACGACCGCGTGCGCAAGACCGCTATGGTCCGCAGCGTGTTTACCCGCGAGCATGAGGGCTACCTGCGCATCTGGCGCCATGGTATCGGCGAGGCAAAGGCCTATGCACGCCAAAACGCTGCAAGCTACCTGCGTTTCCAGAGCTTTTGGCCCAAGATCATGGACGGGCTTTGGCGTGACGCACAACTGATCAGTATCCTGGAGGGGGCCGAATGATCGACCGCCGCGCCCAGCGCGATAGTTCAATATCAATCTTTCGCATCATTGCCGTTGCCTGCGCCATTTGCGTGTTGGTGTACTTTATTTTTGCCTTGGCGACCGGAATCGAGCCGATTGCCACGGTGATTGCCTGCGCGCTGCTGTGCATCTTTCTGTGCATCTTTATCTTTTTGACGCTCAATCCCGATTCGGTGCGCTCCCAGTACACCGAGGAGACGCTCTCGGTGGCCTCGGCCATGCTCGAGGATATTAAGGGCGGTTTGACACAGGAGTCGGCGCGTTTGGTGTGCCAGCGCATTTTGCCCGAGACGCGCGCCATGACGGTGGCCATCACCGACGAGGACAACGTGCTTGCCTGCACGGGCGAGTTTGAGGAAAAACTACTGCCAGATACTCCCATCCACACGCTTGCCACACGCTACGTTATCGAACATGGCATCGTGCAGTCGTTCAACCGTATGGTGGATGTCGTGGGCTCGGACGGCTCGCACAACCAAGTCCCCGCCGGCATTATCGCCCCCATCAAGGTGGGAGATCGTACCGTCGGCACGCTCAAGTTCTACTACAAGACCCCGCGCGCCGTCGACCGTACCCAGTACGCGCTTGCCTCGGGCTTTGCCGAGATCTTGTCCACGCAGCTCGCCATCCACGAGCTCGAGGTGCAAAAGGAACTCACGGCGCGCGCCGAGGTGCGTGCGCTGCAGGCGCAGATTAACCCGCACTTCCTGTTCAACACGCTGAACACCATTGCATCGTTTACGCGCACCGACCCGCTGCGGGCCCGCGAACTGCTTCGTGAGTTCTCATCGTTCTATCGTGCCACGCTCGACAACTCGGGATCGCTTATTCCGGTCTCGCGCGAGGTCGCACAGACCAAGCGCTACCTTACCTTTGAGAAGGCCCGCTTTGGCGAGGACCGCGTGCTTGCAACGTTCGATGTGTCCGAGGACGTGGAAGATACGCTGGTGCCGGCGTTCGTGATCCAGCCGATTGTCGAGAACGCCGTGCGTCATGGTATGGGCGATGACGACGCCCTGAGGATCGACGTGACCGTTCACCAAGACGGCGAGGATGCAATCTTGATTGCCGTGGCCGATAATGGCGTGGGCATGGATGAGGGTACCGCCGCCAGACTGTTTGACGAGCGCTCTGCCCGTCCCGACGCCAGCTCTCCCCAGGGTGGCGGCGCCGGTGTGGCCATGCACAATATTTCGGAGCGCATCCATCGCTTTTTTGGGCCGCACTCCTATACGCGTGTCGAATCGGCGCCGGGCAAGGGCACCAAAGTGCTTCTTCATCTTGATTTGTCAGAGAGCATCTTTGACATTCAAGAGTAAAATAAAAGGCTACGGGCTCAACGTCATGCGACGGATGCCCGGCGTAGTTAGTTGACGAAAGGTTTTATCCCTATGCTGCGTGCGATGATTGTGGATGATGAGGCGCCGGCTCGCTCGGAGCTTCGCTTCCTGCTCGAGCAAACGGGCAAGATCGGCACGATCACGGAGGCGTCGAGCGTCCGCTCCGCCATCGAGATGCTTATGGAAAGTCGCGTGGATGTCGTGTTTCTCGATATCTCGATGCCCGGTGCCTCGGGCCTGCAACTTGCCGAGGCGCTGCATAAGCTCAAAAATCCGCCGGCGATCGTGTTTGTGACTGCGTATAGCGACCATGCGGTCGAGGCATTCGACGTGGATGCCGTCGATTATCTGATGAAGCCGGTCGAGGAAGCTCGCTTGGATCGCGCGATCGAGAAGGTCATGCAACGCGCCAAGCCGGTTACGGACAGCAAGGTGACCATCGAGCGTATCCCGGTGGAAAAGGGCGGCCGCAAGGTGCTCATTCCCGTGGACGACATTCGCTTTATCATGGCCAAGGACGATTACTCCTGCATCTATACCGTCGATGATCGCTTTTTGTCGACGACCTCGCTGGCGCAGTTTGAGGCCAAGCTCTGCGACTTTGGCTTCTTCCGTGTTCACCGCCGCTATATCGTCAACCTAGCGTGCGTCACGGACGTTGAGACGGTGCCCTCGGGCGCCATTCAGCTGGGCATTACGGGCGTCGACGAACGCGTGCCGGTTTCTCGCCGCCGCGTCGTGCCGCTCAAGAAGGCCTTGAGTCTCTAGCACACTGGCCCCGCAGCCCTGTAGATCCATCGTCTGCGGGGCCGTGGGGCCTTTTTTGTATGTATCTGCCGAATCGTTTTTTGCGGAAGGGATCCCATGAACAGTGCAAGCGCCAAGCGTATCGACATCATCTCGGACACCCACGGCTATTTATCGCCTGCGCTCTTGGATGAGCTTGAGGGCGCAGACCTGATCATCCACGCCGGCGACCTCACGTCAGAGATGGACTACGAGCACCTATGCACCATCGCCCCCGTGCGGGCCGTCTTGGGCAACAACGATTACTACCGCGACTACGGCCCCGATGTAGACCGTCTTGCACTCTTTACCTACGAAGGCCTCAAATTCGCCGTAGCCCACTACCGCGAAGACCTTCCGGTGGGATCCGTAGACGTAGCCATCAACGGTCACACCCACGTAACCAAAGAAGCCC
>CABUOA010000035.1 GCA_902493145.1 uncultured Collinsella sp. | reverse complement strand
CTGATCCAGATGGTCTTGGCGCCTCCGTTAAGGCAGGTGTCGCGCACGGCGTTGTAGTCGGGGATGAGGCGGCGACGATAGGGCTCCTGGATGCGGTCGTCGTTGGCGGCGGCAATCAGGTCAAGGTCGCCGGTCTCCAGGCCGCGCGTCATGCCGGCGATGCGGCCCATTTGCCATACGGCGGTGGAGAGTGGAATCTCCTGCGGCACAACCTTGCGCGCCTCGCTCGTATGCACCTCGTAGGGCGGAATCACGGTAATAAAACGCAAGCGATCGCTTACCTCGTAGCGCAGGCACTGGGGCAGCGAGTCGGTCGGCGTAAAGGAGCAGACGGCGCCGCCCAGGATAGCAGGGGCGACGTTATCGGGATGGCCCTCGACCTCGGTGGCAATGCGGACGAGTTCGGCGCGGTCGACGGTGTGGCCCGTCAGCGCGGCGGCGGCCATGATGCCAGCGACGACGCAGGTGGAGCTGGATCCCAGGCCGCGAGCGACGGGTACATCGGTTTGAATGTCGATAGCGACGGGGAAGGCCGGCTCGTCCCAGGCGGCCAGAGCATCGACAAAGCTCACATAGACCAGGTTGTTCTCGTTTTGGAACTCCTCGGGGCAGCCCGTGATGGTGAGCTTGTCGGCGCGCTCGAAGGTGAAGTGCGAGTAAAGGCTGACGGCCATGCCGAGGGTGTCGTAGCCAATGCCCAAGTTGGCGCTTGTTGCTGGGACGGTGATCTTGATCATGGGAATCTCCTGGGCGGTCTGCCTGTTTAGTTCGCTGCTCGGGCAGTCCTGGCTCGCTCGGAAAGCACATTAAGTGCTTTCCGGCTCGTGCGGAACTCGCGACGAACTAAACAGGCAGACCCGCATGTCAGCTCGTCATCATCCCGGTGGGTTTCTGATAAAAGAAGGTGCGCCGGCTTTCGCCGGCGCCTTATAAGGGGTTTAGTTGGTAGCCATCTTTTTTGCTGCGGACTCGACGTAGCTTGCCATCTCATCGACGTCGCAGACGTCTTCGAAGCGGACGGGTTTGGATTCGAGTTCGGCGAGCTGGGTCGGGGCGACCGTGTTGGTTGCCTGCTCGAGCACGCGCATGGCCTCAAAGTCGTCCTCGGGAACGTTGAGTCCCAGGGCGTCGCAGCAGGCGCGCGGGAACTTGTAGGGGCTGGCGGTCGAAAGCAGCACGCGGGCCTTGGCGCCCTCGGCGGGAGCGACCTGCTCAAAGACGTGATAGCCGCAAGCGGTGTGCGGGTCAATCACGTAGCCGTTCGCACCCCAGCAGCTCTTGATGGCAGTGCGGACCTCGTCCTCGCTGGCCCAGCCGCAGCCAAACACGCTCTGGATCTTGGCCAGCAGCTCGGCGGGCACCTCGTAGCGACCAGTCTGTGCCAGCTGCTCCATAAGGCCGGCAACGAGCTCGCAGTCGCCGTCGGACAAGAAGTAGAGCATGCGCTCCAGGTTGGAGCTAATAAGAATGTCCATCGACGGCGAGATGGTCGTGAAGAACGGACGGTTGCGGTCGTAGACGCCGGTGGTCAGGAAGTCGGCAAGCACGTTGTTCTTGTCGCTCGCCACGACGAGCTTGGCGACGGGCAGACCCATGCGCTTGGCGTAGTAGCCGGCCAAGATATCGCCAAAGTTGCCGGTCGGTACGCAGAACTCCACGGCGTCGCCGGCCTCGATGGCGCCGGCGCGCAGCAGTTGCGCATAGGCGGCAAAGTAGTAGACGACCTGCGGTACCAGACGGCCGACATTGATGGAGTTGGCGCTCGAAAGCACGGTGCCAGCGGCCTCCAGGCGCTCGGCAAGCTCCTTATCGGCAAAGATGCGCTTGACGGCGCTCTGGGCGTCGTCAAAGTTGCCGCGAATGCCGCAGACAGCGACGTTGTCGCCCTCCTGCGTGGACATCTGCAGGTTCTGGACGCGGCTGACCTTGCCCTCGGGATAAAAGACAGTGATGCCCGTGCCCGGAGCGTCGGCAAAGCCGGCAAGTGCTGCCTTGCCCGTGTCGCCCGACGTGGCGGTGACGATCATGATGCGCTCGGCGCCGCCGTCCTTGGCAGAGGTGCGGGCCATCAGGCGGGGGAGCATCTGCAGGGCGACGTCCTTAAAGGCGCTTGTGGGACCGCCAAAGAGTTCCATCACATAGGTCTGAGGGGCATCGGCGCCCGGTGCGGCGTCGAGTTTGACGAGCGGCGTGACCTCTTCGCTCGCAAACGTGCTGCGGTAAGCCTCGTCGACACACGCCGAAATTTCTTCGGCCGTGTAATCATTCAGTAACATTCCCAACACATCTTGAGCGATTTCAAAGTACGATTTATCTGCAAGCGAGCTGATATCGAGTTGCTGGGTGCCCAGCTCGTCCGAGACAAACAAACCCCCGTCGGGAGCGATGCCGGTACGGATTGCCACCTTACTTGAGCACGATAAAGTGCGTCCTCGTGTACTATGATAAGTTCCCATATAACACTGCTCCTCGGATGCCTTGGTCCCAATCGGTGAAACCATGGTATCAGAGCGCGCAAAACAGGTTTGCAGAGGCTTTTAGAAAGGTAACCTCAAGCCCATGATTAAGATTGCCAAGTTTGGCGGCTCGTCGGTCGCCGACGCCGAACACTTTAAGAAGATCAAGGCCATTGTCGATGCCGACCCGGCCCGCCGTTTTGTGGTGGTTTCTGCCTGCGGTCGCCGCTTTAAGGGCGATACCAAGGTGACCGATCTGCTCTACTTGGTCAACGCGCACGTCAAGTACCACGTGTCGTGCGAGGAGCTGCTCGAGGACATCGGCCAGCGCTATTTTGATATCGCTGACGAGCTGGGGCTCACCTATCCCATCCGCGAAGAGTTTGCGGCCTTTGCCGAGCGTGCTCGCTCCGGTGGCTACTCTACTGAGGAGCTCGTAAGCCGCGGCGAGTACTTTACCGCTCGCCTGATGGCCGAGTACCTGGGCCTGCCGTTCCTGGATGCCGCGACGGTCGTGGCGTTCCATCATGACGGTACGCTCAGCATGAACCGCACCGCCGAGCTGGTGCAGGAGTACGGCCAGCAGGGCGGCTTTGTTATGCCCGGTTTCTACGGCGCGACGCGTGAGGGGCAGATCAAGCTGCTCGACCGTGGCGGCGGCGATATTTCCGGCTCGATTCTGGCCAAGTGCCTTGGTGCCGACCTGTACGAGAACTGGACCGACGTTTCGGGCTTCTATTCTGCCGATCCGCGTATTGTTCCCGAGGCTCAGCCCATTGCGCGCGTTACCTACGAGGAGCTGCGCGAGCTTTCGTACATGGGTGCAAGCGTCCTGCACGAGGAGGCCGTGTTCCCCGTGCGCGAGGCAGGCATTCCGCTGGTCATCAAGAACACCAATGCGCCGCAGGACCCCGGCACCATCATTAGCGAGACGGCTGACGAGGGTGAGGCGGAGCCTATCATTACCGGCGTGACCGGCAAGCGCGGCTTTGTCGCCATCAACGTTGCCCGCGACCGCACCAAGCCCCGTGTCGGCTTTATGCGCCGTGCACTTTCGGTGTTCGAGCGCTATGACGTTTCCGTCGAGCATATGCCCACCGGCGTCGACCGCTTTGGCGCCGTGGTGCAGGAGCAGGATGTGCACGATTCGCTGTACTCACTCGTGGGTGACATCCAGCAGGAGGTCGAGCCGCTCGAGATTGAGGTTGTCGAGGGTTTGGCGCTCATCGCGACCGTCGGCCGTAACCTTCGCGGCCGCGCAGGTATCTCGGGCCATCTGTTTGGCATGCTTGGTCAGGCCGGCGTGAGCGTACGTATGATTTCGCAGAGCTGCGACGAGATCAACATCATTATCGGCGTAGAGGAGAAGGACTTCGATCTGGCGATTCGGACCATTTACCGCGCCTTCTCCGACGAGAACGGCATTGTGAAGGTCTCCGACCTGGAGGCTCCCGTGCCGGTCGATCCCGCCCCGGCCGCGCTCCACAAGTAGCTGCTATCCCAGTAGATTTTTGGGACTTGCCTCAAAAACTACGGCGGGGCGTTTCGTTTCGGTTTCGTTTCGACGGGGCGGGTTTCGTGCCCGCCCTGTTCTTGTATACACTGGCAACAATAATCGGCCTGCTCGGCGTGCGGGCAAAAGCCACAGCCTTTAAAGGGGGAAGCATGAAACAGTACACGGTTGCTATTTTGGGCGCGACGGGAGCCGTGGGCACCCAGATGCTCGAGTGCCTCAACGAGCAGGAGTTTCCGGTCGGCAAGCTCAAGCTGCTAGCGAGCGCGCGCTCTGCGGGCAAGACCGTCGAGTTCCGCGGCGAGCAGGTTGTGATTGAGGAGGCTTGCCCCGAGGCCTTTGAGGGCTGCGACATCGTGCTCGGCGCCGCCGGCGACGATATTGCGAAGGAGCTACTGCCCGAGGCCGTCAAGCGCGGCGCCGTCGTGGTCGACAACAGCCACGCCTTCCGCATGGATCCCGAGGTGCCGCTGGTCGTGCCCGAGATCAATGCCGACGACATCAAGTGGCATCACGGCCTTATCGCCAATCCCAACTGCGCGACCATCATCGGCCTGGTTCCCACGTGGCCGCTGCACCAGCTTGCTGGCGTGAAGCGTATGATCGTGTCCACGTATCAGGCAGCTTCGGGCGCTGGCGCTCCCGGTATGGCCGAGCTCGAGGCTCAGCTTGCCGCCCTGGGCCGTGGCGAGGAGATTCCCGAGCCGCGCGCGTTTGCCGCCCAGCTGGCGAGCAACCTGATTCCGCAGATCGGCGGTGTCAAGGAGGAAGGCTTTACCTCCGAGGAGATGAAGCTGCAAAACGAGGGCCGCAAGATCATGCATCTGCCCGAGCTGCGCGTGAACTGCACCTGCGTGCGCGTGCCCGTGCTGCGTTCGCACTCCGAGAGCATTACGCTCGAGTTTGAGCGCGACATTACGGTTGAGGAGGCCCGTGCTGCGCTGGCTGCCGCTCCGGGCGTGAAGCTGGTTGACGATATGAGCGCCGAGAATGCGCACGATCGCTTCCCCATGCCGATGGATACGTCCGACCAGGACCTGATTTGGGTCGGCCGCGTGCGTCGCGACATCTCGAACCCCGAGGCCGTGCGCGGTATCACCTTCTGGTGCTGCGGCGACCAAATCCGTAAGGGCGCGGCAACCAACGCCGTCCAGATCGCTAAGCTGCTCTGCGAGTAGTGCGACCTGTCCGGCGGGGTCCGGGCTTAGTTTTCAGAACGTCCTCGACCATGTGTGGCGCCTTGTCCTGCTCCTTCGGAGCTGCGGACAAGGCGCCACACTGGTCTGCGGAGTGTTCTGAAAACTAAGCCCGGCCCCCGCCTGCGGCGACTCGGCTGCGAGCGGCCTGCGATGGGACCGTTGCTGGTTGGGGCCGCTGGGCTGATGTGGGGGCACGTGGTTGTTGCGGGCCCTAGTCCCGGCGGCGGCCTCGGCGCTTTGCGCCTGCCGCCTTGGGGGGGCTGCGGAGCGCGGCCGGCAGCTGCGGCGCGTTGCGCCTGCTGCCTGCGGGGACTTTGGGGTCGTGCGGCAGCTGGGGCGCTGTCGCGCCTGCTGCCTTGGGTGACTTTGGGGTCGATTGGGGTTGTCTGCACAATTCGCGGTATTATGTTGCGGAGTTTTGAAAGGAGCCGCTGGTGGTCACGACGACATTTGCCTCGCCTTTGGGCGAAATCTTGCTTGCCGCTGATGGCCGCGGTCTGACGGGGCTTTGGTTTGAGGGGCAGGAGCACTTTGGTTCCACGCTTCTCCGGGAAGACTCCGAACATGTTGAAGGCGCCGACGCGGTTTCCGGTACCGGGGGCATGTCGTCGGTGAGTCCGGCAAATGGTGTGGCCTCTTCGGTGCTTGAGCGTTCATGGGCTTGGCTGAATGCTTATTTTGCGGGGCAGGAGCCTCGGTTTACGCCGCCGTTGCATTTGATTGGTACGGCGTTTCAGCGCGAGGTTTGGTTTGAGCTGCTTTCTATCCCGCGTGGCGAGGTCACTACGTATGGCGAGGTCGCCCAGCGTGTTGCGGCTCGACATCGTGTGCCGGGAAACGAGGCACCCGTCGTGTCTCCTCGTGCGGTGGGGGCTGCGGTTGCGCGTAATCCCATTTCGATTATCGTGCCGTGCCATCGCGTGGTCGCGGTCGACGGATCGCTCAACGGATATGCTGGCGGCCTTGATCGCAAGGAGTGGCTGCTTCGGCTTGAGGGCGCGTACGAGGAATAGCGCTCGAACGCTTTGCATAACTAGGACGCCGCGAAAGGACGAGCCTCCGTCCTTCTACGGCCGGCATGCGTCCAGACGCTTGGCATCTGCGCTTTAAGTTTGGCTAAGCCATATCTTGCGTATTTGAAAACGCGCAGGTTGAGCCGCTAGGGCTGTGCTAAGGCAGCTTTCGGTGCGCTATTATCGGCAGTATCGAAACCTGTATTTCCATGCGCCAAAGGAGCAACTATGAAGCTGATGCTTGCCGAGGACGAACCTGGTCTCTCCCGCGCCCTCACCGCGATTCTTCAACATAGCGACTACGAGGTCGACACCGCCCTCGACGGCTTGACGGCGCTCGAGAATCTACTCGCCAACGATTACGACGCCGCAATCCTGGACATCATGATGCCCGGCATGGACGGCATCGAGGTGCTCAAGCGTACACGCGCCGCCGGAAAGCGACTGCCCATCATCATGCTCACGGCAAAAAGCGAGGTGTCCGATAAGGTCGAGGGCCTGGATGCCGGTGCCAACGATTACCTGACCAAGCCGTTTGCCGCCAAGGAACTGCTTGCGCGTATTCGTGCCATGACGCGTGCCGCGACGGCAATTGACGCCACGACGCTCAGCGTGGGTAACGTGCGCCTCGACACGGCGGCTTGCACGCTTGTGGGACCTTTGGGCGAGGAGCACCTGGCCAATCGCGAGTTTCAGCTTATGGAACTCTTTATGCGCAACGCCGGCACGCGCATGCCCACTGAACGTCTGATGCTCGAGGTTTGGGGTGAGGACGCGCCCGAAGGCGCCAACGTGGTGTGGGTCTATATCTCGTACCTGCGCAAAAAGCTGACGGCGCTTGGTGCCAACGTTGCCATTCGCGCGTCGCGTAACCAGGGCTATTCGCTCGAGGTTGTCGAGGAAGGCGAATAAGCGTGAGCGCGAGCGCGTGGTGCAAGCGCATGACGGAGTGGTTTCACGCCGCCTCGAGTAGTAAGGGGCGGGCTAATTCTGTTGACGCATTGGGCCGCCGTCTGCGTCGCAAGTTTATCCTCGTTGCCATGGGCGCCGTGACCGTGGTGCTCACGCTCATCATCGCCGGCATCAACATCGTCAATTATTCGCATGTCTGCAAGATGGCCGACGCTCGCCTGGACTATATTCTGGCGGGCAAGGACGGTATCGATTGGGGGGACGAGCCTAAAGCCGAGCCCGCTAATGGCAAGGATGCCGGCGATAGCCAAGCGGGCGTTCGCATCAGACACTTCGAAGGCATGACGGCGGAGTCTCCCTTCGACACGCGCTACTTTACGGTGACGATTGACGCCGGACAGGTTGCCGATGTCAATACGGCCCGCATTGCCGCGGTTGGTGCCAAGCGCGCCGCCAGTATTGCCGCAAGGCTGCATGCCAAGGGCTGGACCTCGGGCTTCTCTGGCAATTATCGTTATACGACCGACGTCCAGGACGACGAGATCACCTATGTGTTCGTGGACTGCTCGCGCGAGCTTGCAAGCTTTCATTCGTTTTTGAGCGCGAGCGTGGCGATCAGTTGCATTGGCTGGCTGGCGGTGCTGGCAATTGTGGCGGGTGCCTCGGGCGCGGTGATTCGACCGATGGTCGAGAGCTACAGCAAGCAAAAGCGCTTTATTACCGATGCGAGCCACGAGATCAAGACGCCGCTGGCTGTAATTGACGCCGCCAATGAGGTACAAGAGATCGAGAGCGGCGAAAGTGAGTGGACGCAGAGCATTCACGAGCAGGTTGCGCGGCTGACGGCGCTCACGGAACGTCTAGTGTTTTTGGCACGTATGGACGAGGGTTCGGCAGGCTTTACTATGGCGACGATTGATCTTTCGGAGGCCGTGGACACGGCTGCGACGCCATTTGAATCGGTGGCGGTTTCGCGCGGCAAGCGTCTGTCGACGTCGATTGCGTGCGGCGTGCGGGCCCATGCCGATGCTGCGGCGGTGGCGCAGGTGGTTGAGCTGCTTCTGGACAACGCCACGCGCTATGCGAGCGAGGGCAGCGTGATTGAGCTGAGCCTGCGTGCCGTTTCGCGCGTTCAGGGTAAGGGCGCCACCGAGCTTGTCGTATCGAACGCCGTGGACGAGCTGCCCGAAGGCGACCTAGATCGATTGTTCGACCGCTTCTATCGTGCGGACGTGTCGCGCAGCTCCAAGACGGGCGGCTCGGGCGTGGGCCTATCCGTGGTGCGTGCCATCGCCGAAGCCCATGGCGGGAGCGCTTCTGTCTGCGGCCACGGTAACCAGATCACCTTCACCGTCCGCCTCTAAGACCTGCCAAAAAGGGACAGGTTTATCTTGGCAGGTTTTATCTGGGGAAACGTCGATGGAGGAGGCTGTGGGCGGAAACTGTGTCCCGGTTTGACGCCTCGGAATGGGATGAGCTTTCCCCTTGGAGGGCCTAGCGGAAACCGTGTCCCGGCGTATCTGCCGGGCGGCTTCCTACGCCCGCTCCTGCAGGGCGTAGATCGATTTGTCCATGTTGAACAGGTAGGCCACGACGCAGACGATAAAGAAGGCGGGCAGATTGCCAAAGCCAAAGACCTCGCAGCCAATGAGGATCGGCGCGAGTAGCGTGTTGGTGGCGCTGCCAAAGACGGCGGCGTAGCCCAGCGCAGCGCAGAGCTCGACAGGCATGCCGAGAATCCCAGCGAGTACGACACCCAGGCTGGCGCCGATGGAGAACAGCGGCGTTACCTCGCCACCCTGATATCCTGCGGCAAGCGTGGCAATGGTGAGTGCGAATTTGAGCGCCCAGTCCCAAGGCATGATGGTGGCGGTGCCGTCACCGTTGAGTGCCGCCGATATCAGGTTGGTGCCAAGTCCGCAGTATCGCCCTTGCCACAGCGCGAACAAAATCGCCGACAGCACAAGGCCCATAACGGCAATGCGCGTATAAGGGTTGGGGAACAGCCGCGCCGCAAGGGTCTTGGCGTGGGCAAGGCACCAGGCAAAAGCGCCACCCACCATGCCAAACGCGATGCCCAACAGCGCCAGCCGTCCAAGACCGGGGAGGTTGAGCGCATACGAGGCAGTAATGGCGGCCTCGAACTTCTCGAGCCCTAGGGCGCCGGAGGTTATGCTTGCGGCAAGCGAAGCCGTAAGCGCGGGAAACAACGCGCGGTATTCCATGCGTCCGGCGACCAGCACCTCGACGGCAAAGACCGTAGCAGCGAGCGGTGTTCGAAAGAGCCCGGCAAAGCCAGCGGCCATGCCGATAAGCAAAAACGTGTTGCCGGGGTCTCGGAAAGGTAGACGCTGGCCAATCCAATGCGAGACGGTTGCACCGATCTGCACGGCCACGCCCTCGCGTCCCGCACTGCCGCCAAAGAGATGCGTGGTCCACGTGCTCAGCATAATGAGCGGCACCAAACGTGGGGAGATGGCGTCCTCGCGTCCGTGGCCTACGTCGAACACCAGACTCATGCCGCGGTCGGTGCCCTTGCCCCAGGTGCGGTAGGCAAATACGATGGCCAGACCCGCGAGGGCGAGGAAGGGAAGGAGCAGGGTGATGTGCGCGTCCCGGAAGGCGCCGATTGCCAGGAGCACACGACCAAAAAGGGCACAGATGGCGCCAACGATGATGCCGATAGGGATTCCGACGGCACCCATAAGCACAAGGCCGCTATAGGTGTTGACCAGGCGTTTAATCCTGCTCGATACGTTGCTTTCTGACATTTTGCTTTCCGACACTTGCTCTCTTGATAGAAAAAGAGCTGGAGTTGCGCATCGTTGAGAGGCTTTCCAGCTTTAGCAAAACAAACTTATAAGATGCGACGGGCCGCGTCAAGATTATTACCGGACGGCCTAGGAGGCGGCTGGTTGGCTGGCTTAAAACCTAGCGCGTGAAATGACGCCCCACGCTATTCAGCGCGCTTGATAGGATGACGAACCACAGTCTTAAGTTTCTCCGGGGCACATTTGCGTGGATCGGAGAGATAGATTTCGTGATGTAAACGGGCGTCTGAGAAGTCGGGGACATAGCCCAGCTCGGTCGTGTATTCATGCATAGCGTCTACGGTTGCCGGCTCGTCGTCGTAGGGCCCGGTGTGCATGCATTGAACGCAGAGGCCCTCGTCAACTTTAAGCAGTTCGACGGCGGAAAAGTCTAGTTTCTTTTTGGCCGTGGCTTCCGCGACCGCCCAGTCAAAGTCGTCTCGGGTGACGAAATCGGGCAGGCGGATGCACGAGATAAAGTTGAAATCGTCCTTGCGTGCATAATCGATGTCGCCGCTCGGGGACTCTTGCCACCAGAAACCCTCGAGCGGCGGTACCACAAAGTCGAAATAGCCCTCGATACTCCTTGAGCCTTTCTTCGACATCTTGACGGTATAGGCGATGCCGTAAAGTAGCGGCAGGGCGTTTTGATACTCGCCACCTTCGGTATTTGGGTCGCCCTTTCCGCGAACGGCAACGTAGCTCATAGGCGGGACAGTTACGATACTCGGCTTGCTTGCAGGTTTGTAGAGCTCCTTGCATTCCTTCTTAAAGTCGAACGCCATGTTGGCCGCCTTTCTGCGTATTGGCCTGCTGAGATAGTTGAATCATATCATAGAAACGAACAGCTGTTCGAATGATTTGGCTGACAGATTGAGATGCGTGCGTTGTGCTCGGCGGTCGGCCTGACTCCGTCGATGATTTCTCGGCCTCCCCGGCGCCTCATCTATAGCTGCCGTTTCCCCATATAAAACCTGCCAAAATAAACCTGTCCCTTTTTGGTAGGTGGGAAATGGGTAATACTAAAGAGTTATCCGACCAGATGGGAATTAATCGATGGCCTATATCGAATTCAAAGACGTCATCAAAGCATACGGCGAAGGCGACGCCCGCATCCACGCGCTCGACGGCGCGAGCTTTACGGTCGAGCGCGGCGAGCTCGCCATCATTCTGGGTGCTTCGGGCGCCGGCAAGACCACGGCCCTCAACATTCTGGGCGGCATGGATACGGCAACTTCTGGCACCGTGACGGTGGACGGGCGTGACGTGAGCTCTGCCAACGAGGCTCAGCTTGTGGAATACCGTCGCGCTGACGTCGGCTTTGTCTTTCAGTTCTACAATCTGGTCCCTAACCTGACGGCGCTTGAGAACGTCGAACTCGCGGCGCAGATCTGCCCCGATTCGCTCGATGCCGAGCAAACGCTTCGCCAGGTTGGCCTGGGCGACCGCCTCGCTAACTTTCCGGCGCAGCTTTCGGGCGGCGAGCAGCAGCGCGTATCCATCGCCCGCGCGCTGGCTAAGAACCCCAAGCTGCTTTTGTGCGACGAGCCTACGGGTGCACTCGACTACAAAACCGGCAAGCAGATCTTGCAGCTGCTACAGGACACTTGCCGCAAGCAAGGCATTACGGTCATCATCATCACCCACAACTCTGCGCTGGCGCCCATGGCCGATCGCCTGATCCGCTTTAAGAGCGGCCGCGTGGAGAGCGAGACGGTCCAGCAAAATCCTGTGCCTATCGAGGCGATCGAGTGGTAGCGCCCATGAATCAGGACCGCCAAAACAGCCAACGCCGCGACGCGCAGAACACGGAGCGCGAGCAGGATTTTACGATCTACCGTACCGCCCAAAGCTCAAACGATATGGTGCCGACGGTTTTTCGCCGTGGCATCTACCGCACGATTCGCGGCAGCCTCAAACGCTTCTTGTCTATCGTTGTGATCACCGCGCTTGGCGTGAGCGTGATGTGCGGCCTTAAGGCGGGCTGCGAGGACTTGTGCGATTCGGTTGACGCCTACTTTGACCAGCAGAATGTTTATGACATTAACGTGCAGTCGACCTATGGTCTGACCGATGACGATCTTGCAGCGATCCAAGAGGTCGATGGCGTCGAGACGGCCGAGGGCATCTATACCGAGACCGCCTATACCGCCGTGGGTACGACGCGCGAGCGTGTCGTCGTACAGAGCCTCTCCAAAGAGAATATTGACCAACCGGTGCTAGTACGCGGCGAGCTGCCCGAGACTTCGGGCGAAGTGGCAGTGACCTCACGTTTTTTGAAGGCTTCGGGCAAGAAAATCGGCGATACGGTGAGCTTTGCCGCCAACGATGCGAGCTCGTCGAACCAAAGCGCCAAGGACCAGTTTGCCGATGGGGACTACACCATCACGGCCGAGGTTCTCGATCCTACCGACGTGAGCTCCGACTCGACAGTCAACGCCTTTCGCGCTGCTTCGACTGCGGACTACAAGTTCTACGTGAGCGAGGATGCCGCGACATCTTCTTCCTACTCCGCTGTCCACGTGGTCGTCGAGGGAGCCAAGAGCCTCAACTCCTATTCGGATGCCTACTCGGCAAAGATCAATGAGGTCAAGGGCAATATCGAGAAGATCCGCGAGGGACGTGAGAAGGCGCGCGCTCAGGAGCTGACGGTCGACACACCGGCGAGCTTGGACGCGGCTGAGCGTCAGGCGAATATGGTCTTTGGGATCGAGCAGGACAACATCAATCGCATGGCCGAGGGCAGCGACGAGCGTGCGCAGGCGCAAGCCGACCTGGACCAGCGCCGCGCCGCCGCCGACCAGCAGTTTGCCGATGCCCGCGCCGAGCTCTCTGACCTGGGCGAATGCACCTGGTACATCCAGGACCGCGGCAATATCGCAAGCTACTCGAGCGTCGAGAGCGATAGTTCTTCGATCGAGGCCATCGCCACGGTGTTCCCGTTCATCTTCTTTATCGTCGCCGTGCTCATCAGCCTCACCACTGCCACGCGCATGGTCGAGGAGGAGCGCACGCTCATTGGCCTGTACAAGGCGCTCGGCTATTCGCGCGGGCGTATCCTGTCCAAATATGTGGACTACTCGCTGTGGGCGTGTCTGATCGGTGGCGTGCTCGGCAATATCATCGGATTTGTGGGTCTGCCGCTGTTCCTGTTTACGGTGTTCGACGACATGTACTCGCTGCCCCAGATGTTGCTTTCGTACGACATCGTGTCATCACTCGTGTCGGTAGCGCTGTTTGCCGTGGGCGTGGTGGGCGCCACGATTATCGCCTGCCGCCACGAGATGGCCGAGACCCCAGCCTCGCTCATGCGCCCCAAGGCCCCGCGCGCCGGCTCGCGCATTCTGCTCGAGCGCATCGGCTTTATCTGGCACCGCATGAGCTTTTTGAACAAGGTCGCTGCACGCAACTTATTCCGCTACAAAAAGCGCGCCTTTATGACCATCTTTGGCATTGCGGGCTGCACGGCGCTTGTGATTTGCGGTATGGGCATCCGTGATACGTCGGTCGCGTTGTCGCCCAAGCAGTACGGGCATATCACGCGCTATGACCTGCTGGCGGTTGCCAATCCCGATGATTTTTCGCAGACGTGCGCGGCACTGGATGAGCGCAGTGCAGCCAATGATTCCAACGTGACGGTGACTTCGACGCTGCCGATTATGACCGACAACGTCACCTTTACGTTTGGCGGTAAGAGCGAGACTGTGCAGCTGATCGTGGTGCCCGATGACCGCACGGGTGACTTGGGCGATTACGTGCGCCTGGAGGATGAGTCCAAAGAACCGCTCGCCCTGCGTGACGGGGATGTGTATTTGAGCAAGAGCTCTCAGCTGGTGCTGGGGATCAAGCCGGGTGACACGGCTCACGTCCAGGATTCGTCGCTCAATGTTGCCAAGGTCAAAGTCAGCGACATTTCGCTCAACTATCTGGGCAACACGCTTTACATGACGCAGGGTACCTATGAGCGCGCGTTCGGTCGAAGCGCGCGCCTTAACGGCGTCTTTGTGCTGCTTAAGGGTTCGTCGGCCGACCAGATTGCGTTTAGCAAGAATCTTAAGAGTGACGGTTGGCTTACGATTTCGAGTACGGCCGAGCATTGGGAAAACTATGAGGCGAACTTTACGATTATCAATTCGGTCGTGGTGCTCGTGACCTTTATGGCGGCGTGCCTGTCGTTTGTGGTGGTGTTTACGCTGTCTAATACGAATATTTCGGAGCGCGAACGCGAGCTGGCGACCATCAAGGTGCTGGGCTTCCGCCGTGGCGAGGTTCACCATTACGTTAACAAGGAGACGTTGATCCTCACAGCGATCGGCGCTGCGCTGGGCGTGCCGCTGGGCGGCTTGCTGGCCGAGAGCTTTACCTACATTTTGCAGATGCCGTCGCTGTACTTTGACGTCGAGGTCGAGCCGCTGAGCTACGTGCTATCCGTGCTTCTGGCCTTTGGCTTTACGTTTATCGTCAACCTCGCCACCAACCGTACCCTCAACAAGATCGACATGGTCGGCGCCCTCAAGAGCGCCGAGTAACCTGCCAAAAAGGGACAGGTTTATTTTGGCAGGTTTTATCGGGGCAAACGCCGGACAACCATTAGGTGGCCCGGCGTTTGCCCCGTCAAACGGGCTTTCCATTTGCCTTTCATTCTATTTGGTTTTCGCTCGCAGGCGTGGATGAGAGGCTCTCTTTGGCCTTCGAGATTGGGCTTGTATGGGTCGTATGCCACAAAATGGGCCTATCTACTACGTTTGCTACCACACCCTCGACCGTGACAAAGATTATGAAATTAAAACCGCAGGTAGAGGGCTTGCCAGTTTTCGGAAAAGGCGGGTATGGTCGGCCCTCTCGAGTTAAACGTAGTAAATAGGCCCTTTTCTTGGCGCGCGGTCAGCTCAATGCTAATCTCCGTGCCGGAACTGACCCAGTTGTTTGTAAGTTGCGGTGATATACGGACTGTTTGGCGCTTTGGAGCTTCAAAACAGTCCCTATCTCACCGCAACTTAGGAGAAGGGCGGGGGCGGTTGGGTGCTGGTGGGTCGGAGCGTGTTAGGCCTGTTTGCGGTGCTTCCATTGTTTGCGGCACCAGCGCATGAGCGCCTTTATGACGGGAATCGTGATGAGGATGATCCATGCAGGATGGGGCTGTCCCAAACAGAGCCACATGTAGAGGAACCAAGCGATGGCGGCTGCCGGGTAGATGGCCTCGATCAGCTTAGACAGGTGGCGCCGATCGATGAAGTCACCAATCGCGTAGTAGACGGGAACCAGAAAGACGAGGAAAAGCCCCATGCCCCATGTGCCGTAGACAATGCCGAGCACCAGATAGGCGAGAGTAACAAGTGCGGGGAAGGGGAATTTGTTCCATGCACGTCCGACCTTGGTGTGGAAATGCTTGCCATGATGGTCGAGCTTGTCGTGTGCTTCCTTCCAGCTGGAAAACGTCTCGCCGTCGATGGTGACGGTGCCGTCGTCATTGGTGCGTACGCTATGTCCATCGTCTTCAAGCGTATCGATATGTACGCCGTCCGGCCCCACATGCACCTCTTCGCCCTTGCGCTCGTTGGTCACATGGATGCCGCTCCAACCAACATGGACTTCCTCGCCTTTATTGGGATCAATGACGTGGATACCGCGCGCGAGGGAAATATCGACAAGTGGTTTGTCGCCGCAATCGGCGTGCTCGGCAGAATCCTCGGCCTCGTCAGCCACATCCGCCGTCTCGGTGTCGGCGCTACCGTCCTCCAGGTCGTCGGCATCGTTGGCCGCCTCCCCATATAACAGCTCGTCCAACGACACGTCATACAGCGCGGCGAGCGCAATGAGGTTATCGGTATCGGGTGAGGACTCGCTGCGCTCCCATTTACTGACAGCCTGACGACTCACACCCAGCTGGGCGGCAAGCGCCTCCTGAGAAAGCCCGGCAGCCTTGCGGCGATCGACGAGGCGCTGTGCCATCGCAAGATCCATGGTGGTTCCTTTCGTTTGATGGTCGAATCGAATGAGCCGAGTATGCCGAGAACAACCGGTAGCGACCACCATTTCTAGTTAGAATCTGCCCCAACCCTACCGCAACTACCGGTAGCAATCCCTAACGACCAGCCATTTCAGGACAAATGTCAGTGCTACTCTCAGCTAAGAGCCTGCAACATCCCAAAATCTCAGCCCACGCACTTGCAGCAAGAAGACGAATAGCCTCGGCCTCCCTAGTTACCGCAGGAGGCCCCAGGGCTTACCTCCCAAATCTTTCCGCAGGACGGAAGGACCCCGCCGCGCGAAGCGCACGGCGGGGTCCTGACATGTCCGAGGACGATTTGGGAGGTAAGCCCTGGGGCCTCCGATGGGGGCAGTCCTAGCCGAGGCTATTCGTCGCCGAAGCTGATGCCCAACGCCTTGGCCTCGCGCACCAGATCGCTCTGGGGGTCGACATATTTGAGCTTGCCGGCGACCTCCTCGAGCGGCATGTGGCACATCTTGCCGTCACGCAGGGCAATCATGTAGCCAAACTCGCCGCGTAGGCAACCGAGCGCTGCCTCGACGCCGCACTGGGTCGCAAAAATGCGGTCCTGGGCGTCGGGCTGGCCGCCGCGCTGCGTGTGGCCGGGGATGGCGACGCGGGTCTCGCGACCGGTCTTGGCCTCGATCTCCTTGGCGATGTCGTACACGATTGACGGGCTCGTACGCTCGGCGAGCTTCTTCTTGTACTCCTTCTTGGGCAGCGCCGCGTCCTCCTTAGAGATGGCGCCCTCGGCGACGGCCACGATGGTAAAGCGGCTGCCGGTCTCCATGCGATGCTCGATGGTCTTGATGACGTTGTCCATGTCGTAGGGGATCTCGGGAATCAGGATGACGTCCGCGCCGCCCGCGACGCCGGCGTACAGCGGAATCCATCCGACCTTGTGGCCCATGATTTCGATGACGAACACGCGGCCGTGGCTCGAGGCGGTAGTGTGGATGTCGTCGATGCACTTGGTGGCGACGTCGATGGCGCTCGTAAAGCCAAACGTCAACTCGGTGCCCCAGGTGTCGTTATCGATGGTCTTGGGCAGGGCGATAACGTTGAGGCCCTCTTCGCGCAGGCGGTTGGCGGTCTTGGTGGAGCCGTTGCCGCCCAGCATAAACAGGCAGTCGAGCTGCAGCTTGTGATAGGTGTGGACCATTGCGGGCACCTTCTCGACGCCGTCGGCCTCGGGAATGTCCAAGCGCTTGAACGGCGTGCGGCTCGTGCCCAGGATGGTGCCGCCGCGGGTGAGGATGCCGCTAAAATCGGCGGGCGTCATAACACGGAATCTGCTGTAGATAAGGCCCTGGTAGCCGTCCTCAAAACCATAGATCTCGATAGGCTCTTCGCTATTGGTCATAAGCGTTTTGACAATGCCGCGCATGGTGGCGTTGAGCGCCTGGCAGTCGCCGCCACTGGTAAGAAGACCGATCCTAAGCATGATGAATCCTTCCGGGCAAGTTATAACATGCGCATAAGTTTACCCCCGCACACTGTTGATACGGGGGTAAAACGTGTTAGCTCAAGCGTATAGAAATGTAAGCAACGTCAGGCGAGCGTAAGGACGACGGTGCCAGCTCCTTACAGCGCGAAGGCGTCGACGTCGCCCCAGTGGCGGCGCAGCGTGATGGCGGCAGCGGGCTCGGT
>CABUOA010000034.1 GCA_902493145.1 uncultured Collinsella sp. | reverse complement strand
TCCTAATGCGTTACTTGCCATAAGACTTCTATCTATGTAACGAAAGTGCAATATGCTATATACGTTATATACAAGTTTACAGGTGCGGTAAAGTTGCTGGAGTACAGCAGCGCGAAGCGATGGGGGACCGATATGATCAAGGCCGTTATTTTCGACATGGACGGAACGCTGGTCGATACCGAACGTTTGGGTATCAAGGCGTGGAAGGCGGGCGCGGCCGAGCTGGGATTCGCGATTGATGAAGCGCTGATCCATCAGTTTATCGGCCGCACGCTGCCCGATGTTATGGACATCCTTGATAAGCATTACGGCAGCCATGAGACCACCGAGGCGATCTATCGTCGTCACAAGGAGATTCGCGACGAGATGGTCAAGACCGATCTGGAGCTTAAGGACGGTGCCGCCGAGTGCCTCGACGGGCTGCTGGCTGCGGGCTATCACGTGGGTCTTGCGACGTCGTCGCGTCACGTCACGGCCGAGCGCAACCTCAAAATGGTCGGTCTCTTTGACAAGTTTGAAACGGTGACCTGCGGCGAGGACGTCGTGCACGGCAAGCCCGACCCCGAGATGTACCTGCTCGCCTGCGAGCGCACGGGCTTTGCCCCCGAGGAGTGCGCCGTGGTCGAGGATTCGCGCAACGGTTGCGTCTCGGGCATCACGGCCGGTTGCCACGTGTTTGCCGTTCCCGACATCGTGCCGCTGCCGCAGGACGTGGTGGATGGCTGCGAGGCCGTGCTCGATACGCTGTTCGATCTGACGGCGGCGGTCAAGGCCGTGCGCTAGCGTTTGCACGCGAGTCGCCATGCCCCGCGCCCGATCCCGCAGGACGGTGACGGTAACGGCGCCTGCGTGGAGGCGCTGACGCAGTCAGCCCCTCTTATCACGCCAAGATTGCTGTTTTGGCCGATAAGAGGGGCATTGTGCTTTAAGCGACTGGGGCTGCGGCCTTGGTAAGGAGCTGGCGGAGGGTTATGACGCTACAAGTTACTCCAGGAGCCAGTCGATCACGTTGCGCTTGCGGACTCCTTCGTAGTTCGCGTCCGCAAACAGCGTGTCGAGCGTAAGAAGCGTCTTGGGGTAGTTGTCTCGGACTTTCTTAAAGGGGGCCAACTCTCGATTGAGGGTAGTTTCGTCGAGCGTTGTGGCTGAAACCTGAAAATAGGCTGTCTCGTCTGACTTTAGGGCAACAAAATCGATTTCCCCGCCGTCGATATCGCCCACGTAGACGTCGTATCCACGGCGTAGGAGCTCGAGATAAACAACATTTTCGAGGATATGACCGATATCGCTGCTTTGGGTTTTGACGAGAGCGCCTCTAAGTCCAAGGTCAACGGCGTAGTATTTGCCGTTTGTTGAAAGAAGCTGCCGACCGCGCACGTTATAGCGCGGAGCAAAGTACAGCACAAGGCTGTCTGTTAAGCCTTTGAGGTATTTGGCTACGGTTTTCTGGTCGGTTTTGTTGCCGTTGGACGAGAGCGTGTCGGAGATTTTTTTAATCGAGATCCGGTTTCCAATGCTATGGAGTAGGAACTTGGTGATATCGCGCAGGGTCGGGACGTCCGAGACCTTCAGGCGTTCGATAACGTCGCGTATGACGATGGTATCGTAGAGGCTCATAAGATAATCGCGCGCCTGGGGTCCCTGAATACCCGTCTCGGCGATAAAGGGAAAAGAGCCCCTGGTTATGTACTCGTCAAACAACTGCGCGGGAGCCTTTCCGTCATTGGTTTTTGCCGAGCAAAACTCTTTAAAGGATAGGGGCAGCATCTTGAGCTCTACGTAGCGGCCGGAGAGCAAAGTTGCCAGCTCGCTCGAGAGCAGATAAGCGTTGGAACCGGTTATGTAGAGGTCGACATTGTCCTTGATAAAAAGACTGTCGACGGCTTTTTCGAAATGCTCGACGTGCTGTATCTCGTCCAGAAAAACGTAGTTCATCTTATCGGGGACGAGTCTGGCGGAAATGTAGTCGTAGAGTGCTCTATACGACGTAAGCGACTCGAACTCCAGGTCTTCAAAGTTGAGGGATATAACCTGGCCGCCTGTGATTCCATGATCGCGCAGGTAGCTGCGGTAGATTTCGAATAGCTTTGATTTGCCGGACCTTCGGACGCCCGAAACGACCTTGATGACGTGCGAGTCTTTCCACGAAATGAGCCAGTCGAGGTACTGTTTGCGATCAATCAGATTCATGAAGCCTCTTTCTTGGCGAGAAAAAACTGGAGCAAAATCAATACTTATAGGAAATTTCTAAAAATATGGAATTGAATCCATTTTAGCAAAAAAGTTAATAAAAAACGGATTATATGCCATAAATTTCCGTAGCCGCAGGCCCGGCTAAATGGGGAGGGCACGTGGGGCCAACAAAAACGCCGCAGCGTAGTTATTTCCGCTGCGGCGTTTATTTGTTACAGGTAAGCGCCCAGGTTGATGTCGGTTATAGGGGCCGCGGATGGGCCCGTCGGGTGCTGCTCGGCCTTTTGGGTGCTCACACGCTCGAGCAAGAAGGGGCGCACGAGCTCCTGACGGTTAATGTCCTCGGTGGCCGTGACCGTGGTGACGGTGCGCGCGGCGGAGCCGATGCGGACTCGTTTGGTCTTGGCGGCAGGTTTATCCTCGATTTGTTCCATGAGCAGCTGCACGCCCTTGCGGCCGATCTCGTAGCCCGGTGGTGCAACCGTGGTGAGGGGGACCGATCCGCTCCAGGCAAGTGGGTTGCCATCGCAGCCGGCAACAAGAATCTGGCCGGGGACGGAAATGCCCTTGTCGGTCAGCGCCGAGATAACGCCCGAGGCCAATACGTCGGTCAGGCCGATGACAAAATCGGGGCGCTCGTCAGCAGGGCGTTCGGCAATCTGGGTACCGATGCTGTAGCCGTCGGCTGCGGTATTCCACTCTCCGGCATCGATGACCTCAATTTTGATATCGGGATGTAGGGCGAGCGCCTTGTGAATGCCAAGGACGCGCAGGGTGAGTTGCATAAATGCTGCTCGGCCGACGACGACAATATGGCGCGCGCCACGGGCGATGGCGAGTTCGGCAATGATGCGACCCTGGGCCTCGTTGTCGGCCGCTACGTAGTAGCCGGGCTCAGAGCAATGGATGTCCAGATGGACGATCGGCACGGGCATCTTGGTCATGGCGGGGTGCCAGTCGGGGGATGCCATGGGCTGAACCATAACGCCGGACATCTGGGTGCCCATAAAATAGCGCAGGTAATGGTCCTGGAGAATATCGTCGTTATCGGCGTTGGCGATGAGCAGGTCGTAGCCGTGCTTGCGGGCCTCGTTGTGGGCGCCGCTGGCGATTTGGAGCGAAAAGCCATGATCGAGACGGGGGAGCACCAGGCCAAAGGACTTGGTGGCACCGCCCGCGAGCTGACGAGCGCTTTGGTTGGGCAGGTAGCCCAGTCGATTGATGGTTTCGTTAATGAGCTTGAGGGTCTCGGGACGCAACTTTTCGGGATGGTTGAGCGCGTTGGAAACCGTGCCCAACGAAACCCCGGCTTCGCGCGCGACGTCGCTGATTTTAACCTTTGCCATAGCGGCCCCTTTGATGCGTTTCAAGTACAAGCCAGATTGTAGCATCGCCCGCCCCCGGGGTGGCAAAACCTGCCAATTAGGGACAGGTTTATTTTGGCAGGTTTTATCTGGGGAAACGATGCTGCCAGACCAAGCCACCACAAAGGTGCCTGTTCCCATTGTGGTGGTTTGGACCGGCTGGACGTGTGTGCATCGGGTGGTATCTAAGTTGAGATACCACTTCTGGTATATCAGCTTGCGTTTGCGTGAGTACAATACTCGAACGTTGTACGTCTCAGCGCCCCTTGTGCGTGGACGTCTTGCAGTCACGCGAACGAAGGGATTTGTCCTATGTGCGGAATTGTCGGCTACACCGGCTTTGATATTGCAAAGAACATCCTGGTCACGGGCCTTAAGCGTATGGAGTATCGCGGCTATGACTCTTCGGGCGTCGCGCTCGAGGTGGGCGAGGGCGCCGCGGCGCACCTCGACGTCATCCGTCGCGTGGGCAAGGTCGCGGGCCTGGAGAGCGAGCTTTCCAACATCGACAGCGACGCTACCTGCGGCATTGGTCACACCCGCTGGGCCACCCACGGCAAACCTTCCGTCGTTAATGCCCATCCCCACACCAGCTGCGACGGTCGTATCGCCATCGTCCACAACGGCATCATCGAGAACTTCGCCGAGCTGCGCGAAGAGCTGGAAGGCCGCGGCCACCACTTTAAGAGCGAGACCGATACCGAGGTCTTCGCGCATCTGATCGAAGAGGCTTATGCCGAGACGCACGACCTGATGGCCTCCGTGCGCGAGGCTTGCACCCACGTGGTGGGCGCCTATGGCTTGGCCGCCGTTTCCGCCGATGAGCCTGGCGTGATCGCCGTGGCTCGCAAGGACTCCCCGATCGTAGTCGGCGTGGGCGAAACCGGCTCCTATGTTGCTTCCGATGTCATCGCGCTCATCGACGCAACCCGCGACGTCGTGGTACTCGAGGACGGTCAGTTTGCCAAGCTCGCGCCCGCAGGCGTCGAGTATACCGACGAGGCCGGCAATGTGATTGAGCCCAAGGTTACCCATATCGACTGGGATCTGGACATGGCCGAAAAGGGTGGCTACCCCGACTTTATGCTCAAGGAGATCCATGAGCAGCCGCGCGTCGTGCGCGATACCCTGGTGGGCCGCATGACCCCCGCCGGTGAGCTCGATATCGATGAGCTGGGCCTTTCGCTCGAGGAGCTCAACGATATCGACCGCGTCTACGTGATCGCTTGCGGCACCAGCTACCACGCCGGTCTCATTGCCAAGAACCTCATCGAGGGATGGGCTCGCATCCCCACCGAGGTTGAGGCGGCCAGCGAGTTCCGCTATCGCAATCCCATCATTACGCCGACGACGCTTGTCGTTGCCGTGTCCCAGTCGGGCGAGACGGCCGATACCCTTGCCGCCATTCGCGACGCGCGCATCAAGGGTGCCAAGGTCTTCGGTATCACCAATGTGGTGGGCAGCCCGGTGGCGCGTGAGAGCGACGGCGTCATCTACACCAAGGCCAACAAGGAGATCGCAGTCGCCTCGACCAAGAGCTTTATCGGCCAGGTCGTGAGCCTGACGCTGCTGGCCCTGCTGCTGGCGCAGGTTAAGTACCGCTTGACCACCAAGCAGGCGCGCATGCTGTTCCGCGAGCTTTCCGATACGGCCGAGCAGATTCAGTGGATTTTGGATACCCAGACCGAGTCCGTGCATGAGGCCGCCCTGCTGTGCAAGGACGCGCAGTCGGCGCTGTTCGTGGGCCGTGGCATGGGTGCCGCTATCTCCTACGAGGGCGCGCTCAAGCTCAAAGAGGTTAGCTACCTGCACGCCGAGGCCTACGCCGCCGGCGAGATGAAGCACGGCCCCATTGCCCTGATCGACCCGGGCTTCCCTGTCATCGCCGTGGCCACCAAGAGCGCAACGTACGACAAGACCGTGTCGAACCTCATGGAGTGCAAGGCACGCGGCGCCACGGTCATCGTCGTTGCTACCGAGGGCGACGAGGAAATCAACAAGATCGCCGACTGCATCGTCCGCGTGCCGGCAGTCCGAGACGTGTTCAGCCCCATCACGGCGAGCGTTCCTCTGCAGCTGCTCGCCCGCGAGGTCGCCATCCTGCGCGGCTGCGACGTCGACCAGCCCCGTAACCTGGCCAAGAGCGTCACGGTAGAGTAGTTGGTTCCGCCGTTCTAGCGACTAAGGCCCGGCTCCGCATCAAGACGGAGCCGGGCCTTTTCTGCGTTTGCCCAGATAAAACCTGCCAAAATAAACCTGTCCCTTTTTGGCAGGTTAGCGGAGCTTGCTGGTCTCGAAGTACTCGGGGAACTGGTCCAGAACTTCGGTTTGGTTGCGGAACATCATGTGCAGGTGCTTGCTGACCAAAAAGCTCGCTTCGATGGGGTCGCGACCTGCGATAGCGCGGCGAATCTGCTTGTGCTCGTTCACGATGTCCTGATTGTCGAGAACCTGCGTGGCGGCGCGCAGCCAGCGGAAGCGCTCCAGGTCGGCATTGGTCTCTTCGAGCCACGACCACACGGTGCTGCGACATGCGATGCTAAAAATCATGTGATGCATGAGGTTGTCGCTCAAAAAGAAGCCGATGCGATCCTCTTCGGCCATGGCCTTTTCCTGCAGCACGATGGCGCGGTCGAGCTGCTCGATGCCGGCCGACGTGGCTCGCGCACAGCACTCCACAATCACCTGCTTTTCCAGATGTTCGCGGATGTAACAGGCACTCTCGGCAAGGGTGAGGTTGATGGGTGAGACGTAGGTGCCACTCTGGGGCACGGTGCGCACCAGGCCTTCCTGCGCCAAGCGAACCAAAGCCTCGCGCACGGGCGTGCGACCCATATCCAGGTCGTCGCAAAGTTGCCTGACGCCCAGCTTTTCGCCCGGCTTGTAGTCCAGGTAGACGATTTTGCGTCGAATGGTGTGGTAGGACTGGTCCTGTAGGCTCGTTTCCTGCTCGCCGACGTGCATCGATTCTTCCATAGCGCCTCGCAACTGTTCTATCAAACTCATATGTCAGTTGTTAATTATGCCGCGAATCAGCTTTCCGCGGTGGGTAATTCGGCTGTTGCCCAAGAACTATTGCGGCATCTTAGTCTGTGTTTGCGCAAGGCTGCGCTCAATGTTGCCGTATCATAAGCCGTCACAAACGTGAAATAGAAAGAAGGAATCCCATATGCAACTGGCGAATATCGTACGTGAGCGCTGGAAGGGCGTCTTGTTCTGCCTGATCATCGCCATTCCCGCGACGTTGCTCGGCAAACAGATTGAGGTGGTCGGTGGGCCGGTATTCGCCATCCTCTTCGGCATGGTTCTGGTGCTCGTCTTTCCCAAGAATCATCGCGAACAGCTCGCCGCCGGTGTCACCTATACGTCTAAAAAAGTCTTGCAGTACGCGGTTATCCTGCTTGGCTTTGGCATGAACCTCTCCCAGATTCTGTCCAAGGGCGCCCAGTCGCTGCCGATTATCGTGGCGACGATCTCGACCTCGCTTGTCATCGCCTTTGTGCTCTGCCGCGTTATGAACGTGCCGGGTAAGATCTCGACGCTTGTGGGTGTGGGTTCGTCGATTTGCGGCGGTTCTGCCATCGCCGCTACCGCGCCCGTCATCGATGCCGACGATCGCGAGATTGCCCAGGCTATTTCGGTCATCTTCCTGTTTAACGTTATCGCGGCGCTCGTGTTTCCAACGCTCGGCGGTATGCTCGGGCTGAGCAACGAGGGCTTTGGCCTGTTTGCCGGCACCGCCATCAACGACACCTCGTCCGTAACGGCTGCGGCGAGCGCTTGGGACAGCATGCATCCCGGCGCCAATGTGCTCGAGAGCGCCACGGTGGTCAAGCTCACCAGGACACTGGCCATTATTCCCATCACGTTGGTCCTCGCATGCTGGCAGATGCATCTGGCGCGCAAGGCCGGCGGCGACGCCAAAAGCACGTTCTCGCTTAAACGCGCGTTTCCCATGTTTGTGCTGTTCTTTGTGCTGGCGAGCGTAATCACCACGGTGCTTCAGCTTCCCGTGTCCATCACGGCACCCATCAAGGAGCTGTCGAAGTTCTTTATCGTGATGGCCATGGCGGCTATTGGCTTTAATACCGATATCGTCGAGCTGGTCAAAAAGGGCGGCAAGCCCATCGCGCTGGGCTTTTGCTGCTGGATTGGCATTGCGTGCATGAGTTTGGGAATGCAGCACGTGCTGGGAATCTGGTAGAGGAGTAGCTTATTTGCGTGCTGGTTGCTGGTGAGCGCATGCCTGCGGTGGAGCGATAGGAGCTCTTGCGGGTATGGCTTGTCCGCAGGTTTATAAGTCCCGAAGAGCTCTTATCGCCCCGCCAGGATGGCGATGCGGGGCAACACCTATACTCGCAGGACGGCGCTTTCTGCCCTATAGTGTTTGGTGAGCAATATCGTTCAATTTTGAAACACTCGGTCGTGCGACCGTCGGCGGTTGCACGTCGCCGCGGACAGGGGCAAATCATGGATAGCGATGCCAAGCTGAACATCTTGACCGAGGCCCTGGCTGCTGCCGGGGCCTCGGCATTGGCAATCGATGCGCGTGGGGACGTCGCGATTTCGACCATGAATGACGCGGCGCTTGAGCGGGATGTGGCGGCTTTTGTCGCTGAGCGCCTCGACCGTATAGGAGACGGCGCGCGTCTGGTTATGGGGCGTGCGGGTACGCGCCTGAGCCTGACCGTTCGCCCCACCGACAAAGAAGGCGGGGGCCTTTGGGTCGTCGTGGTCCGCGAGGTACGCGGCGCCGCGGCACATGCGGGCATCGAGTGGCTCAACGCCGACGAAGTTGAGGCCCGCTACGAATCGAGCGCGTACGGCATCGTTGAGGGGGCGGCCTCGGTAGCTGCGCCGGTCGCCGAGAGTTACGCGCGCGGCGTGCCCCTTATGCTCGAGGGCGAGCTGGGAGCGGGTCAGGTCGAGATCGCCAAGCGCCTCTATCTGGACGGTCCTTTTGCCGATCAACCCTTTGTTGCCGTTGCGCTCGATGAGCTTACCGATCGCGGTTGGCGCCACGTGCTCAAAAGCGCCGAATCGCCGTTGTTCCAAACGGGGCTGACACTTTGCATTGAGGGCTGGAACACGGTTGGCCCCCAGCGTCTCCGCGAGCTCGTTTCCACGATGGCCGACACCGCGTTGGCGACGCGCTGCCATGTGGTGCTGACGGCGAATGACATGCCGGGCGGCAGCGAAAGTGATCAAGCTGCCTTTGTGACTGAGCGCTTCGCCTGTGCGGTGAGCGTGGCGCCGGCAATCGCCGAGCAGGGAGCCGCGTCGACGAAGGTTGCGCGCTATTTGGAATATCTCGCTGATGCATTTGGGACGGCAGCGCCCACGTTGTCTGCCGCGGCGGCAAAGACGCTCGATGTTTACCGCTGGCCGCGCAATTATCTGCAGCTCCGCGAGGTCTCGGAACGACTGTATATATTGGTGGGGGCGGGCACGGTGGACCGCGCTGTGGCGGAGGAAGTGCTCGCCCAAGAGGACGTGATTAAGACCGCAACCTTTGGCGCCCCGACACTCGAAAGCGACCTGTATATCCTGCGACCGCTGGCCGATACCGAGCGAGATATCGCGCATCTGGTTGTAGATCATCTCCACGGCAACCGGACCCGTGCGGCGGAGGTGCTGGGCGTAAGCCGAACAACGCTGTGGCGCTTGCTGAAGGACGATGACCGTTGAGCGAGGCGCCCGTGACCGCGCGCGACGCGTGTGCTACAGTCCAAAGCGTTATTGTTTCGATTTGGTTACGGCGTGCGGGGGCGTATGGCTGAGACTACAAAACCGAGCCGCAGAAGGCGGAGTGCCGCGCCGGTTAACCGACGCACAACATCGGTGACGTGGGGCAAACACGCCTCGGGGTTTGACGGCTCGTTCAAGCGCACTAAATACGGCTATCCTTCGACAGGTGCTCGCTTGGCAATGCAGGCAGAGTCCTCGCTGTGGGGCCGCAAACGCGTGGTGGGCTCAAAGCTCAAGCACGACGGCACGCTCGGCTACATCAGCCGCGGGGCGGCTCGCCGCAGTGGGCTCAATCCTGCTGGTTGGCATCGTTGTGTGCCGATCGCGGTCGTCGTTGCAGTGATCGTCATCGCACTCGCTGCGCTTGGCTACGCCGGCGGTGGCGCCAACTTGGACGCGGTGTTTAAATCGCCCGAGCTCGCGCATGCAGGCACAGAAGTTGTCGAGGGCGCTCAGACCCAGACGGGCGTCGCGCCCCAGCGCGGCATGGTCGCGGCAGCCTCCACCATCGCCGACGCTCAAAAGGACGAGGGCGAACAGGGCGACGGCGCCGAAACGACCCACACGAACGAAACGACGACAACTCCATCGGCAAGATAAGTTGCGAGTGGGGCAGCAAATTTGGGACGGGGCCTTTTAGCTGCCCATGTGCCGAACGTCAGATTGGCGTGAATGCGGCTCGCGCAGCGTCAAGCGGTCCGCCGTTCGTTAGAACGGCGGAACTAATTACCCGACGTATACCACGTTGTCGCGGCGCGGCTTTGCCTCGGGGAGCGCATCCTCGGCGTAGCCCAGAATGCAGTTGCCCACACCGCGCAGACTTCCGTCGGCGGGCAGATCCCACTTGGCCAGCAGCTCCAGGCCCTCGGGCGAATCGAAAACCTCGTGGGCGCGATGTATCCAGCACGAATCAACACCCAGCGCATAGGCAGCATTGAGTAGATTGCCCATGGCAAGTGATCCGTCTTCCAGATGCGTGGGCACGCTGCGGTCAACCAGAACCACCACAACGGTCTTGGCGCCATAGAAGGGGTCGGTGTTGCTGCCCATGACCTGGGCGTTCAGCTGTGAGAGACGTTCGACGGTCGCAGGGTCGGTGACGGCGACAAACGTCACCGGCTGGCGTCCCATGCCGCTCGGCGCGTACTGGCCAGCTTCGATAATACGTGCAAGCTTTTCTGCCTCGACGGGGCGATCGCTGTAGTTACGGCAGCTGCGGCGGTGGATGAGCGCTTCGATGGTCTCCATGGGTTCTCCTAGCGATGACGTTGCAGATGCTCCGTTCTTACCCGTCGTGCCGTAGCCGTAATCGCGCAGAGGGCCCCAAACAGCAATAGCCACCAATCGGAGAAGTCGGCTTGCATAAAACTGCGGCAAGAATGTGAGAAGCTGATGAGATGGTTAAACGTTTTATCCCGTCTACCCTGCGGTTTTTTACCACTTGCCTAAAACATGGGCGCATATCCATTGATAAAGGTTTTACTAAAGGGGTACCAACGTTTATCAATGCGCTGTGGTGGCGCTGGGCCAGGAGGTAACTATCATGTTCCAGGCTGGAGATGTTGTCGAGACTGACTTCGAAGGATTTCTGAAGCTGCTGCGTTCCAAGACGCGTGCTTTTGTGACAATCGACAACCACGAGTACTACATCACGCATACCGATGGCTATTGGCGTGTTCAGGATTGCGAGGCCCTCAACGATAAGGGCCACTTTACTGACTGCTCCGAGCTGGTCAACACGGTCTGCGAGGTCGTCGAGCTGCCTTGGATCTGCGGCAAGAGCCTGCATGACAGCTTTGCGGGCGCTACGGTCTACGAGGCCGTCGCTGCCTAACAGGCAATAAAACCCGATTTTCACGTGACCGCTGGCGCCGCCCCCGCGCCGGCGGTCTTTTTCTGCCGATAGGCCATAAAAGTGCACGCGTTTGCGGAGAGCCTGTTGACGATAGTCAAAACTCGGACTAATCTAGAGATATAAAATTGGTCAAAAATCGGACAATCGAATGGTGGGATAGATGAATAGTGCGGTTACGCTGGTCGACTTCGACCGGTTGCTCAATGGACTCGACCATATCTATTCGGAGTTCTCGCGCGCCTGCGGCCTTTCGGACTGCGCTTACTGGATGCTCGTCGATACCAGCACGGCGGGCGGCAGTATTGCCGTAAGCCGTCTGACAAGCGAATGGTTCTACAGCAAGCAGACCATCAACTCGGCCATTAAAACCTTGACGGCGCGGGGCTTCGCAACGTTGGAGTTTGCCGAAGGCAGTCGTAAGAACAAGGTTGTGAGCCTGACCGAAGAGGGCAGGCGATTTGCCGAGCGTTATGCGCTGCCGGCACTCAAGGCCGAGCAGCGAGCCTTTGGCGCGCTTGAGCCGTGTGAGCAGCGCGAGATTATGCGCTTGATCGGAAAATTCTCTCAGGTGCTCGGTGAGGAGTGCGAGGCATTTAAGCAGCATATCGCTGCCGAGAGCCAAGCCGAGAATCAAGGTGAGGGGGAGTCGTGCGACTGTTAATGAGGTTTCTGAAGCCCTATCGAGGGCTTATCGCAGTGACGCTGCTGGTGCTGCTGGTTGATAACGTCGGCACGCTGTTGGTTCCCACGATGCTGGCGAACATGGTCAACACCGGTATCACCACGGGTGATGTCGACTACATTTTGCGCAATGGCCTCTACATGCTTATCGCGACCGGCATGGCCAGCGGTGGTGCGGTGCTGGGCTGTTATCTTTCGGCCCGTCTGGCGGCCAATGTGGCCTGCGACATCCGCAACGCCGTCTACGATAAGTCGCTCGAGCTGTCTGCCAGTGACTTTGAGCGCTTTGGCACGGGTTCGATGATCACGCGCTCGCTCAACGACATCAACGTGATTCAGCAGGCGATTCTGCAGACCATTCAGCTGGTGCTGCCGGTGCCGTTCTTGGCCGTCGCGGGCATCATCTTTGCCTGGTTTATCGATCCTGCCATGGGCACGCTGCTGGGCGTGGTCGTTGCGATCGTGCTGGTGGCGGCGGTCTTTACCGTTGCCAACGCCGCGCCGATCTTTATGCGCCTGCAGAGCTTTATCGACCGCATGAACGTGGTGCTGCGCGAGAACATCGTGGGCGTGCGCGTCATCCGCGCATTTAACAAGGAGCGCCACGAGGAGCAGCGCCTGGACGAGGTGTTCAGCGATTACGCGGCCAATGCCATCAAGGTCAACCACCTGTTTGTGGGTCTCGACAGCTCCAGCTTCTTTTTGATGAACATTGCCGAGGTGGCGGTGCTGTGGGTGGGCGGCAACCGCGTGGGCGTCCATGCCATGCAAATCGGCAGCATCTCGGCCGTGCTGGAGTACGCGATTCTGATCCTGTTCTTTGTGATGATGGCGCAGATGGTGGTGCTGACGCTTCCGCGCGCCGCGGCGTGCCTCAACCGTGCGCAGCAGGTGCTCGAAATCGAGCCGAGCATCGTGGACGGCAAGGCCACGCTGGGCGACGGGGCGCCTGAGTCCGCAGACGGCGCCGACGCGGTGGCCGTGTTCGACCACATGTCGTTCCGTTTTGACGATGCCGACGAGGACACCCTGTGCAACCTGAGTTTTGCCTGCCGTCGCGGGCAGACCACCGCGATCGTGGGCTCGACCGGTTCGGGTAAGTCGACGGTGGCAAAGCTCTTGCTGCGTTTTCACGATGCCACGAAGGGCACCATTCGCCTGGACGGTGTTGACCTGCGCGACCTTTCGCAAGACGAGATTCGCGGGCGCATCGCCTATGTGCCGCAGAAGGCGTGGCTGTTCTCGGGTACCGTGGCAAGCAATCTGCGCTTTGGCAACGAGGACGCGACCGAGGCGGACATGCTTCATGCGCTGCAGGTTGCCCAGAGCACCTTTGTGCTCGATCAGCCGCAGGGGCTCGATACCCCGGTTGCCCAGGGCGGTACGAACTTTTCGGGCGGCCAGCGCCAGCGCCTGGCCATTGCTCGCGCGCTCATGAAGCGCGCCGACCTGTATATCTTCGACGATAGTTTTTCGGCCCTGGACTTTAAGACCGATGCCGCCCTGCGCCATGCGCTGCAGGACGAGACGCGCGACGCCGCGGTGCTTATCATCGCGCAGCGCATCTCGACGATTCTGCACGCCGACCAGATTGTCGTGCTCAAGGATGGCGAGGTCGTGGGCCTGGGCACGCATGGCGAGCTTATGGAAACCTGCGAGGTGTACCGCGCCATCGCGGAGTCGCAGATGAAGGGAGGTGAGTAGCATGACCGAGGAGCTCGAGAAGCAGGGCGGCGTTGATGACGCCGTTGCCGCGGGGCTGGTCGAGGAAACGGCTGTCACGTCGACCGAGCTGGATGACGCCGCCAAGGCTGCAGTCGAGCGCGAGGCTCGCCGCCAAGCGCTCTACGAGGAAAACGAGCGTGCCGAGGACGAGCGTGCCCGCGCCGAGGCAGAGCGTATGCGCGACGTGGACGACGAAGAAGAGGACGAGACGCCCCGGGATACCTGGGCGACGGTGCGCCGCCTGTGGAGCGAGGCCGTCGGCGACCATTGGCGCTTCTGTATCGTGTTCGCGAGCATTGTGTTCTATGTCATCTTTAACACCGCCGCGCCGGCATATAGCGCCCGCGTGATCGATGAGCTGTGGGGCCACATTCAGGTGGCGTTTGCCAACGGAACCACCTTCAACATCACCTGGGAGAACTGCGGCAAGACCATCTTCGTCTACTTTATGATCTGGACTGCCGCTGCCTCGTTCTATGCGCTCCAGAGCTTTTTGATGTCGAGCGTGGCCGAACGCCTCAACCTGCGTCTACGCAACCGCATCGCACAAAAGCTCAACCGTCTGCCGCTTGCCTTCTTTGACGCGCATCGTCCCGGTGAGGTCGTCAGCCGTGCGACCAACGACTTGGACAAGATGTCCGAGAGCATGCAGCGCGGATTGCTGCAGCTGCTTGTGTCGATCGGCACCGTTGTGGGCGCCGTGGGCGTGATGTTCGTGTTTAGCGTGCCGCTTACGCTAGTCTTTTTGTTCTTTACGGCGTTGTCGCTGCTGGTGACCAAGGTGGTTTCGCGCCGTACGCATGATGTGACGGGCGAGCGTCAGGAGTGGGTGTCCAAAATCACGAGCGCGGTCGAGGAAGGCTATTCGGGCCGTTTGGTGATTCGCGCATTCAACCGCGAGCACCAGAGCTCTGCCGAGGTGCACGAGGCCTCGGGCGAGCTGGCGCGCGTGAGCACCAAGGCCGACTTTATGATCAACGCCGTCGGACCCGCGGTTCGCTTTATCGGCCGTTTGGCGCAGATTGTGATTGCGCTCGTGGGCTGCAGCATGCTGGTCGCCGGTCACATGACCGTCGGCGTGTTCCAGGCGTTCTTCCAGTTTATCTACGAGGCGTCCGAACCCATGACGCAGCTGTCGTTCACTTTTAACTCGCTGCAGAGCGCGCTGGCGAGTGCGGAGCGCGTGTTCGACCTGCTCGATGAGCCCGAGATGGAGGCCGATCCGCTGCCGGACGAGGCTGCCAATCTGCCGGGTCGCGTGGAGGGCCGCGTCGCTTTTGAGCATGTGCGCTTTGGCTACACGCCCGAAAAGCCGCTCATGCGCGACGTGTCGTTTACCGCCGAGCCGGGCCAGAAGATTGCCGTGGTGGGAACCACGGGCGCAGGCAAGACGACGCTCATCAACCTGCTCATGCGCTTCTACGAGATTGACGGCGGGCGTATTACGCTCGACGGCGTGGATACGAGCCGCATGGATCGCGGCGAGCTGCGACAGCAGTTTGGCATGGTGCTACAGGACGCCTGGCTGTTCGACGGCACGATTGCCGAGAACATCGCCTACGGCTGCCCCGAGGCAACGCGCGAGGAGATCGTGGCTGCCGCCCGCGCCGCGCAGGTCGACTTCTTTGTGCGCACCATGCCGCAGGGCTACGACACGCGCGTGGCCAATGATGCCGAAAGCATCAGCCAGGGCCAGCGTCAGCTGCTGACCATTGCGCGCGTGCTGCTCAACAACCCGGCGATTCTCATCTTGGACGAGGCGACGTCGAGCGTGGACACGCGTACCGAGCTTGCCATCGGCCGTGCCATGGACGCGCTCATGCATGGGCGCACGAGCTTTGTGATCGCGCATCGCCTGTCGACGATCGTGGATGCCGACCTGATTCTGGTCATGGATCATGGCAACATTATCGAGCAAGGCACGCATAAGGAGCTGCTCGCAGCCGAGGGTGCTTACGCCGACCTCTATCTGAGTCAGTTCGCATAATGTGACAAAGGGACAGTCCCGCATGTCACATCAAAAGGAATGGCGCGCCGGGGATTGATTCCCTGGCGCGCCTTTTGCGTCGGTGCCGATATTGTTTTGTACCGCTTGCGTTCCTAGCGCTCGTCCACGAGCTTGGCGACGAGGGCCTTGAGCTCGGCCACCTCTCGCTCGAGTTCCTTGACGCGGCGGGCATTCTCGGTGATGCCCTGGCGGTTGAGGGCGCTCTGCTCGGCGGCGTCATCGGGCATGTACTCGCGATGCTGCTTGGCATCGAAGCTTTCTTCGAACACGCGGCAGCCGTTGCGCTTGATGATGCGGCCTGGCACGCCCACGACGGTGCAGTTATCGGGCACGTCTTTGACGACGACCGAGTTGCCGCCGATCTTGACGTTGTTGCCGATGCGAATGTTGCCGAGCACCTTGGCGCCTGCGCCCACGGTGACGTTATTGCCCAGGGTGGGGTGGCGCTTACCGGTCTCGTTGCCGGTACCGCCGAGCGTGACGCCCTGGTAGAGCACGCAGTTGTCGCCCACAATGGTGGTCTCGCCGATGACGACGCCCATGGCATGGTCGATAAAGAAGTGCTTGCCGATCTGCGCGGCGGGATGAATCTCGACGCCGGTGATATGACGGGTGAGCTGCGAGAGCACGCGGGCGAGCGAGCGATGGCCGTGCTCCCAGAGCCAGTGCTCGGGCACGTGATTCCACTTGGCGTGAAGACCGGGGTACGAAAGGAAAATGAACAGGCCATTTTGCGCAGCGGGGTCCTGCGCCTGGACGGTCTTGATGTCCTCGCGAATGGTATTGATAAAGCTCACCGGCCGCCCTCCCTTAGCGCCATGGCAATGCGATTCAATAAAGTATAGCGATTCGCTAGGGATTAGGAAGAACAATCTTGGCGGCTTTGCACGACAGGTGTCAGTTATGCAAACTTGCTGGTAATGGAGTCATGCTTTTGTGGGGTTGCGCACGAGGGGGCGCCGCAACCGTATACTGGTCAACTTGGACGTGTCCGCGCCCACAACTGAGAGGTTTTACTTCATGGGTTTCATCAATTTCATTGCCGAGCTGCTTAAGGACCCGCGCACCGCGATCGCCAGCTGGATCGCCGCCGGCCCGCTTATGGCCTACGGCTGCGTGTTCCTGATTATCTTTATCGAGACGGGCGTGGTGTTCTTCCCGTTCCTTCCCGGCGATTCGCTGCTGTTCGCCTCGGGCTTCTTTGCCCACAACGGCGGCTTTAACATCGTGGCTCTGCTGGCCGTCGCATGGACGGCTGCCATCTTGGGCGATCAGTGCAACTTTATGATCGGTCATTTCTTTGGCCAAAAGATCATCGCCTCGGGCAAGGTGAAGGCCATGACGCCCGAGCGAATCAAAAAGTCCGAGGACTTCCTGGACAAGTGGGGCCACCTGGCCATCTTCCTGGGTCGCTTCTTCCCGTTTATCCGCACCTTTGTGCCTTTCATCGCCGGCATGGGCGGCATGCACTGGCGCAACTTTGTCATCTTTAACGTGCTGGGCGGCATTACCTGGTCGACGGTCTTTACGCTGTTGGGCTACTTCTTTGGCGGCATTCCCTTTGTGCAGGAGCACTTTGAGCTGCTGATTATCGGCATCGTCGCCGTGTCGATCATCCCGACCGTGGTCGGTCTGGTTAAGGCTAAGCTGGGCAAAAAGAATGCGTAGCTCGAGCCAGCGCGCAAACCGTGCCGTTGAGGCCCGTCACCCTTTACGGTGGCGGGCCTTTCTGCTTCGGTCAAATGAAAATACTTTACTTAGTTAAAGAAAAGCGTTTTATCAGACGCGTACGGGGAGTACAATCTCGTGCATGCGAATCGACGTGCCATCGGCTTTGATGCCGTTCGCGTGTCCCGTCCGGCTCTACGCTCCGGGCGTGCGACGTTGCGACGCGGTCGGCTTCGGTCTTTGCGTGCGGGTTCGCGAGTATGCAACTGTGTATGTAAGGAGCGACATATGACTGTCGAGAAGAAGGATATCGATTGGGGTAGCCTCGGCTTTGGCTACATGAAAACCGATTACAGCTACGAGGCTCATTGGAAGGATGGCGAGTGGGACGAGGGCGGCCTGACCACCGACCACACCCTGCATGTTTCCGAGTGCGGCGGCATCTTCCATTACTGCCAGGAGGTCTTTGAGGGCCTGAAGGCCTACACCGCCGAGGACGGCAGCATCGTCTGCTTCCGTCCCGACATGAACGCTGAGCGTATGTATAACTCTGCCCAGCGCCTCGAGATGCCCCCGTTCCCCAAGGACAAGTTTGTCGAGGCCGTCAAGCAGGTCGTTTCTGCCAACGCCGCCTGGGTTCCGCCCTTCGGTTCCGGCGCGACCCTGTACGTGCGTCCGTTTATGATCGGCTCCGGTGACGTGATCGGCGTGGCTCCCGCTCCTGAGTACACGTTCCGCATTCTCGTGACCCCGGTCGGTCCGTACTTTAAGGGTGGCCTTAAGCCCGTCAAGCTGCGCGTTTCCGAGTATGACCGTGCGGCACCGCACGGCACCGGCAACATCAAGGCCGGCCTGAACTACGCCATGTCCCTCAAGCCCACGATGGAGGCCCATCGCGAGGGATATGCCGAGAACCTGTATCTCGACTCCGAGTCCCGCACCTATGTCGAGGAGACCGGCGGCGCCAACGTGCTGTTCGTGAAGGAGGACGGCACCCTCGTCGTTCCGCAGTCGCACACCGACTCCATCCTGCCCTCTATCACCCGTCGTTCGCTCGTTCAGGTTGCTCAGGACCTGGGCATGACCGTTGACCAGCGTCCCGTCGAGTGGGCCGAGGTCAAGGCCGGCACCTTTGTAGAGTGCGGCCTGTGCGGCACCGCTGCCGTCATTTCCCCGGTGGGCGAGATCGACAACAAGGTCTATGGTGCCGATGAGACCGTGACCTTCCCGGCTGGCTACACCGAGATTGGCCCCGTGATGAAGAAGCTCCGCGAGACCCTGACCGGCATCCAGTCTGGTGCTGTCGAGGACAAGCACAACTGGGTTTACACCGTCGCGTAATTATCCTTTCCTGTTCGGGCGGAGAGCAAGTTCCCTCCCGGCGCGTCCTCGGACATGCAAGAAGCCCTCGCTGCGCACTTCGTGCGGCGAGGGCTTCT
>CABUOA010000033.1 GCA_902493145.1 uncultured Collinsella sp. | reverse complement strand
TGCGTAAGCAGTCGGCGAAGACGCGTGAGCCGGCGCCGGCTACGAGGGCTCGTACGCCCTGGCGGCGTTCCCAGAGGTTGTTGAGGATATGCTCGACTTGTACGAGCGGATCATCGAGCGGTGTGCCGTCATCGTCGAGGGCGTGGGTGCAGATGTCGCTCACGAGTTCGGACAGTAGGTCATCTTTACTCTTGAAGAGGCCGTAGAACGTGGCCCGACCCACATGGGCGCGAGCGATGATGTCGCCGACGGTGATCTTGCCGTAGTCCTCTTCGCGCAGCAGCTCGGAGAACGCCGCGACGATGGCGGCGCGGCTTTTGGCCTTGCGGGCATCCATGGCTATGCATCCACGTGAACAAGCAGGCAACGGAGCGTGCCAGAGCAGCCCTCGTAGGGGCGCTTACCAGCGCCGTAGCCGACGGCCTCGATGCGGTAGCGGGCTGGCAGATGCTCGGACGTGCGTAGCGCGGCGACGATGGCGGCGCCCGTGGGCGTCACAAGCTCGCCGGCGACTGGTGCAGGCGAGAGGGCGATATTGCCTGCTTGGCATAGGTTGACGACTGCGGGCACCGGGATGGGCATAAGGCCGTGGGCACAGCGGATGGTGCCGTGACCCTCGGAGAGCGACTCGACCACGATGTCCTCGATGCCCAGGTTGTCGAGGCAGATGGCGACGGAGCAGACGTCGACGATGGAGTCGACGGCGCCCACCTCGTGGAACATGACGGTCTCGGGCGTTTTGCCGTGAGCCTTGGCCTCGGCAGCGGCGAGCGCGGTAAAGATGGCGAGGGCGCGACGCTTGGCGCCATCGCTTAACTGCGAGCCATCGATGATGGCGGTAACGTCCGCCAAAGAACGGTGGTGATGGTGGTGGGCGTGATGATGGTCCTCGTGGCCATGGTCGTGGGTCTCATGATCGTGCTCGTGGCAGTGCTCGTGTTCGTGCTCGTGGCAGTGCTCGTGTTCGTGCTCGCCATGATCATGATGGTGGTGCTCATGCTCGTGCGTGTGCTCGGCAGCTGCTTCGTTGCCGTAGAGCCAGGCCATATCGTGATCGTGGTTCTCGAGCTCCTCTGCAAGCTGGACGTCGAAATCGCAGGCGTCGATGCCATGCTTGCTTACGCGTGTGACGGCGATCGTAAAGCCGTCGACCGGCAGCGTGGCGAGCTGCTCGCGCAGGTGCTCCTCGCTGGCGCCTAGGTCGAGCAGGGCCGCGACGGTCATATCGCCGCTGATGCCCGAGGTGCCGTCGATGATAAGCGTGTGCTGATGATTGGACATGGAATGCTCCTTAACGGGCGCAGGGCGTGCCGGCGCTCAGATGATTGATAAGACTTGCCTGGTAGGCGGCACCAAAGCCGTTGTCGATGTTGACGACCGAAACGCCGCTGGCGCAGGAGTTGAGCATGGCGAGCAGCGCGGCTACGCCACCAAAGCTCGCGCCGTAACCCACACTGGTGGGAACGGCTATGACCGGACAGCTTACCAGGCCGCCGACAACGCTCGCCAGTGCGCCCTCCATGCCGGCAATGGCGATGACCACCTGTGCCTGGGCGAGTTCCTCGGCATGCGCGAGCAGACGGTGCAGGCCGGCGACACCCACGTCGTAGAGGCGGTCGACCTCGTTGCCATAGAACTCGGCCGTCAACGCGGCTTCCTCGGCGACGGGCAGGTCGCTCGTGCCGGCGCAGGCGACGACGATGCGTCCGTTGCCGGTAGGGGAGGGCTTGCCGCCCACGAGGGCGAGCTGTGCGTCCGGGACATATCCCAGGTCGATGCCGTTGCCGAGAAGCTCAGCGGTGCGCGCGGCTTTTTCGGCATCCAGGCGCGTGACCAGGATGCGCTCCTGGCCGGCATCGCGCAGTGCTTCGATAATGGCGGCAATCTGATCGGCGATTTTACCGGCCCCGTAGACAACCTCGCCGGCTCCCTGGCGCACCCCGCGCGAAAGATCGAGCTGCGCAAAGCCCAAATCGGCGGTCGGAGCCGTCTGGATGCGCGTGAGGGCGTCGGCAGGGGTGACTGCTCCGCCGGCAACATCGCTCAGCAATTGCTCAAGATCTCGCTTATCCATATATGTTCCCTTCGACGGCGCAAAGTCTAGCACTCAAAGGGTATGTTTCCGAACACTAAGACAAAATTGTTCGGAAACTATAGGACAGACTGATTCAATTGTTAGATGGATTGACTAGTCGCGCAGGATGATGTCCATGGCGAGCATCAGGTTGCGCTCGTCGATGGCAAACGGGGCCGCCTCGCGCGTCTTGGGCTTGGCGCAAAATGCGATGCCCGTGCCTGCGGCCTGGATCATGGGGATGTCATTTGCCCCGTCGCCAATAGCGACCGTATGGGCCATGTCGACGCCGCACTCAACTGCCCAGTCCAGCAGCTGGATGAGCTTGGACTCCTTGGTCACGATGTCTGCCGCCAGCTTACCCGTGAGCTTGCCGTCCACGACCTCCAGGCGGTTAGCCAGGCAAAAATCGATGCCCGCGGCGGTCACGATCTTATCGGCGACCTCGTGAAAGCCGCCGCTTACCACGCCGACCTTCCAGCCCTTGCTGTGCGCCGAGCGCACAAGCTCCAGCGCGCCGGGGGTAAACGTCACACGCTCAAAGGTGCGCTCGAACGCGCTCTCGTCCAAGCCGGCAAGCAGCCCCACGCGCTCCTCGAGCGCCTGCTTAAAGTCAAGCTCGCCGCGCATGGCGCGCTCAGTGATCTGTGCCACCTGCTCGCCTACGCCGGCCTCCTCGCCCAACAGGTCGATGACCTCCTGGTTGATGAGCGTGGAGTCGATATCCATAACGATGAGGCGTGCGGTCATGACGGGCCTTTCCGAGTGCAGTTGTATTGGGGCACATTGTCGCACGTGACGAGCGCGGGCGGGTGCCGCGGCGCGTCAATTGTTTCGTCTCCGTCAAGTCTTTGGGCAGGAGCTACTTTTCCGCGGCACATCGACACAGGTGCGATAAGATAGAACGCCATGTCTGGCTGCGCGGTTTACGCAGGCCGGGCAAATCTGTACGACGCCGCCCGGAACGACACGGGGCGGCACAGATCCATAAAGGAGGATCACTGGTATGAGCCAGACCCGTCCCATCGACGAGCATTCCATGCACACCCGTACCTGCGGCGAGCTTCGCAGCGAGAACGTGGGCGAAGAGGTCACCCTCACCGGTTGGGTGAGCCGTCGCCGCGACCACGGCGGCCTTATCTTCTGCGACCTTCGCGACCGCGAGGGTATCACGCAGCTCACCTTCGACCCCGAGCACTCCGACGGCGACGCCTTTAAGATCGCCGAGACCATGCGTCCCGAGTGGCCCATCAAGATCCACGGCGTCGTGCGCGCCCGTGGCGAGGAGACCACCAACACCAAGCTCGCGACCGGCGAGATCGAGGTCCTGACCGACCACGCCGAGGTGCTCAACACGTCCATCACCCCGCCGTTCCAAATCGAGGACGGCATCGAGACCAGCGAGGACACCCGTCTGCGCTATCGCTATCTGGACCTCCGTCGTCCCGAGATGATGGCCAACCTCAAGCTGCGCTCCGACTTTACCTTTGCCATTCGCGAGGCGCTGCACAACCGTGAGTTCATGGAGGTCGAGACGCCCTCCCTGTTCAAGTCCACGCCCGAGGGTGCCCGCGACTTCATCGTCCCCAGCCGCATCCAGCCGGGCAACTTCTACGCCCTGCCGCAGTCCCCGCAGCTCCTGAAGCAGCTGCTCATGGTCGGTGGCGTCGAGCGCTACTACCAGGTTGCCAAGTGCTTCCGCGATGAGGACCTGCGTGCCGACCGTCAGCCCGAGTTCACCCAGGTCGATATCGAGATGTCCTTCGTGGACCAGAACGACGTTATGAGCGCGCTCGAAGAGGTCCTGGCCGACGCCTTCGGCCGCATGGGTGTCGAGATGCCCACCCCGCTGCGTCGCATGGACTACTGGGAGGCCATGGACACCTATGGCTCCGACAAGCCCGATACCCGCTATGGCATGCACTTGGTCGACCTGACCGACATCTTCGCCAACTCCAAGTTCAAGGTCTTTGCGACTGCCGCAAACGAGGAGGGCTCCGTCGTCAAGGCCATCAACGCCAAGGGCGCCGGTGCCTGGGCACGTGCCAAGATCGATAAGCTCGCCGGCGTGGCCTCCACGTTTGGCGCCAAGGGCCTGGCATGGATCGCCTTCCGCGAGGACGGCTCCATCAACAGCCCCATCGTCAAGTTCTTCTCGGACGAGGAGATGGCAGCTCTGCGCGAGCGCATGGGCGTCGAGCCCGGCGACCTTGTGATGTTCGCCGCCGGCCCGCGCCTGCTCTCTGACGAGATCCTGGGCGGCATGCGTTCCCACATGGCCAACGCGCTCGAGATCAAGCGCGAGGGCCACGACTTCCTGTGGGTCGTCAACTTCCCGCTGTTCCACTGGGACGAGGACCGCAAGGCCTATGCAGCCGAGCACCAGCCCTTTACCCTGCCGACCGAGACCGACATCGCCAAGATCGAGGCCGACCCGCTGGCAGCCGGTTCCTGCACCTACGACTTTGTCATGGACGGCTTTGAGGCCGGCGGCGGCGGTATGCGTATCCACAACGCCGAGATGCAGATGTCCATGCTCAAGCTCCTGGGCTTTACCGAGGAGCGCGCCGAGTCGCAGTTCGGCTTCCTCATGGAGGCCCTCAAGTTTGGTGCGCCCCCGATGGGCGGTTTCGCTCTGGGTCTGGACCGCGTGTGCATGCTGCTCACCGGTTCCGACTCCATCCGCGACGTCATGGCGTTCCCCAAGACGGCCAGCGGCTCCGACCTCATGTCGGGTGCTCCGAGTGCCGTTTCCGGCGCCCAGCTCAAGGACGTCAGCCTGCGCCTGATGTAGGCGAGCGGCTACATATTGCCCGCAACGAGGGAAGGACGCGCGCCTTCCCTCGTTTTTTGTGGGACGGGGGTGCGCCGGTAACGTACAATAACTACCACGTGGCTGGGTTTGCTGGCCGAATGTGCGATGTCGTGGGAGGGGACATGGTCGAGTTTACAAAGACGATTAAAGATCCGTTGGGACTGCATGCCCGCCCGGTTGCGCTGCTCTACGACATCATTGCCAAGCATCGTAGCAACGTATCGGTCAGCATCGGCGATCGCCATACCGACGGCCGCGATGTGATGGGGCTCATGGCTCTCTACGGCGAATGTGGCGAAGACATCGTGTTCCGCGTTTCGGGCGTGGATGAGGCCTCCTGCGTCACATCGATCAGAAACCTCTCGCTCTAACCTCAACAATGTGACAAGGGGACAGGCCCCTTTGTTGCATCAATTGGTATGACAAGGCACCGCAAAGAGATGGTCTTTGCGGTGCCTCTTTTGTTTCGTATAGGAAACTTTTTCGAAAACTGAATGAGGACCCTTTCCAAAAAGTTAACCACGTGTTAGTTTACTAAAGCGAACATAGACGTGGTTAACTTTTGCTGCGTCGATGTTGAGGACGAACTGACGTTAGGAGCTCACTCATGTCTTGCGGACCGCAGATGCCGGCTATGCCGCTTTCGATGGTAAAGGCGGGCGAAACCGTGCGCGTGTCTCGTGTAAAGGGCAATGAGGACATGAAGCACCACCTCAAGGACCTCGGCTTTGTCGAGGGCAGCGAGATCCACGTGGTGAGCTCGAGTGGCGCCAACATCATCGTCACGGTGCTGGGCGCTCGCTTTGGCATCGATTCCAAGGTTGCCATGCACATCATGACCGTCGGTTAGTCCGCAGCATTCTGTAAAAACTGAAAGGGGGACAAGTAAATGAAGACGTTGGGTGACGTTAAGGTGGGCGAGAGCTCTACCATCGTCAAGCTTCACGGTGAGGGCGCGCTGCGCCGCCACCTCATGGACCTGGGGCTCATCAAGGGCACTTCGTTCAAGGTCGTAAAGGTTGCACCGCTCGGTGATCCGGTCGAGATCAACGTGCGCGGCTACGAGCTTTCCATCCGCAAGGAGGAGGCCGCCGTCGTCGAGGTCCAGTAAGGACTCGCGGCGCATATTTCTGCAGATAAAGTTAGGTTTTTCTAACTTAATGCAGCATCTTTGAAGCACATTATCCAGCCTACGCGGAGAAAGCAGCGCAGGCACATAAGGAAGAAGGATTGAATGGCGGATTCTCAGATCCATGTCGCGCTGGCGGGTAACCCCAACTGCGGCAAGACCACGCTTTTCAACCTGATCACCGGCGCCAACGGCTACGTTGGCAACTGGCCCGGCGTCACGGTTGAGAAAAAGGAAGCCAAGCTCCTGAGCGACAAGAGCGTCACGATTACGGACCTCCCCGGCATCTACTCGCTTTCCCCCTACAGCCCCGAGGAGCAGTGCTCGCGCGATTACCTCATGAGCGGCGAGCCCGATGTCGTCGTCCAGGTGGTCGACGCCACCAACCTCGAGCGCAACCTGTACCTGGCGCTTCAGGTTATCGAGACCGGCCTGCCCGTGGTCGTTGCCCTCAACATGGCCGACCTGGTCGAGAAGAACGGCGACAAGATCGACACGGACAAGCTCTCCAAGAAGCTCGGCTGCCCGGTCATGATGATCTCGGCCCTTAAGAACAAGGGCATCAACGAGCTGTTCGAGCAGGTCAAGAAGTCCGCTGCTTCCAAGGGCCAGGTGCCGGAGCACAAGTTCGATTCCTCCATCGAGGACGTTCTGGACCACATCGAGAACAATCTGCCGGCGAGCGTTCCCGCCAACAAGCGTCGCTACTACGCCGTCAAGCTGTTCGAGCGCGACGCGGACGCCTGCAAGCTCATCAACCTCACCAAGGAGAAGGCCGCTCGCGTGGAGCAGCTGGTCGCTCAGTGCGAGCAGGATTGCGACGACGACGCTGAGTCCATCATCACCGGCGAGCGTTATGGCGTGATCGCCCACATCATCGACGAGTGCCTTACCAAGGCTCCGGCCAAGATGAGCACTTCCGAGAAGATCGACCGCGTGGTTACCAACCGTATCCTGGGCCTGCCGATCTTTGTGGTCATCATGTTCTGTGTGTACTACATTGCCGTCTCTACCTTGGGCGGCACGGTGACTGACTTCACCAACGACCAACTCTTCGGCACCGACGGCTGGTACGTGCTCGGTCAGGGTCGCGACGCCTATGACGCAGCTGTTGAGGCTGCGGGCGACAATGCCGACTCGGTCGACCCGGCACAGTACGGCCCCTATGTCCCGGGTATCACCACCATGGTGCACGACGCCCTTGTGGCGGGCGGCACCGAGGACGGCGGCCTGGTCGATTCGCTGGTCTGTGACGGTATCGTCGGCGGCCTGGGTGCCATCTTCGGCTTCGTCCCGCAGATGTTCCTGCTCTTTGTGATGCTGTCTTTCTTGGAGGACTGCGGCTACATGGCTCGCGTCGCCTTCATCATGGACCGCGTGTTCCGCCGCTTTGGCCTGTCCGGTAAGTCCTTTATCCCCATGCTCGTGTCCTCGGGCTGCGGCGTCCCCGGCGTCATGGCCACCAAGACCATCGAGAACGAGAAGGACCGTCGCATGACGGTCATGACCACCACGTTCATTCCCTGTGGCGCTAAGCTGCCGATCATCGCCCTGCTCATGGGCTCCATCATCGGCGATTCTTCCACCACCGCCGCATGGATCAGCCCGCTGTTCTACTTCTTGGGCGTCTTTGCCGTCATCGCCTCGGGCCTCATGCTCAAGAAGACCAAGCTCTTCGCCGGTCGCCCGACGCCGTTCGTTATGGAGCTTCCCGCCTATCACTTCCCGGCAATCCGCTCTTGGGCGCTGCATGTATGGGAGCGCTGCTGGGCCTTTATCAAGAAGGCCGGCACGGTCATCTTCGCGTCCACCGTCGTGGTTTGGTTCCTCTCCAACTTTGGTAGCTACAACGGTTCCTTTGGCTTCCTGCCTGCGATGGACGGCATCCCCGAGGAGTTTATGGACTACTCCGTGCTCGCCATGCTGGGCAACCTGGTCGCTTGGATCTTCGCCCCGCTCGGCTTTAGCACCTGGCAGGCCACCGCGCTGACTGTCTCTGGCCTTGTCGCCAAGGAAAACGTCGTCGCCACCGCCGGCTCGCTGCTGTCCGTTGCCGACGCCGCCGAGACCGACCCGAGCCTGTGGACCGCGTTCGCCGGCATGTTCCCGACTATGGGCGCTTGCGTTGCCTTTGGCGCCTTCAACCTGCTGTGCGCTCCGTGCTTTGCCGCCATGGGCACCATCCGCAACCAGATGGACTCCGGCAAGTGGACCGCGATTGCCATCGGTTACGAGTGCGCCTTTGCATGGGTCATCGGCCTGTTCATCAACCAGTTCTACAACCTGCTTGTCCTTGGCCAGTTTGGTATTTGGACGGTTGTAGCCATCGTTCTGCTGGTTGCGATGCTCTTCCAGATCTTCCGTCCCATGCCTAAGCACGCCTGGACCGACGAGGACGAGACCAACACCGCTTCCGCTGCAGTTTCCGCTTAAGTCCGAATAAGGATTAGCCCCTTTCCACGAGCCCGGGTGTCCCAGCGACACTCGGGCTTTTTGGTGGGGGAGATGTGGCGTTTCCGCAGATAAAACCGACCAAAATAAACCTGTCCCTTTTTGGTAGGTGGAGAATGGGGTAAAGTAAGTGGTGGCTAACTAGAGGAGGCTTGCTATGGCACCTATCGATATTGTTGTACTGGCTGTTATCGGTATTGCGTTTGTCGCCGTGTGCGTGCGCATCTACCGCAAGGGCACCTGCGCCGACTGCGCTCAGGGTGGCGTTTGCACGGGGCATTGCTCCAACAAAAAGACGTGCGCCGCACTTAAGGGCGTGGACAAAATTGCCGAAGACTTGGGCCGCGGTATCAAATAAGGTCCGGGCATCCAGGCGCCTCGCGAGCATCCGTTCGCGGGGCGCTTTGTGCATTTGGACGCGAGCGCGGCGAGTTGAAGAGTATTTTTGGGGTATCGCTAACTATGTGGTCAACGGCCCGCTCACCGTGGTTCATGCCGTGGCAGGCGCTAAGCTCGCCGTCGAAGGCATGACCAACTACCTGGGCCTCTAACTCCATCCCACCCATCAGTTGCGGTGAAATACGGACTGTTTTGCCTGTCAAAAGCCTCATCTACTCCGTATTCCACCGCAACTTTTTTGTGGGGTGGGCTAGAGACGCTGCATGCGGTACCCGACACCCATGTGCGTCTGAATCATCTTGGGGTGAGAGGGGTCTGCCTCGATCTTCTTGCGCAGGGTGCGCATGAACACGCGCAGGCTCGCCAGATCGCTGTCCCAGCTCGTGCCCCATATCTCGCGGGTGATGAAGGTGTGGGTGAGCACCTTGTCGACGTTTTTCGCCAGAAGGACGAGCAATTTGTACTCGGTTGGGGTGAGCGAGAGCTCGCGTCCGTCTTTCGTCGCGTATCCCGCGGCGTAGTCGATATGCAGCGGACCGTTGTCGAACGTGCTCGCTTCTGTCGACTCGCTCGACGCCATCGAGGAGCGCCTCAAATTCGCACGGACGCGCGCGAGCAACTCATCCACAGAAAAGGGCTTGGTGAGGTAGTCGTCTGCCCCTGCGTCAAGTGCTGCAATCTTGTCGGAATCTTCGGAGCGCGCCGAAATGACGATAATGGGGACTGCCGACCAGCTTCGGATCTTCGTGATGACCTCGATACCGTCAATGTCGGGAAGGCCGAGGTCGAGCATGATGAGGCTGGGGCCGTGTGACACCGCATCCATGATGGCGGCCTGGCCGTTGCAAACCTTGCTCACGACGTAGCCGTGGAGGTCAAGCGCGGTCGAAACGAGGTTTTGAACGGTCAGGTCATCTTCGACCAGGAGGATGCGTGGCTTAGCGGCATTATTCATGAATCTCGATCTCCTCGGCGGGCAGGGTAAAACGGAAGACGGCCCCATGGGGGTGGTTGTCGCGAACTTCGATGGCGCCGCCATGCGCCTCCACGATGGAGCGGCAGAGCGACAGCCCAAGGCCAATGCTTCGACGCGAATCCACGGGCCGCGTATTGCTTGAGGTAAAGAAGCGCTCAAAGATATGAGGCTTGTCGCAGTCTGCCACACCCGGCCCATCGTCTGCGACGTCCACCACGACGAACGCACCCTCGCGACGTGCGCTGATGGTGACAGTCGAGTCCTCGGGTGTGTATTTGAAGGCGTTCATGATGAGATTCGTAAGCACCTGCATGATGAGATGGACGTCGATGCGTACCAGCAGGATGTCGTCAGCGTGCTCGATGGTGACGGCGCGTCCATGCGATACTTGGGCGACATGGCTGAGGGCGGCCTCGATGACCTCGTCGATGAGCTCGGATGTTAAGTTGAGGCGAATGGTGCCGTCCTCGACGCGTGTGATGGCGAGGAGGTTCTCCACGGTATCAATAAGCCAGAGGGAGTCGTCGTAGATGGCATCGGCAAGATCGCAGCGTTGTTCGAGGCTGAGCTTCTCGTCGCCCTTCCGAAGGATTGCCGCAGATCCGGATATAGCCGTGAGGGGTGTCCTCAAATCGTGGCCGATGGAGCGCAAAAGGTTGGCGCGCAGCTGCTCGTTTTTCGCCAAGACCGCAGCCTCTTCGCGCTCTTGCGCCGCCCGGTCGCTTTCGAGCGCCAAGGCGCATTCGCCTACGATAGATAGGACGATCGAATGCTCGAAGGCTTCGATCTCGCGCCCCTCCAGGTCGATGCCGATGACACCGAATACCTTGTCGCCGGTGCGAACCGCGAGGTAGAGGCAGCGCGCCTCGGGCAGGGTCCGCGTGCTTGCGCCCGCGCGCTTGTTGTTGGTGTAGGTCCAGGTTGCAACAGCGCGCTCGTAGTCGGTGAACAGCGACACGGATCGGTTTTCGGTGCCAGCGGACTCATAGAGCGTCTTGCCGAGCGTGCCGTGTTCGGCGGTGTAGAAGACCACGTCGAGTTTTAGCAGTTTGATGAGTTGGTTCATGGCGACGCGGGCGCACTCCTCCGCGCTATGGGCTTGCTGCAAGAGCTGGTTCGTTTCGAGGAGTACGCGCGTTTTGAATGCGTTCTCGGCGGAGGTACGGGCGTTGTCGGCGATGCGCGCAGTTAACTCGCCGGCGACCATAGCGGTAGCGAACATGATGCCGAACGTGACCAGATAGCTTCGGTCGTAGCTGGCGAGCGAAAACAGAGGCGTGACGAAGCAGAAGTTGTAAAGCACTACAGAGAGCACGCTCGATACGATCGTGCAGATACGCCCCGTCGTGGTGACGGCGGTCAGCAGGGCCGTGAGGATATAGAGGGATATGATGCTGGAATCGGCAAATCCCAGATGGCGGAAAGCCGTGCCGATCGCCGTGGCGACAAGAGAGAGGGTCAGCGTGCGAAGCACGTCTCGGCTGCTGGGCGGCTGCAGGGCGAGCGCACGGCGGCGTCCTTTGGGCCGGGAGGGCGGAGTCGACTGGTCTGGAATGATGTAAATGTCGAGGTTCGGGGCGAATGCTATGAGCTGCTCTACGAGAGATTTGCGGCCGAAGAGGGCCTGACGGACGCTGCTGCGCTCGCCCGTGCGCCCCATGACGATCTTCGAAATACCCGACAGGCGCGCGAACTCGGAGATCTGAAACGCGACGTCGTCGCCATAGACGGTTTCCATATGTGCTCCGAGCTGCTCGGCTAGGGCGATATTGGCTGCAAGCTTGGCGCGCTCATCATCGCTCATGGCTTGCGTGCGCGGGCTCTCTACGAACAGGGCGACGAGCTCGCTGCGAAACGCTTTCGCCATGCGTGCGGCGGCACGGACGATGCGGGGATTGGTCGGCGCCGGGGAGACACAGACTAAGATACGCTCCCTGGTGTAGTAGTCACGGTTTCCCAGCACGCGTGCGGCGTCTGTGAGGTGGCCGGTGCGATCGGCGCAGCGGCGCAGCGCGATTTCTCGGAGTGCGGTGAGGTTCTCGACGGTAAAAAAATGCTGTTGCGCTCGCTCGGCTTGTGCGGGACGGTAGACGAGGCCGGCGCGAAGGCGCTCAAGTAGGTCTTCGGGCTCTATGTCAACGAGCTCGACCTGGTCGGCATCATCGAAGATGCGGTCGGGGATTCGTTCGCTAACGACAACGCCGGTGATGGATGCAACCATGTCGTTTAGGCTCTCGATATGCTGAACGTTCACGGTCGTATAGACGTCGATGCCTGCATGTAGAAGTTCCTCGACGTCTTGATAGCGTTTGTCGTGGCGAGACCCCGGCGCATTCGTATGGGCGAGCTCGTCGACAAGGATGAGCTGAGGGGCGCGTTCGATAGCCGCATCTAGATCGAACTCGCTGAGCGTAATGCCGTTGTGCTCGATGAGTTTACAGGGCACGTTCTCAAGCCCTTGTGCAAGATGGGCAGTTGCCGGACGTTCGTGCGGCTCGATGTATCCCGCGACGACGTCGACACCGCGCCGCTTGGCGGCGTGGGCGGCTTGAAGCATCGCATAGGTTTTGCCTGCACCAGCAGCGTAGCCAAAGAAAATCTTGAGGTGTCCCCGGCTGGTTCGAGCGTCATCGGCGACCTCGTCTTTCTCAATTGCCTTGAGGATGAGGTCTGGATTGACGCGAGTGTCCGATGCGTCGCGCTGCATAGCGTAGCCTTTCTGAAACGTTGTCCATGTGTGCATACGCGGTGAGAACGCCACTGTATGCTCGCGAGGTCGAGTATAGGCGCACTGCAGCCGCAATAGTGCTTTCTACCTGCATCTTTACGGCATCTTAAGGTCGTGAGCCCCGGCCCTCACGCCTCTTTAATCTCTAGAAGCGTTTACTGTCCCCAGGCGCTTGCGAGAGCAGGCGTCCGAGACATCGGACCGCGCGTGAAAGGGGCGGTAATGGACATCCTCATTCCCATTATCGGAGTCGTCTGCATTGGACTCCTTATCTATTACATCTACATTCTGATGAGGAGTGATTCGTAAACTATGGACGCTGCGATTCAGTACATCTTGTACTTTGCCGTGCTCGTCGTCCTGGCCGTTCCGCTCGGTCGGTTCATGGCCCATATCATGGATGGCGAGCATACGTTCCTGTCGCCTGTGATTGCTCCTGTGGAGCGTGGCGTCTATCGTCTGCTTCGCATCGACGCGGCAGAGCAGATGGGGTGTAGGCGCTATCTGGCGAGCGTGCTGGTCTTTTCGGGGATCGGCCTCGTGGCCCTTGTGGCACTCCAGGCGCTTCAGTCCTTCTTGCCGGGCAATCCCCAGCACCTGCCGGGTGTGTCATGGGACCTGTCGTTCAATACGGCCGCTTCCTTCATAACCAACACCAATTGGCAATCCTATTCCGGTGAGACCACCCTGTCCTACCTTGTGCAGTTCATGGGCCTCACCGTGCAGAACTTCGTTTCCGCTGGCACCGGTATCGCGGTCATGTTCGCGCTGATTCGCGGCTTCCGTCAGGTCAAGGAGCAGGGTCTGGGTTCCTTCTGGGTCGACCTCACCCGCACCGTCCTGTATGTGCTCATCCCGCTGAACCTCGTGTTCGGCATCTGCCTGGCTGCCGGTGGCGTCATCTCCAACTTCCAGCCGGCTCAGAAGGCTGAGCTCGTAGAGCCCGTCGCTGTCCAGCCTAATGCAGGCGGCGGCTGGAGCGTCATCGACGGCGCCCAGATCGAGGGCGATACGGTCAAGGTCGACGGCAAGGTTGTCGAGGGCGCGCGCGTGGTCACCGAGCAGTTCCTGCCCCAGGGTCCTGCGGCTCCTCAGGTCGCCATCAAGCAGTCCGGCACCAACGGCGGCGGCTTCTTCGGCGCGAACTCTGCGCATCCGTATGAGAACCCCAATGCCTTCACCAACATCATCGAGATGACCAGCTTGCTGCTGATTCCGGTCGCCTGCTGCTTCACCTTCGGCATCGGTGTCAAGAATGCCAGGCAGGGCAAGGCCATCTTCGCGGCGATGCTTATCCTGCTCGTGGTCTTTACCGGCATCATCGCCGTTAACGAGCATATGGGTACGCCGCAGCTGGCAGATGGCGGCGCGGTCAATATCGAGATGACCGATGGCCAGGCGGGCGGCAACATGGAGGGCAAGGAGAGCCGCTTTGGCATCGCCTCCTCTTCCACCTGGTCCGTTTTCACGACGGCTGCTTCCAACGGCTCGGTCAACTCCATGCACGACTCCTACACCCCGCTCGGCGGGTTTGTCCAGATGCTCCAGATAGCGCTGGGCGAGGTGGTGTTCGGCGGCGTGGGCTGCGGCCTGTACGGCATGATCGGCTTCGCCATCCTCACAGTGTTCATCGCCGGCCTCATGGTCGGACGCACGCCTGAGTTCCTGGGCAAGAAGATCGAGCCGGGCGAGATGCGCTGGGCAGTTGTCCTGTGCCTGGCAACTCCGTTTGCCATTCTGGTGTGCTCGGCCATCGCCTGCATGGTGCCCGGTCTTGCCGACCAGCTCAACAATGGTGGCGCGCACGGCTTCTCCGAGGTGCTGTATGCCTTCACCTCATGCGGCGGCAACAACGGCTCGGCGTTTGCAGGTATGAACTGCAACATTCCCTGGATCAACGTCATGCTCGGCCTCGAGATGCTGTTCGCCCGCTTCATGCCCATCATCGGTACGCTGGCTATCGCCGGCTCGCTGGCCAAGAAGGGTAAGGTCGCCGAGAGCGCCGGTACCCTGTCCACCACCAACGGCATGTTCGTATTCCTGCTCGTGTTCATCGTTCTACTGATCGGTGCCCTGAGCTTCTTCCCGGCCCTGGCGCTTGGCCCCGTTGCCGAGTTCTTCCAGATGATTGCGTAAAGGAGGGCGCAGATTTATGACTATGCAAAAAGACATGATGGGCCGCGCGGTCCGCGACTCGTTTGCCAAGCTGGATCCTCGCGTCCAGATTCAAAACCCGGTCATGTTCCTGGTGTGGCTTTCCGCCGTCATGACCTCCGTCCTGGCCGTCGCTTCCATCTTCGGTGTGCAGGACGCGGGTGTGCCCACTTACTATGTGGTCGCCATCGCGGTCATCCTGTGGCTCACCGACCTGTTCTCGAACTTCGCCGAGGCGCTTGCCGAGGGCCGCGGTAAGGCCCAGGCCGATTCCCTGCGTGCGGCCAAGAAGGATGTCGAGGCCCATCGCATCGAGTCCGTTGAGGACAAGGAGCACTTCACCGTCGTTCCCGGCACCGAGCTCACGCGCGGCGACCTGGTGATCGTACGCGCCGGCGAGCAGATTCCCGGCGACGGCGACGTCATCGAGGGCGCTGCCTCCGTTGACGAGTCCGCCATCACCGGCGAGTCCGCCCCCGTGGTCCGCGAGGCCGGCGGCGACCGCTCTGCCGTTACCGGCGGTACCACGGTGCTGTCCGACTGGATCATCGTCAAGATCTCCAGCGAGCCCGGCCAGAGCTTCCTGGACAAGATGATCGCGATGGTCGAGGGTGCCGCGCGTAAGAAGACCCCTAACGAGATTGCTCTGGAGATCTTCCTGGTGGCCCTCTCCATCGTCTTTATCCTAGTCACGTTGGCCCTGTATTGTTACTCCTGCTTCTCGTCCGGTCTTAACGACATGGTCAACCCCACGGCCGTGACCACGCTCGTGGCGCTGCTCGTGTGCCTGGCTCCCACTACCATCGGCGCCCTTCTGTCCGCCATCGGCATCGCCGGCATGAGCCGTCTGAACGAGGCCAACGTGTTGGCCATGTCCGGCCGCGCCATCGAGGCCGCCGGCGACGTCGACATCCTCATGCTCGACAAGACCGGCACCATCACCCTGGGTAACCGCCAAGCCGCCGAGTTCATCCCGGTTGACGGCGTCGATCCCGCGGAGCTGGCCGATGCCGCCCAGCTTTCCTCGCTGGCCGACGAGACCCCCGAGGGCCGTTCCATCGTCGTGCTCGCCAAGGAGCAGTTCGGTCTGCGCGGCCGCACACTCGAGGATAAGGGCATGGAGTTCATCCCGTTCACCGCGGCAACGCGTATGTCCGGCGTGAACTACGAGGGCAATGAGATTCGCAAGGGCGCTGCCGATTCCGTGCGCACCTATGTGGAGGCAGCCGGCGGCGTGTTCTCCCAGGAGTGCGACGAGGCCGTCGAACGCATCGCCAAGGCCGGCGGCACCCCGCTGGTCGTGACTAAGAACTGCCGCGTGCTGGGCGTTGTGTACCTCAAGGACATCATCAAGTCCGGCGTTAAGGAGAAGTTCGCCGACCTGCGCAAGATGGGCATCAAGACCATCATGGTGACGGGCGACAACCCGCTCACCGCCGCGGCAATCGCCGCCGAGGCCGGCGTTGACGACTTTCTGGCCGAGGCCACCCCTGAAGGCAAGCTCGAGAAGATCCGCGAGTTCCAGCGTGAGGGCCACCTGGTCGCCATGACCGGCGACGGCACCAACGACGCGCCCGCTCTGGCCCAGGCGGACGTCGCCGTGGCCATGAACACGGGCACCCAGGCTGCCAAGGAGGCCGGCAACATGGTCGACCTCGACTCCAGCCCCACCAAGCTCATCGAGGTCGTGCGTATTGGCAAGCAGCTGCTCATGACCCGCGGTTCGCTCACGACCTTCTCGGTGGCCAACGACGTGGCGAAGTACTTCGCTATCATCCCGGCCCTGTTCTCGCCGATCTACCCGGGCCTTGGCGCGCTTAACATCCTCGGTCTGGCAAGCCCGCTGTCCGCGGTTCTTTCGGCCATCATCTATAACGCGCTCGTTATCGTCGCGCTGATTCCGGCCGCGCTGAAGGGCGTTAAGTACCGCGAGGTCCCGTCCGGACAGCTGCTGACCCACAACCTGCTCGTGTGGGGTCTGGGCGGCATCGTTGCCCCGTTCGTATTCATCAAGCTCATCGACATGCTGCTCGCGTTCTGCGGCATTATGTAAGTGGAGGTTTGTATGTTCAAAGGTGTTGCATCGCGCGCACTGGGCGTGTTCGCGCTGTTTACCGTTGTCTGCGGCCTGGGATACACGCTCGTGGTGACCGGCATCGCCCAGGTTGCGTTCCCGTATCAGGCGAACGGTTCGCTCATTACGGTCGACGGCAAGGTTGTGGGTTCCGAGCTCATCGGCCAGAACTTCGATGACGAAGCCCACATGTGGGGTCGTATCCAGAACGTGTCAATTGTCGAAGGCGAAGACGGCGAGCTCATGGCCTACGGTGCCCCGTCCAATTTGTCCCCGGCGAGTGAGGAGTACCGGCAGCTTGTGGATGCGCGCGTGAAGAAGATCCGCGCCGCCAACCCCGATGCCGATATGGACACTGTGCCCGTCGACCTGGTGACGTGTTCGGGGTCCGGCCTCGACCCGGAAATCTCTCCGGATGCCGCCGAGTACCAGGTCCCGCGCCTTGCCAAGGCCACGGGCAAAAGTGAGGACGAGGTGCGCGACATCATCGCCGCGTGCACCAAGGGCCGTTTCCTCGGCGTGTTCGGCGAGCCCACGGTCAACGTGCTCAAGGTGAACCTTATGCTGGACGGCGCGCTGTAGGTGAGGGAGTGGCGGATGAGGGCATGGCTGACTATCTGAGCCCTCAATTCCACCCCGCCCATCAGTTGCGGTGAAATACGGACTGTTTTGGCTGTCAAAGGCCTTATCAACTCCGTATTCCACCGCAACTTTTTTGTGGGTCGAGCAAAAGCTGGGGGAGCGCGTGCGGTCGGTTGCTACGCGGTTGCTGATACGATAGGTACGTTAGCAACTGCCGCCAAGCGGCTCAAACGAAAGGAACCCTGTATGGAGTCCTCCGCCTACCCGATGCTCTTTAGTCCGATCAAGGTCGGTACGACCGAGGTCAAGAACCGCGTCTTTATGCCGCCGGTGTCCACCAACCTGGCTGATCATGGCTATGTGACCGACGATTTGGTCGATCATTACCGTGCCCGCGCCAAGGGCGGCGTGGGCCTGATCATCACCGAAGTCGTGACGGTCGAGCCCACCTATACCTACCTGCCGGGTGACATGTGCTGCTACGACGACACGTTCATCCCCGGTTGGGAAAAGCTCGCCGCCGCCGTCCACGAGTACGGCTGCAAGATCATGCCGCAGCTCTTCCACCCCGCCTACATGGCCTTTAACATTCCGGGCACGCCGCGCCTGATCGCTCCGTCCTTTGTGGGCCCGTCCTATGCCCGCGAGGCGCCGCGCCCCATCACGGTCGATGAGATCCATGAGCTCACGCATCAGTTTGGCGACGCTGCCGTGCGCATGCAGAAGGCCGGTGTCGATGGCGTCGAGGTCCACGCGGCGCACGCCCACGGTATGCTCGGCGGCTTTTTGACTCCGCTCTACAACAAGCGTACCGACGAGTATGGTGGCTCGCTCGATGCCCGCATGCGCTTCTTGCTCGAGGTCATCGCCGAGATTCGCGAGCGCTGCGGCGAGGACTTCATCATCGACGTCCGCATCTCGGGCGACGAGTACACCGATGGCGGTCTGACCCTCAACGACATGATCTACGTCTCGCGTCGCCTGGAGAAGGCTGGCGTCGACATGATTCACGTGTCGGGCGGCACTACCATCAAGCGCGGCTCCGCCATTCCCGCCGCCGGCACCCAGCAGGCCTCGCACGCCGCCTGCTCGCGCGAGATCAAGAAGCATGTGAACATTCCCGTTGCCACGGTCGGCCGCATCAACGAGGCATGGATTGCCGAGGAACTGATCGAGGACGGCGCCGCCGACATCTGCATGATGGGCCGCGCCAACCTGTGCGATGCCGAGTTCTGCAACAAGGCGGCTGCCGGCAACGCCGACGAGATCCGTCCCTGCATCGGTTGCCTGCGCTGTTTGAACGGCATCATGTTTGGCAAGCGCATCTCCTGCACCGTCAATCCGGACGTGGAGCGCGACGAGGCCGGCTACGAGCCTGCCGCCGAGGCAAAGAACGTGCTCGTTGTGGGTGCCGGTCCCGCGGGCATGGAGGCAGCCTACATTGCCGCCAAGCGCGGCCATAACGCGGTGCTCGTGGACAAGCAGGACGAGCCGGGCGGCGAGATGCGCATCGCAGCCGTTCCGCCGGCAAAGCAGGAGCTCACGCGCGTGATCAAGTACCAGTATCGTCGCCTGGCCGAGGCCGGCGTGAAGTGCGTATTTGGCACCGAGCTTACTGCCGAGGACATTCAGCGCGATTACGCCGGCTACGAGGTTGTCCTGGCTTATGGTGCCGAGCCCATCGCTCCGGCCTTCATGCAGGGCTTTAAGCAGGTTATGACGGCTGACGACCTGCTGGGCGGCAGGGCTTTCCCGGGCAAGAAGATTGTCATCGTGGGCGGCGGCACCGTCGGTTGCGAGACGGCCGATTATCTGGCTCCGCTGGTCAACGACCTGTCGCCGGCCAATCGCGATGTCACTGTTATCGAGATGACTAAGACGCTCGCCGCCAACGAGGGTGGTGCCGGTCGCGCGGTGCTCATCACGCGCATGCTCTCCAAGGGCGTTCACGTGCTGACCGAGGCCAAGGTGACCGAGATTACCGAGGACACCATCAGTTACGAAAAGGACGGCGAGATCCACACCATCGCCGATGCCGATACGCTGGTGCTCGCCATGGGCTATCGTCCCAACACCAAGCTGGCCGACGACCTGGCTGCAGCCGGTGTTGCCACCCACGTGCTGGGCGATGCCAACAAGTGCGGCAACATCCGCGACGCCATCGGCGATGGCTACAAGGTTGCCTGCGAGCTCTAGTCAACCCCTTGGTGCGTGGGGACAGGTTACTTTGCACCAACTTGGTGCATGTAAACCTGGCCCCATTGCACCATTGCGGCTTCATGGAATAGCGCCCGTAAGCATCGAATTTCTCCTCTCATAGATGTGCGGCACAAAGAGCCCCGAGTTCATACTGAACTGCGCCCCAATTCTTGGACGGGCTAATAAGCGGCCTACGCCGCACATAGG
>CABUOA010000032.1 GCA_902493145.1 uncultured Collinsella sp. | reverse complement strand
CCGGCGAAGCCTCGCTCGACGTGGCATCAGGCTCGCTCGACCCCGGTGCGAACGTGCAGCTCTGGACGGCAAACGGAACCTCCGCCCAGGTACTCCGCTTCAGATACGACGCGCATGCCGGTGCTTACGAGATAACCAACGCGAAATCGGGGCTGGCGCTCGACGTCCAAGGCGGCTCGGCCCGGCCCGGGGGCAACGTCCAGCAATTCACGCGCAACGGGACGGGCGCCCAGCGCTGGGCAATAGCCGACAACGCGGACGGCACCGTGACGATCGCCTCGGCGAAGAATCCCTCGTGCGTGCTCGACGCCACGGACGGCAAGTCCGCCCCCGGGACCAACGTCCAGCTGTACCGGTCGAACGGCACCACGGCGCAGAAGTGGGTGCTCGTCTCATCAAAATCGGAGAACAAATTCGACGGCTACTTCACCGTCAAAAGCGCCCTGTCCGGCGAAGCCTCGCTCGACGTGGCATCAGGCTCGCTCGACCCCGGTGCGAACGTGCAGCTCTGGACGGCAAACGGAACCTCCGCCCAGGTACTCCGCTTCAGATACGACGCGCATGCCGGTGCTTACGAGATAACCAACGCGAAATCGGGGCTGGCGCTCGACGTCCAAGGCGGCTCGGCCCGGCCCGGGGGCAACGTCCAGCAATTCACGCGCAACGGGACGGGCGCCCAGCGCTGGGCAATAGCCGACAACGCGGACGGCACCGTGACGATCGCCTCGGCGAAGAATCCCTCGTGCGTGCTCGACGCCACGGACGGCAAGTCCGCCCCCGGGACCAACGTCCAGCTGTACCGGTCGAACGGCACCACGGCGCAGAAGTGGGTGCTCGAAAGCCGTTAGAAAAGGCTCACGCATATGAGCTGCGCCGAGCCTTCAAGGAGAATCGCGTCTTTCATCGACGGCCACAGGTCTAGGCAAGAACGACCTTCTTGATAAACAAGGATTTAAGGCCAATCGTCAATGCATACTGGACGCCCATGGCCAGCGGAATCGCCATAATGTCGATAACGCCCAGAAGAAGGTAGCAGGCGATGAGGTAGATTACGTTGGCCAGAAGCGTTATCCCCGCAGACTGCTTCGACAGCCCGTAGGCAGTAAAGCATGGGTGTAGCGCCGAGAAGGTGATGCTAACGACAGTCAGCGCCGCAAGGGCGGCGAACAAGTGCCAGTAGCCCCCGTAGACTGGATCCATGAAAAACGAGAGGGCGGGCGGAACCGCGATGATTGCCAAGGCCGCGCAAGGCGCGACGACCTTGAAGACCATGCGCTCGATTTTCTTCACAACGGCAAAAGCCTGGTCGTCCTGCCCCTTGGCAATCAGCTCCGCGAGTTGAGGCATAATCGCCTGCTGCACCGGCGTCGAGAGTAAGGTGAAAGCCGAGAGCAACTGCTTGAAGAACTTGAACACACCAACGACCTCGCTGGAAAGCATGGATAGGAAGAATACGTCGAAGTACTGGATTGGCGCGTCGGCGGTCGCGGCCAGGTTCGACCACATCGTGAAAGAGAAGAAGCCCTCAGGGAGGTCACGCCTCCTGGCAGCAGCCACACCCTTCAGGCCAACGTGCTTACCGACAACGAAGAGCGCGATAGCGAACAAAGACACGCTCTTTAGGACGTCCGCCGCGCAGTAGGCCAACGCAATCGCAGCGACGTTCGGACCAACAGCGTAGAACACTGCCGCGGCGAGAACGAGCTTCAATGCCGCCACGGCGACCGCATGGATGGCGACATATTTGAACTTGTCAAAAAGCCTCAGCACTCCAGTCGGCGTGCCCTCGACATGCACAGCAATCTCGAAGCAGAATATCGTCGCGGCGAGCGTAGAGACGTCATCCCATCCGAGCAAGCTAGAGACGAGTGGAACAATCGCGAAAGCGACCGCGCACCCCATGAGGGCGGAGGCGATGTCGACGAAGAAACCAGCCTTTATGGTCGCGGCGAGCCCGGCGTCGTCCCTTCGCTCCTGGCAAATCGACCCATAGCGAATCACTCCCTGCCAAGACTGGAAGTTGAGGAACGCGTCCACGGCCTGCATGAACGTCTGGCCGATCATCAACGACCCGTAGCCTGCGGCCCCAAGGAACCCGGCGGACAAGAAAGTCGTAACCATGTTAAGCGCAGAGGCGCCCCCCTGCCCCACCACAATCGTGGAGACGTTCTTGGCGAGCTTCAGCCAAAACTCGTTGCCTTTGAGCCGATCCAGCAGCGATTTCACCCTACCGCCCATCAACGTCCCTTCTTGCGTAGCGCCTTGGAGAGCTTGGCCGCAAAGCCGCCGAGGAAAAACCTCCGGGACGGCGCCTTGTCGTCTTTCGCGCGCAAGGCAAAGCTATCTGCCCCCGCCATGGCAGCAATCGCTGTGCCGACGCCTATCTGCCCGTGGGTAACTCCCGAGACGAGCTGCGGCTCGGCGACAATCCTCAACCGCCCAACGAATGGCTCGGGAGGGCAAATAACCTCCCCCGCCGCGTCGAGGGCCCAAAGAAGCGGCAGCGACATTCCGCCGTCGAGACAGGCGAACATGTTTCCACTCTGCCTGAAGTTGATCTCGTTTAGGACCGCCCCATCCCTGGTGGCGAAGACCTCGATGTCGAACATGCCCCTGAAGCCCTCGCTAGAGAGCTCGCCGATTACTTTTTCGAGGAGCCTTTCCATCTCGGGAGCCGCCTCGGAATGCCCGATGGCGACGTTGCCGGCCTTCCTTGGGAACGTGAGCTCTTTTCGCAGCGTAATGTGCGATTCCTTCCCATCCGACAGGAAGATGCACCCCGAGGCCACGGCCTCGTAGTCGAAGTCCACGACCTCCTGGACCAAGAGTCGCTCGTAGCCGTCCGCGAATAGCCGGGCGACGGCAGCGGCGTACGAATCCAGGGAGTCCACGATCGCGATGTCGGTCTTCTCGCCGAACGCGCTCACGAGCGGCTTCAATATGAGGGGAAAGCTGAGCCCGGCCGCCGCGTGATCACAGCTCGTAACAACGACCGAACGCGCCATGGGCACGCCGTGCGCTTGCGCCCAAACATACTGCTCGTACTTGTCCATCAATCCCGCAGCCCTGCCGGGCTCGCCTGAAAACGAATACGTGACGATGCCTTTCGGGGCAAGCTCGCGGTCGGCAACGTAGGCGGAAAGGTCCGAGCTGGCGAGAACGATGCACAATCTTGGGTCCTTGTCCGTAAGCCAGGACCGAAAACCTTCCGAGATGGCCTCTGCGTTGTTATCGACAAGCTCGAAGTTCTTGGGACAATACTTCGAGGACGCTACCATGAGCCCGTCGGCACTTTTCATGCCCGAATGAAGAAGCAAGTCGAACGGGACCCCGTCTCTTCCGAGGCTCCTCAGGCTCGCCAGGGTGTTGTGGTGGTCGCCGCCTACGACCAGAATACGCCACCCCTTGGGGAAGTCGATGTGTCTTTCACAAGTCATCGATCTATAACACCTCCAGAAAGAATCGCCCGTCCCAATTCGTCGGACGTCATGAACTCGCAGTCCGGGTACCGCATCGCCAACTCCTGCAGAAGCCCGTCGAGGGCCTCGAGCGAGAACGCACGATGCCTCTCATCCACGCGCGAAGTGTAGTTGACACGATGGGTGCATACCACCGCCGGCTGCCTACGCCTGAAAGCCGTCTCGATTTCGGCGAAAGCAGCGTCAACGCACTCATCAACGTTTTTGCCTTGAAACATAGAACGCGAGGGCTCAAACTGCACATTGCGGATTAAGCGGCACTGCCCAGGCACGTTGGAGTGTCCGAAAACGTTAATCTTCTTCAAATAGGAGTCGTTCCCTTTCGGGACATTCCTCTTCGGCGACGATTGGATCGTCTCGATGCCCAGCCCAGCGGCGATGCGCTCACATTCCCTATTGGCAACGTAGCATGGCGGGATGAAGCTCCTAGGAGCGAAGCCAAAAAGGCGTTTGAAAATCGCGACCGCGTCTTCAAGGTATCCGTGCACGTCAATCAGAGTGTTTCCATTGTTGAGAGCGTCAATCCCATTGTAGAAGGCATCGTCCAGCCCCACCATTCTCAAGCCACGGGCATATTCCACCACAGGGTCGGTGGCCGCATCGGCGAGCCATGCCGTAGCGTTGAGATGTTCTCGCCCGTGGAGCTGCGGATGCAGTGCTGTTTCACCGCAGCCCAGCCGAACGAAATCGAGCACCCCCTCATCGCCGTCATAGTTTCGGTACGTTTTGTCGATTGGTTCGAATCCAAAGTGCGCTACATCAGCGTTGCCAGGAACGCATCGATTGAAATCTGGGTTGGCGGTTGCGAAGTTCAGTGTGAACACTGGGGCGGAAGCCCGAAATCGCACCGCATTCTCACGAAGCAAAGAAGAGAGGGCGCTTACGTCGGTCTTCTTCTCCAAGCCGTCAAAAGATTGGTAGTGATCGAGCCTGAAAGAGGGGAAGCGATTCTCAAATGCCGCAAGTGCATCGGCATCCGGGACTCTCACGGCGCCCCAATCGTCGGACTCGAAGACGACGATACGCCTATTCGTTTGGAAGCCAAGCTTTGCGACCAGGGCCTTGGCGGCCTCTTTGATTATGTGCACCGTCTACCCCTAAAGCTCGAATTCACATTTGTCGGGGAAAAGTTCGTCAAGGCAGGCGAGAATCCTCGTCCGCGCAGTCTCATACTGCTCCGGCGTGAGGTCGCCATCATTGAGACAGACGACCTTTCCCTTGCGCCCGCGAAGATACGATTCAGCCTCTTCCAGGGTTGAATCGAAGTCAATTCCAAAATTAAAACTTTTTCCAAATGAGATGGGCCGCGGATAAAAGTCGCCTTTTGCGCACTGCCAATCTTTCATAAGCCAGTTCGATATATCGGTAGCCTGCCTGAATCGATGTGAGGAAGTTCTCTCTAGCTCATCCTTCTCTTCAGCCCAAACCTCATCGAAGGTTGATTTCAAGAAAGAATTGCAGAGGTGCGGTTCATAAAATCCCTTAAACGATGGAAATGCAAGCATGAGTACCGTTCTCAGGGCCATCGTCCCATATGCGGGACTGAGCCATTTCAGCGGATGACTCTTGACACAATTCAACGGCACAAAATGAGTGCTAAGGACGCTCGCAACGTTAAAAGGAACATAGAACTCGTCCCCTCGGGCGAGACCACCGGCACTTAATACGGCAGTCGCCCTCGGCAATCCCTTATGGAAATAATCGTCCTCGCTTGTACGATTTAGAACGATCAAATCATCGTTGAACAAAACAAACTGCTCCGCCAAACCCTCGATTCGGTTTGCGTTAAGTTCGATGACGTTGGAATTGAAGGTGGGAAGGTACTCATGGGGGATGTAATCTTCATGCTTCACGATATGAAGTTTTGGATTCGAAGTGTCGAGCCACTTAGGAAGATGCCCATAGGTCAAGAAATGAACCTTGCGGACCCAAGGTGCGTTCAAAGCGACACTGCGAAAGAAGTACCGAAGTAGGCCCCAATCCCGATATCGCTTGTCCTGTCCGTGAGCAGAAGCCGAATCGGACGGTCCCTCGTACCTATTCCTCTCCGAGAGCCATTCTGAATCCGAGTCATCCACCCATGGAATTACAAAGTCGATTTCCATATTCATCCGTTGTCTTTCATTTCGTAGTTGCGCTTAAATCCCTCTGTCCCACTCTCTGACTTTGAAGGAAAATCTGTCGACACAATCGCCATCACCATAGCGTAAAAAGGCCCATAAAAATTAAAGAAGGAAGCGTCAGCCGTACTCAATATCATGTAATAGAGAGGAATAATCACGTATGCTCCGACAGGAACCCGATGAGACCTTGACCTCGATATGAACGAATAGAAGAACGTCCCGATGAGCAGGGTGAAAAGCGCAAGCCCGAAAAAACCAAACTGCCCGATGACCGTAGGCCAGAAGCTGTCGCTAACGAAAGCGTGGTAATCTGGGCTCAAGCCATAGACGCTGGAAAGCCCAAATAGATAATAAAGAGGCGAGTAATACTCGCCCGACATATAGCTAGCGTAGGTGCCGAAACCCGAGCCAAAGGGAAACAGACTCTGCGCAATCTGAATAGAAGTGGACTGAAGAAGATACCTGGCCGACGTCGTATCCCCAAAATAGAACTGCAGCTGATCAGCGCCCAAGAACAATACACCAACTACGAGAATCAGGTACAAGAATACTGTGGGCTTCTTGTCCCCGCGCGTCACCAACCCCCTAACCAGAAAGAAGCCGATGACGAAGGCGATTCCGACGGCTTTCGCCCTCATAGTCGAAAGCAAGAGCAAAATGTCGAGGATAATCCATACCTTGTTCTTTTTCACATCGGTCATCAAGAGAGCGGAGATGCCGACACAATACGCTGCGAGCTCTGTGGTATGTCCGAACACGAAGCGATAGCAAGGCACACCCATGAAATGTCGGTCACTCCCCATCGGCACAACCCCCGAAAGATGGAGTGCGTAGCCGAAAAGGGCGGCGGCTATAAGCAGTTTCACAACACCGATCGCAAGCGAAAGAATCCTCTCCTCGCCATATACGACCTGCAGCGCTCCATAATATGCCGCGAAAACCTTGAAGCATGTGAACGCATCTACGGCAATAGCAAACTTACTTTGCTGATAGCCTGTAACGAAGTTTGAAGCAAGTCCGAGCGCAAGCAGCAAAGCGACGGCCAAAATGCCGATACGCTCCCCTCCGTTAAGCACAATCTTGTCTTTTCTAAAAAGCCCCCATCCAACGAGAAGAATGGCGGCGAGCTCGTCAGCATACGAAAACGCCTTGATAAAACCATCAAGCATGGGCGAGGCGATAAGGATGACAAGCAAGATGACTTGAAACGCCTCACGCGCAAGAATCTTAGGACGTCCAGCATCCTTCGCTCTATATCCGACCTTCAAAGCAACGGAAGACAAAACTACCCCCGTCCCATGTATAGCGCAGCAAGCTGCGCGACAGTCCCGTGAATATCAAACCCCTCATCCGCCACGACTCCCGCGTAGCCCTTGCGCATACGGCCCGAGTATCCAAGCGCGCGCTCAATGCAGTCGGCCCAGGCCTCGGCCCCCGCCTCCAGCGGCAGAAACTCCACCAAGTCGGTAATGGCCACCTCGTCGGTAATCCTGTCCGAAAGCACGCACGGCAACCCGGAGCACTGCGCCTCCACCGCCGCAAACGGCAGTCCCTCAAACAACGAAGGCATGGCGAAGCAATCAACCCCATCGTAGAACGAGGGCATATCGTCGAGCAGTCCTAAGAAGTGCACGCGCTCGGAAAGCCCGAGATCACCTGCCCTCCTCTCGACGTTCTCGCGCAGTGAGCCGTCCCCCGCAAGGACGAGATGCGCATGCTCGTCAATGCGGGCGAGGGCGGCAAAAGCATCGATGAGGAAAGCATGATTCTTCACCAGTTCGAAGCGTCCGACATGGCCAACGAGGATGTCTTCCTCCGAAAACCCGTACGAACCCCTGAAAGCGTCCCTTCGTGCGGCGTCGAAGGCGAACCGCGCCACGTCGATGCCGTTGTTCACTACCTCAAAATCTTTGCCTGGATACATGAACTCCCCCGCGGTCCTCGAACAGGCCAGCCGCTTGGTCGCATACTCGCCGAAACCCTTCTGGAAAGCCTGCTTCACGATATTGCGCGGGGTGCGCTCGAAATCGACGATGTGCGAGTGTGAGAATAGTCGCCCGACGCCGTGCTCGCCCGCCGAGCGCAGGACGTCACGCCCGAGCGCAGCCATATGGCAGTGCACGGCGGCGTAATCGTGATGCTTGTCAAAGAAGGCGTCCAACATCCGCTTGCGGCGCAGCAGATTCGCGCCTTCCATGATGGGCACGTGGTACACATGCCCGCCGAGGTTCTCGATCTCATCCTCGTAGTATTCGCGATGGGTGTGGAAGACGAGAAAGTCGAACTGCACCTGAGTGCGGTCGATATTGCGGTAGACGTTCATGATGAATGCCTCCGCGCCACCCCTGAACAGTTTCGAGGTAACCTGAAGTACTCTAACCACGGGCGCTCCAATCTTCGATTTGATTCAAATAGCAGGAAAGCCCTTCCTCCCAGTCGGGCATGCGGAAGCCGACCGACTCGAGCCTGGACAGGTCGAGTACGGAGTGGACCGGGCGCGGGGCGATGGGGCCGGCGGCATTTGCGTAGTAATCGGCGGTGCTGACCGAAACCACCTTGTCCCCGTTGCCGTTGGCGGCCTCGAAGACGGCGCGGGCGATGTCCGCCCAGGACTTCACGGCGCCGGAGCCGGTGCAGTTGTAGGTCCCGTAGGGGGCGTGCGTCCCCAGCACGTGGAAGATGGCCCCGGCCATGTCGCGCGTGAAGGTCAGGCGGCCCAGCTGGTCGTCCACGACCGTGACCTTGTCCAGCCCGTCCTCCGGGTCGGCGACGCGGTCGGAGAGCGCCGCCATGGTCTTGACGAAGTTTTGCCCCTCGCCGATGACCCAGGAGCTGCGCATAATGTAGTGGCGCGGGCAGCCGGCCACGGCGATGTCGCCGGCGGCCTTGGTCTGGCCGTAGACGGACAGCGGGCTGAGGGGCTCGTCCTCCATATGGACCTCGGCGGTGCCGTCGAAGACGTAGTCGGAGGACACGTGCACGAGGGTGATCCCGTGCTCGGCGCAGGTGCGGGCGAGAAGGGCCGGGCCGGTCGCGTTGGCCTTCCAGGCGGTCACGCGGCCCTCGGGGGTCTCCGCTTTATCCACGGCCGTGTAGGCGCCGCAGTTGATGACGGCGCCGTAGAGCGACCAGTCGTACTTGGAGTAGGCGTCCGGGTCGGATATGTCGAAGGTGTCGATGTCGCAGAAGTCGAAGTCCTTGGCGACGCCGCGCTCCTCGGCGAGCTTGCGCACCGCGCGGCCCAGCTGGCCGTTGCAGCCGGTGACGAGGGTGCGCTTCGGCGCCATGGGGACGACGTCCTTCAGCATCGGGTGGTTGAGGTCGGCCTCTGATACGGTGGCCTCCGCAAGCGGGATCGGCCACTGGATGTTGAGCTCGGGGTCGGCGAGGTTCACGAAGGTGTAGGTCCTCTTCAGCTCCAGCGACCAGTGGGCGTCCACCAGGTAGGTGTAGGCGGTGCCGTCCTCCAGGGCCTGGAAGGAGTTGCCCACGCCGCGCGGGACGTAGATGGCCTTGCTCGGGTCGAGCGTGCAGGTGAACACCTTCCCGTAGGTGGAACTGCCCTCGCGCAGGTCCACCCAGGCGCCGAAGACCGAGCCGCGGGCGACGGAGATGAACTTGTCCCAGGGCTCCGCGTGGATGCCGCGGGTGACGCCGCGGCTGTCGTTGTAGGAGATGTTGTTCTGGACGACCCTGAGGTCGGGGATGCCCAGGGCGGTCATCTTGGCGCGCTGCCAGTTCTCCTTGAACCAGCCGCGCGAGTCGCCGTGGACGGCGAGGTCCACGACCTTGAGGCCCTCGATGCCGGTCTCGACGACCTTCAGGTCCTTCTCGAATGCGATGTCTGCCATAGATCTCTCCCCTCCTACTGGCCCTGTGCGCGGTAGCGGGCCTCGGTGGCCTCCTTGGCCGGGCGCCACCAGGGCTCGTTGGCCACGTACCAGTCGATGGTGGCCCTCAGCCCCTCGGCGAAGTCGGTATGCGCCGGCCTCCAGCCCAGCTCGCGCTGCAGCTTGGATGAGTCGATGGCGTAGCGGCGGTCGTGGCCGGGGCGGTCGGCGACCCAGTCGAAGTCCTCGGGGTCGCGCCCCATGGCCTCGAGGATCATGCGCAGCACGGTGATGTTGTTCTTCTCGCCATTGGCGCCGATGAGGTAGGTCTCCCCCATGCGGCCCTTGGTGAGGATGTCCCAGACGGCGCTGGAGTGGTCCTCGGTGTGGATCCAGTCGCGGACGTTCTCGCCGCGGCCGTAGAGCTTGGGGCGGACGCCGTCGACGATGTTCGTGATCTGCCTGGGGATGAACTTCTCCACGTGCTGGTAGGGGCCGTAGTTGTTGGAGCAGTTGGAGATCGTGGTGCGCAGGCCGTAGGTGCGGGTCCAGGCGCGGACCAGCATGTCAGAGGACGCCTTGGTGCTCGAGTACGGGCTGCTCGGGTGATACGGCGTCTCCTCGGTGAACTTCGCCGGGTCGTCGAGCGCCAGGTCGCCGTAGACCTCGTCGGTGGAGACGTGGTGGTAGCGGACACCGTGCTTCCTAACGGCCTCCAGCAGGCGGAAGGTGCCCTCGACGTTGGTGCGAAGGAACGGCTCCGGGTCGGCGATGGAGTTGTCGTTGTGGCTCTCGGCGGCGTAGTGCACGATCGCGTCGTGGCCCGGGACGATGCGGTCCAGCAGCTCCGCGTCGCAGATGTCGCCCACGACGAGCTCCACGCGGTCGGAGGGCAGGCCCGCGATGTTCTCGGGGTTGCCGGCGTAGGTCAGCTTGTCCAGGACGGTGACGTGCACGTCGGGGTGGTTGTTGACCACGTAGTGCACGAAGTTGCTGCCGATGAAGCCGCAGCCGCCCGTGACGATGATGTTCCTGGGCTCGAAGAGCTCTTCAGACATATTTCTATCTCCCATCGGATCGGATTAGTACTCGCGCGGGCTGTTGACGATCTCGCCGGCGGCGACCTTCTTGAGGTGCTGCCCGTAGACCGACTTGCCGTAGGCCTTCGCGGCCTCCTCGAGCTCGGCGGTGGAGATCCAGCCGTTCTCCCAGGCGATCTCCTCGGGCACCGAGACCGGCAGGTCCTGGGAGTGCTCCACGGCGCGGACGAACTCCGCCGCCTCGTGCAGGCTCTCCATGGTGCCGGTGTCCAGCCACGCGTAGCCGCGGCCGAGGGTGACCACGGACAGCGTCCCCTCCTCCAGGTACATCTGGTTGAGCGTGGTGATCTCGAGCTCGCCGCGCGCGGACGGCTGCACCCTATGGGCCTTGGCGGAGACGTCGCCCGGGTAGAAGTACAGGCCGGTGACGGCGTAGGAGCTCTTGGGGCACTCGGGCTTCTCCTCGATGGAGACCGCCCTCCCCTCGCCGTCGAACTCCACGACGCCGAAGCGCTCGGGGTCGTCCACGTGGTAGCCGAAGACCGTGGCGCGGCCCGACTCGGCGTTCTGCACGGCGCGCGTCAGGTGGCGCGACAGGCCGTTGCCGTAGAAGATGTTGTCGCCGAGCACCAGCGCGCACGGCTCGCCGGCGATGAACTCCTCGCCGATGGTGAACGCCTGGGCCAGGCCGTCCGGCGAGGGCTGCTCGGCGTAGGAGAGGTTCACGCCGTAGCGCGAGCCGTCCCCGAGCAGGCGCTCGAAGTTGGGCAGGTCGGTCGGCGTGGAGATGACCAGGATGTCCCGGATGCCCGCCAGCATGAGGGTGGACAGCGGGTAGTAGATCATGGGCTTGTCGTAGACCGGCAGCAGCTGCTTGGAGGTCACGAGCGTGAGCGGGTACAGGCGCGTGCCGGACCCGCCGGCGAGGATGATGCCTTTCACTGGCTATAGCCTTTCTTTTTTAGCGGCTCTACGGCCAGCACGGTTTCCGAGAAGACGGGCGCAGCAGTCGATTCCGAAGGCAACGAGCTCAGCCAGGTTCCCCTCTCGAATAAGTTGCGAGGAAACGGCCTTGACGAGTCGTCCGCCCTCACCTATCTCACTCGCGTGCAAAAGGTCATCCGAGTGCGACTCAAGGAACACGCCTACGGCGCGGTTGCGCGCGAACTGCTGGCTAGGGGTCAAATTGTGGGAGTGATAGACCTCGGCAGTCGGCTCATAAGCGACCTTTAGGCCCGACGCAACGAACCTAGCGGCCATGAGCATGTCCTCGTTGGTGTTGACGTTCTCAAATCCACCGCAGTCGAGATATGACGTCCGTCTGTAAGCAGAACAGGTATCCGAGGCAAAGAACGTCTTGATGCCGTATTTCTCAAGATCATTTATTGAACGAATGGAGGGCAAATCGGGGTAATTGAAGCTGCGGATCAGCTGCTCGAAACGCCGGGCGCCCTCCTTTGGCAGCTGCCTACCGCTGACCAGGGCAATACTCGGGTCGCCCACCATGGGAGCGACAAGTCGCTCAAGATACTCGTCGGAAGCAGGAAGTGCGTCTTGGGTGAGAAAGCAAACGAAGTCGCCTGTCGTCTCTCTCAGGGCCATATCCCTTGTTGCGCCATGGTTAAAGTCGCGGCGTTCAATTTGCAACAAGCGAATGTCCCCGTGCATTTGGACCACACGCGCCGTATCGTCAACTGATGCGGAGTCAACGACTAATATTTCCTTCGGGCGCATAGACTGGTGCTCGAGAGCCACTAAAAGGTCTTCGATTTCGCGTTCAGCGTTAAGGGTCGGAATGATAACAGAGATGTCCATCTATCGCCCCGTCCTCTTCTTGCCGAACATGGCACTAAAGGTGCCAGTAAAGCATTTCCAGTCCATGCGGAAGCAGCGATTACGCACGTAGCGGAGTTCAATCTTCTGTCGTGTGCCACTCTCAAATGTCGCGGCGTTACGGTCGGTCGCCTGCCACAGGCCCGTAATGCCAGGTTGAATAGACAGAAGCTCAGCCCTCTCTTCGTGGGTAAAGTGCTGCTCGAGCTCATCCCTTGTAATGGGACGCGGTCCAATGACGGAAAGGTCACCGTTCAGAACGTTCAAGAACTGCGGCATCTCGTCAATTGAGCACTTGCGGATGAACTGTCCGACCTTGGTGATGCGGGGATCATCATCGACCTTGCGCTCAACATCCCACTGATGCAGCTGCTCAGGGCTCAGATACTTCTGCACATCGCTAGCATCGGCGACCATGCTGCGAAGCTTGAGGATCTTGATTGTCTTTCCGCCCTTGCCAACCCTCTCTTGTGCATACATAGGGCTGCCAGGAGAATCAAGGCTAATGAGTGCACACACCACAGCAACAGGAATTAGCAGTAGAGCACTCATCAAAAGACTGAACACAAGGTCAAACAGTCTCTTAACAATGCGATATCCAAGCGTACCGCTCGGCTTTATCTGATCGAAAACTAGTGCATCCCCCATAGATGCACGGCTCTCTGTCACTTCTTCATTAGCAGTCACGATAAAACTTACGTCCCTGTCCCCAGGAACCCCCCCCCGTCCATGAATCAAAATGCGAACGAATTGCCGGCGCAACGTCTCCCTTACGTTTTGCTGGGCACGTCTAACGGAAGCAGCTCCCTAAATGTGGAGTCACCCTCGCCCACGTCTACCAGGCACCAGCGTTTATGACGGTCGATCTTCTTCACGCGGGCCTCTTGCCCCACCAAGGGACCCTGCTCTATGTGCAACACGCCGTCTTCTATGCGCGCTACGCTGTTGCGGACCACGCCGTCATCGTCTAACACACTGCGGTACCAGTCCTGTGCGTCGTCCGGCATGGGCATGTACGCCCGCTCCCTACTGCCAGCGATACGGCAGCCAAAGCTCAACTGGGCCAAAGCCTTGTCGAGCATGGCGACATCGCGCGTGGCGACGAAGAAGTATTCCTTGTACATGGGTTTGGTTTGAAGCGACCAGGCGCCGTCCCGCTTAAACCAAAACTCCTTTTGCATCACAAAAGCGTCCTGCATCAGGTTGTGCGGGATAATGCGGCGAACCTTTTCGCAGGTCTCGCGCTCTTTTCCATGGGGAGTGTGGACCAGATACCAGCGGACGCGGCCGTGCTGGCTATTGGTGGTGGCGCCGTTAAATGCGCCCGGCAGCTGCTCTTGGCGCCGTGCCGTCTGTTCCATGTTCTCGCCCCCTCTTTTGGCTTTGCGACGCACGCAAATGCAGGGGCGTTTAGAACAGGCTTCTCGCTCGCAGCTAGGCGCAGTCGCAAAAGTACAGGTTTTTGTATCTTTCGACAGATGACATTATACGAGCAATTAATCAGCGTTTGCCCAGATTACGCAAAATGCACTGCTAGTAGGTACATCTCCATACCCCTCTATAAAAACCTGTACCTTTTTGTGCAACAAAAAAGCCGCTCAACCAGCGGCTTTTCTTATTTGGGCATGAAAAAAGGCGACCGCCCTTTGTGGACGGTCGCCTTTGTTAATTGTTGTGAAGTTTGCCTTAGGCGCGAGTCTTGATCTCCTCGAGCACCTTGGCAACAAACTCGTCAACGGTCATCTGAACGGTCTCGTTGGAGCGATCGCGGACGGAGATGTTGCCGGCCTCGACCTCCTTCTCGCCCAGGATGAGCATGTAGGGCACGCGGTCGATGCTGCGAGCCTCGCGGATCTTGTAGCCGATCTTCTCGTCGCGGTCGTCGCAGACCACGCGAATGCCGGCCTCCTCAAGCTTGGCGCACACCTCGTGGGCGTAGTCGCGGCTCTTCTCGGAAACCGGAAGCGCCTTGACCTGCACGGGAGCCAGCCAGGTGGGGAACTTGCCCGCAAAGTGCTCAATCAGAATTCCGATGAAGCGCTCGATGGAGCCAAAGCAAACTCGGTGAAGCATGATGGGGCGCTTCTTGGTGCCGTCGGCGTCCACGTACTCAAGATCAAAGTTGAGCGGCATCTGGAAGTCGAGCTGGACGGTGCCGCACTGCCAGGTACGACCGAGCGAGTCCTCCAGGTGGAAGTCGATCTTGGGGCCGTAGAAGGCGCCGTCGCCCTCGTTGACCTCGTAGTCCATGCCCAGCTTCTCCAGAGCGGTGCGCAGGCCCTCCTCGGCGCGTGCCCAGTCCTCGTCCGAACCCATGGAGTCCTCGGGGCGGGTGGAAAGCTCAACGTGGTACTTAAAGCCAAACTTCTGGTACACGGAGTCGATCAGATTGACCACGCCCACTATCTCGTCGGTCAGCTGGTCGGGACGCACAAACAGGTGAGCGTCGTCCTGGTTAAAGCAGCGCACGCGGAACAGGCCGTGCAGGGCGCCGCGCAGCTCGTGGCGGTGTACCAGGCCAATCTCGCCGGCGCGGATGGGCAGCTCGCGATAGGAGTGCGGCTTGGAGGCGTACACCAGCACGCCGCCCGGGCAGTTCATGGGCTTAATGCAGTACTCTTCGTCGTCGATGACGGTGGAGTACATGTTGTCCTTGTAGTGGTCCCAGTGGCCCGAGGTCTTCCACAGCTGCTTGTTCATGATGAGCGGCGTGGAGATCTCCACGTAGCCGGCCTTGTGGTGGATCTCGCGCCAGTAGTCCAGCAGCGTGTTCTTAAGGATCATGCCGTTGGGCAGGAAGAACGGGAAGCCGGGAGCCTCGTCGCGCATCATAAAGAGGTCCATCTCGCGGCCGATCTTGCGGTGGTCGCGCTTCTTGGCCTCCTCCAGCATGTGCATGTGCTCGTCGAGTTCTTCCTTGGTGGCAAAGGCGACGCCGTTGATGCGGGTGAGCATCTTGTTGTCCTTGTCGCCCTTCCAGTAGGCGCCCGAGACGCCGGTGAGCTTAAAGGCCTTGAGCGCCTTGGTGTAGCAGATGTGGGGGCCGACGCACATGTCGATGTAGTCGCCCTGCTGGTAGAAGGTGATGCGGGCGTCGTCGTCCAGGTCGCCGATGTGCTCGACCTTGTACTTCTCGCCGCGCTCCTCCATAAGGGCGATGGCCTCGGCGCGGGGCTTCTCGTACACGGAAAACTTGAGGTTCTCCTTGACGATCTTCTTCATCTCGGCCTCGATCGCGGGGAAGTCGTCCTCGCTGATCTTGACGCCCTCGGGCAGGTCGACGTCGTAGTAGAAGCCGTTGTCGGTCGCGGGACCGTAGGCAAAGTCGGCCTCGGGGTACAGGCGCTTGATGGCCTGCGCCATGATGTGCGCGGCGGAGTGGCGGATGACGTGCGTGACCTCGTCCTGCGGGAGCTCGGCCACCGAACCGTCATTGTAGAGTGCCTTCATGGGTATGTTTTCTCCTCTCGGATGCCTGATGCAAGTGCGTGCGATGCGCTCGGCGTTTTAACTTGCATCATTATAGGCAGGTTGCCTTGGTATACAAGCGCCCGCCGCACCTTAATGGCACGGCGGGCGATTTTCTACGCATGCTTCATCGTGTGGGGGCGGGGTGTGGGGCGCGCGTGGCTTGCGGCGTGCCCGTGGCTTGCGGCCGGCCCGGCGATGGATGCGTTACTGGATGCGAGTTCGGCAGTAGGGGCAGACCTTCCAATGCGCATCGAGCGGGCGATGGCAGCTGGGACACACGTTGCGAACCTGGGTATCGCACACCGGGCAGACGACGAAGTCCTTCTCGATGGGCGCCCCGCACTGCGGGCAGGTGCCGTACTGGGCAAGCTGGCGCTCGCGCAGGGCCATGTCCAGCTCCTGCTCCTCGCGGTCGGAGGCGTAGGAGTGCGGACGCAGGACCAGGTAGGCAATGAGGCCCACAAACGGGATGAGGGCGATGATGCCCCATGCCACGTAGGCGCTGGCGCCGCGGCGGCGAGCGTCGATGAACACATAGACGACCGACAGCACGTACAGGGCGATGATAAAGCCAACGAAGGCATAGACGACGCCCATAAGCTGCGGCGACATGAGCTCGGAGATGTACTTGGACATTACGGGTACCTTTCGGAATATTTACAGTACGGTCAAGTTTACCACGGGGTTTGTTTATATAGGACCACGGCCGGGTACGGGGCTGGCGCGGACACAAACATCTCAATCTGTAACAGGTGGGAGCGGAATCCGGGTCTAGGTGTTACAGATCGAGACACAGGGGTCCCTCCCCGACTTCAATCTCGATCTGTAACATCTTGGGCCCCAAAACCCCTCTTACTGTTACAGATCGAGACATTCAAAATCCGCCGGAGGGTTTGTCTTGATCTGTAACATCTAGAACCCAAATCATCAGCTAACTGTTACAGATCGAGACGAAAGGTTGCCGTAGCTGTCGGCAGACGAGCGTGTCGACGTTGCCGGGTCTCCCCTCGCCTGCCGTTGGCGGGTGTTGCGGGGCTGTTCGCCGCATTGCCGCCGCGCTGGGGATGTATAGACCGTAGGATAGTCTTATTGACAGCCTGTCAACTCGTCTGGGAGGCACTGTGAGCGAAACGTTTGATATCGCGATTGTCGGCGCGGGCATCACCGGATGCGCCATCGCGCGGCAGCTCGCGCGGTTTGACCTGTCCATTTGCGTGGTCGAGGCGGCTAACGATATTGCGCTGGGCGCGTCGAAGGCCAACGGCGGCCTGGTGCACGCAGGCTACGATCCGACACCGGGCACGGTTAAGGCGCAGGTCAACGCCCGTGGCTGCGAGCTGTATGGCACGTGGGCTCAGGAGCTGGGCTTTCTGTTCTGCCGCACCGGGTCGATGGTGTTGGGCTTTAACGACGAGGACCGCACGCATCTGGAGCAGCTGCGGTGCAACGGCCATGTCAACGGTGTTCCCGAGCTGTCGATCGTCGAACCCGACCGCATCCACGAATTAGAGCCGCGTGCCAGTGCCGATGCAACGTGCGCGTTGTGGTGCCCCTCGACTGGGTTTGTCGACCCGTTTGAGGTTGCCATCGCCGCGCTGGAGAACGCCGTGGCCAACGGGGTGACGTTTATGCGGTCCGCGCCGGTGGAAGCGATTGAAGTCGCGGACTCGGGCGACGACGCGCGCTTTACGCTGGCGACCCCCGCTGGCAATGTGTGCTGCCGCTACCTGATCAACGCCGCAGGCAACGGCGCCGCGCACATCTCGCACATGGCGGGCGCTGAGGAGTTCCAGATGGTATGGCGCCAGGGCAACATTGTGGTGCTGGACAAGGAGCCGCGCGCACTCACGCCGCTCTACCCCGTACCCACGCCGGTGTCCAAGGGCGTTATCGTCACGGGCACCGTGCACGGCAACACCGTGATTACCGCGACGGCTGCCGTGCGCGAGCCGGGCGACACGCAAACCTATGCGAGCGATATGAACGCGCTGCTGACCGGCGCGCGCAAACTGGTGCCCGATCTGGATACGCGCCGCGTGGTGCGCGCATTTGCCGGCGGGCGTCCGGTCATTCAGGGAACGAACGACTTCTTTATTGGACAGTCGGCCGTGGTGCCGGGGCTTTTCCAGGCGGCGGGCATTCAGTCGCCGGGTGTGGCGAGCGCGCCGGCCATTGCCGAGCGCATGGAGCTTGTGATGCGTGAGGCGGGCGTGGAGCTGCACGAGCGGACGGACTGGAACCCCATTCGCCGCGCGCCGGACGACTTTGACCGCGCACCACTGGCGCGCAAGGAGGAGCTGATCGAGTCCGATCCCGCGTGGGGCCAGATTGTCTGCCGCTGCGAGACGGTGCCCGAGGCCGAGATTGTGGCCGCAATCCGGCGCCACCCGGGCGCGGTTTCGGTCGAGGGCGTCAAGCGCCGCTGTCGTGCCGGCATGGGTCGGTGCCAGAGTGGTTTCTGTCAAAGCCGCGTGGTGGCGATCCTGGCGCGCGAGCTGGGCTGCGACCCCAGCAAGGTGCTGTTGGAGGATTCCGGTTCCTGGCTGGTCGAGGGTCCTTTGAAGGGGGTGCGCTAGGATGACGGAAATCAAATCGAGCGCGATTGATTACGGCGTCGTAGAAGCCGTACAAACGCAAGCCTTCGACGTGGTCGTTATCGGCGGCGGACCTGCCGGCATGGCGGCCGCGCTGGCCGCGCATAAGGCAGGCGCACGCGTGGCCATCGTGGAACGCGAGCAGCACCTGGGCGGCATCCTCCGCCAGTGCATCCACCCCGGCTTTGGCCTGTCGCACTTTAAACAGGAGCTCACAGGTCCCGAGTACGCGCAGCGCTTTATCGACCAGGTGCGCGCAACCGACATTGCGCTGTTCCTGAACAGTATGGTGATTGGGATTGATTCAGGCGAGCCTACGGAAGACACCGCGGTCCACACCGTCATGCTCATGAGCCCTGCCGGCATGCTGCAGCTCACCGGGCGCGCGGTCGTCCTTGCCATGGGTTGCCGTGAGCGCACCCGCAGCGAGATCAAGATTCCCGGCAGCCGACCCGCCGGCGTGTTTACGGCCGGCCTGGCGCAGCGATACATCAATATCGAGAACCTCAAACCCGGCTCGCGCGCCGTCATTTTGGGTTCGGGCGATATTGGGCTGATCATGGCACGTCGCTGCACGCTCGAGGGGATTTCGGTCGAGGGCGTGTACGAGCTCATGCCGTACGCCAACGGCCTGCGCCGCAATGTGAAGAACTGCTTGGACGACTTTGGAATTCCGCTACACCTTTCCACCACCGTCACACGCGTGATCGGGCACGACCGTGTGGAAGCCGTCGAGGTGAGCCAAGTCGACGAGCACCTGGCGCCCATTCCGGGGACCGAGCGCATTGTTCCGTGCGACACGCTGCTGCTTTCGGTGGGATTGATTCCCGAGAACGAGCTTTCGGTTGCCGCAGGCGTAGAGCTTGACCCGCGCACGCGCGGTGCCGTAGTTGACCAGAGCCTCCAGACAGGCGTGCCAGGCATCTTTGCCTGTGGCAACGTGCTGCACGTGCACGACCTGGCCGACAACGTGACGACCGAGTCCGAGCGCGCCGGTGCAGCCGCGGCGGCGTACGCGCTGGGAACCGGCGCGGGCGCCGCTCCGGACTGCGAGCCCACCGTCTCCCCTGCCGGCATTGCGGGATACGCGCTGCCGGGACGCATTACGGCCGTGGCGCTCACCAAGCTCAACTTCCGCGTGCGCCGTCCAGTCGATGCCGCCTGCGTGAGGATCTTGGCCGACGGCGAAGAACTGTTCACCGGCAAGGTCCGCGCGTTTAAGCCGAGCGTTATGGAAAGTTTCCCACTGCCGGCAAAGGTCATCAAACAAGCGCTCGACTTGGGTGCCAGCGAGATTGTCCTGTCCGTCGATCCCGTTGAGGAGGCATAGCTCATGAGCGACACCGTGATCGAAACGCTGCAGTTCAACTGCACGACTTGCCCATCCGAATGCCTTCTGACCGTAGAGGTGGAGCGCAACGCCAATGGCGCCGTGGAGGAAGTGCGCTCCGTAACCGGCAACAACTGCCAGCGCGGCGATAAGTTCGCACATCAGGAGCTCACCTGCCCCATGCGCGTGCTCACCACCACCGTGGCCGTATCCGGCGGCGACGAAGCCCTGCTCCCCGTGCGCACGGCCGAAGCCATCCCGCTGGCACTCCACGCCCAAGCCATGGACCTCATTCGCGGCGTGGTCGTCGACGTCCCCATCCGCATGGGCGACGTCGTGCTAGAGAACCTCCTAGACACCAACATCAACCTAATCGCCAGCATGGACATCGACTAGCTAATTTGGGACGGGGCTCTTTTAGCTACCCCACCATCCACCCCGACCCTCCTCAATTGCGGTGAAATACGGACTGTTTTTCGGCTCTAGGCCGCCCAAAAGTCCGCATTTCACCGCAACTTCTTTGATGATCGCGTATTTGGCTGTCACTCGGTTAGTGCCATTTCAAAACTATGCCGGATTACGGGGCAGGTTCGGAGACCCCCATCCATACCGGCAATTTTCGATTTTAATAAGCCGTCTACCTGCGGTTTTAATTTCGCGATTTTTCCCATGGTCAAGTAATACAGGTCCAGCCCCGTAATCCGCCATACTTTTGAAACCAGCCCATTTGGGACGAGCCTCTTATGTCTACTTTTGCCCGAAGGGACTGCGGACGATTTCTTGGACCGCTACGCGGCCCTTCCCAGCGCGGCGCGGA
>CABUOA010000031.1 GCA_902493145.1 uncultured Collinsella sp. | reverse complement strand
CGCGGGCATCGGCAAGTGCCTTTTTCGCGGCGTTCATCTCGCGCATGGCCGAGGCGCCCTGGGCAATAAAGGTGCCCACGGCGTTAGCTGTGTTTGAGACGGCGCTCCCCAGGTCGCGGCTCGTGGCGGGGGCATGCGTGGTGGTCGGGTGCGCGGCCTCGGCGGCATTCGTATCGGCAGCCTGCGGTGCGGCGATATTGCCGGTGCCGCCTTCGATCACGGAAAAGCCTGCTGCGTGCGGGTCGACCGCGTCGGTGCCGATCGTGGGGTGCTCGAGTTGCAGGAACGAGGGCATGGTGCTGCCCTGGTCGGCAACCGGGGTCTCGCCGGGCACAAACGTCGAGGCGGCCTCGGCGGCTTCCTCTTCCTCGGCGTCGACATCGGCATCGGCGACAGCGTCCTTCATCGCTTTGACGGCATCCATCATGGAGTCCATGACGGCGTCGAGCTCTTCTTCCGAAGACACCTCGATGGGGCCTGCTGCTTGCGGAGCGTTCTCAGCCTTGGGCTCAGTATCGCTCGGGTCCGGCTGCTCTAGCTGCTCTTCTTTGTCTTGCTCTGCGGCGACATTTGCGTCTGCGGCCTCGTCTGCGGCGGCAGGAGCCTCCTCGACAGCGGCATCAATGCCGCCATCGCTTCTGGTGGAAGTATCGCAGTCGTCAATGGTGTCTGCGGAATTATCAATATGCTGTTGAGTCTGGGGGTCCAGCTCGTCTGTCATAGGCATGTGCTCCTCATCGTTGTTCGTCACCCTATGATAAAGTCTCGCGCCGACATCCCGCGCCCCGCAGCAAAGTTTCAAAACGTGTTCGATGACTCGTTGCGTTAACAAAAACTCGGTCGCTCTATCCAATTTTTACTTGACATTCCCTTCGCCGAAAGACGTTGCACCGTTCGCCTGCCATGGGCTTTATTTTTCACTTGAACCCGCTAAAGTTGCATGTCAGCTTTTGGCGCGTGAAGTTGGATGCGCGCAGTCGACGGGCGGGCCCGTCGCGATTTGAAAGGACTTTGTATGGGACTTTTCACTGGTAAGACCGTGATCGTCACCGGCGGCGGCAAGGCCACGCTCAAGGACGGTTCCGCCGGCTCCATCGGCTACGGCATCGATATCGCTTTTGCCAAGGAGGGCGCGAACCTCGTCATCACCGGCCGCAACGTTGCCAAGCTCGAGGCCGCCAAGGAATCCCTCGAGGCCGAGTACGGTGTCAAGGTTCTGCCTGTTCAGGCCGATGTCTCGGCTGGTCAGGACAACGAGGCTGTCGTCCAGAACGTCATCGACAAGGCCATTGAGGAGTTCGGCCGCATCGACGCCGTCGTCAACAACGCTCAGGCCAGCGCCTCGGGCGTGACGATCGCCGATCACACCATGGACCAGTTCAACCTCGCCATTTACTCCGGTCTGTATGCCACCTACCTGTACATGCAGAAGGCCTACCCGCACCTGAAGGAGACCAAGGGCTCCGTGGTCAACTTTGCTTCGGGCGCCGGCCTGTTTGGCAACTATGGCCAGTGCAGCTACGCCGCTGCCAAGGAGGGTATCCGCGGTCTGACCCGCGTCGCTGCCAACGAGTGGGGCAAGGACGGCATCAACGTCAATATCGTTTGCCCGCTTGCTTGGACCGCTGCGCTCGAGAACTTCCAGGATGCCTATCCTGAGGCGTTCAAGGCCAACGTCCACATGCCGCCGGCTGGCCACTACGGCGACGTCGAGAAGGAAATCGGCCGCGTTGTCGTTCAGCTCTGCGGTCCCGACTTTAAGTATATGAACGGCGAGACCGTCACCCTCGAGGGTGGCATGGGCCAGCGTCCGTAGGGTTACGCGGTTTTACCAAACCGCGTAACGGGTCGACGCTGCGCGGTCACCAGGGCGACAACTTGTCATTCAAAGAGGGCGGCATGACCAGAAGGTCAATGCCGCCCTCTTTTCATGCCAATTTGTTCGCCCTGGTGACCGCTCGCTGACGTTGTCAAAACATCGGCGTTGCCAAAACATCGGCGTTGGCGTGGCTGGTAAATAGCTCCACTCATCGGGGACGTACTTAAATGAGTGCCCGCAGAATGAAAGTGGATAATCTCCCGTTTTTGGGCTGTGCTTTGGGCAAAAGTGGGAGATTATCCACGCTCATCCGGTAAGCGTCCAAAAATTCACGCTCATTTGCCGTGTCCCTGCCGTATCCTCCTCGCGCCAGTTTCTGTCGAGTCGGTGCTTCTTGCGGGTTGCCCGTATAATGGTTTGCGTATGAACCGCAACCAAGGAGTTCCAGTTTATGGACCAGAACCTTTTTAAATTCGACCTGATTGCCGAGGATCCGACGACGCATGCGCGTGCCGGCGTGCTGCACACCCCGCACGGCGACATCGAGACGCCGATCTTTATGCCCGTGGGCACCAAGGCAAACGTCAAGGGCATTCCCACCGAGACTGTCAAGCAGCTCGGCGCCCAGATCGTGCTCGCCAATACCTACCATCTGTCCATGCGTCCCGGCGAGGACACCATCGCCGAGCTGGGCGGACTGCACAAGTTCATGAACTGGCACGGCCCCATCCTCACCGATTCGGGCGGCTTCCAGGTGTTCAGCCACAACGACGCCGTCAAGCTTACCGACGAGGGTGTGCGTTTTATCGTCAACGACTACGACGGCCGCCACGTGTTCTGGACGCCCGAGGACAACATGGAAATCGCCATGAAGCTCGGCTCCGACATCTGCATGCAGCTCGACCAGTGCCCGGGCTATCCCGCCACGCGTGCCTACGTCGAGCGCGCGGTGGAGCTGTCGAGCATGTGGGCCGAGCGCTGCTATAAGGCTCACACCCGCGATGACCAGGCGCTCTTTGGCATCGTCCAGGGCGGCATGCATCTGGACCTGCGCCTGCGCTCGCTGCGCCACCTAGAGGAGTGCGGCGACTTCCCCGGTTACGGCATCGGCGGCTACTCGGTGGGCGAGGACCACGAGACCATGTTCGAGACGCTGGCGCCGCTCGCGAGTGAGTACATGCCCAAGCACAAGCCGCGCTACCTGATGGGTGTCGGCAACCCGACTACGCTCGTGCGTGGTGTGGGCGTGGGTATCGACATGTTCGACTGCGTGTTGCCGACGCGCACCGGCCGCATGGGCACGGCGTTCTCGAGCGAGGGTCGCCTCAACTTCCGTAACGCCCGCTTTGCGCACGACGACGGCCCCATCGATCCAACCTGCACCTGCCCGGTGTGCACGGGCGGCTACAGCCGTGCACTCATTCGCCACATGGTCACGCAGAAGGAGATGCTCGGCGGCATCCTGCTTTCGATGCACAACATCTACTACCTGCTCAATCTTATGAAGCAGGCGCGTCAGGCCATTATCGAGGGCCGCTACGGTGCGTTCGTGAACGACTGGATGAACAGCCCTGCGGCGGTGGATTACTAAGAGCGGCGCGGGCGCTTGCAGAGCGCGGGCAACGGCAAGGGGCGAGCGCCGGCCGGTCATCACGTTCGCTAACACCGTCTGCGCGACCGCTGACCGATAGCTTGCAAGCGCTTGATGCATCGTGGGTACCATACCGAATGGTTGATGTTCGGGCGGGTGTTTGACGCATGGCGTCGACCCCGCCCGTTTCTCTTTTCGATAGGAGTGCCCATGATGAAGAATGATAACGTCGAGGGCGAGCCGGCCTACGACGAGACGTACCGCCGCGGCCCTGTGGTCATGCGCGGCCCCATGATTCCTAAGGACAATACGTACGCCAACTTGCTGGCGCCCGAAGAATCGACTGATTGGCTGCACGCCGACCCCTGGCGCGTGCTGCGCATTCAGGCCGAATTTGTCGATGGCTTTGGCGCGCTTGCCGAGCTTGGACCCGCGGTGACCATCTTTGGCAGCGCCCGCACGCCCAAGGCCGATCCGCTTTACAAGGCGGCGCGCACCGTCGGGCGCAAGATCGCCCAGCGAGGCGTGGCGGTCATCACCGGTGGCGGCCCCGGCATCATGGAGGCGGCCAATAGGGGAGCGGCGAGCGTCAACGGCAAATCGGTCGGTCTGGGTATCGAGCTGCCGCACGAGCACGGGCTCAACAAATACGTGAACCTCGGTATGGACTTCCGTTACTTCTTTGTGCGCAAGACTATGTTCGTCAAATACAGCTCGGGCGCCATCGTGTTCCCCGGCGGCTTTGGCACGCTCGACGAGATGTTCGAGGTCCTCACGCTGGTGCAGACGCACAAGGTCAAGCGCATGCCGCTCGTGCTGGTGGGCAGCGAGTACTGGCAGGGCCTGCTCGACTGGCTCAACGGCCCGGTGATGGATGCCGGCATGATCAGCCCGCTCGATCCGGAGCTGGTGCACATCACCGATGACCTCAACGAGGCCGTCGACATCGCTTTGAGCGGGTTGATATAGGGCGAGCGTTCCTGGCGTTGCGGCAATGTGGGTTAAAGTAATGTGAACGGCAATCTGATGCTATCTAACATCAGGATGCCATCCAAATTGGGTATACTGATGCAAAAGACGAGGCGAGGAGGTCGCGTATGTCTACTGCAACGGTTAAGCCTACGACGGTTCGCATCGAAGAGGGACTCAAAGAGCAGGCGACAGAGTTCTTGGATTCGGTTGGCCTGAGTCTCAATTCGTATCTCAACCTTGCTGTTCGGCAGCTTGTAAATCAGCGGAAGATTCCGTTTGAGATTGTGGGCCGGTCCGAAGTTCCCAACGAGGCAACGAGACGTGCCATGGTGATCGCCGAGGCTCGTGAGTTGGGGATTCTGCCAGACGACAGCCCGTCGTTCGACAGCGTGGATAATCTGATGTCGTTCCTCGATGAGGACTAGCGATGTTTGAGATTAAGGTCGAGGCTCAGTTTAAGGCGGATTACAAGCGGACGATGCGCATCCATCCGCAGCTAAAAACCGAGTTTAAGGCGGCAGTCGCAGAGCCTGCGGCTCACGGATCGCTTCCCGCGGAATATGGTGCCCACGAGCTTTCAAACCCGGGCGGCAACTACAACGGCCACATCGATTTCCATCTATCCGATGGCTTGGTCGATGTGGTCGTTCTCTACTTGTCGCATAAGACTAATCCGGTGATTCGACTGGTCAGGATGGGCTCGCACGAGGAGCTGTTCCAAGGTCCGCTGGGCTGATTGCCGATTTCTAAGTTGCGGTGGAATAGGGATTGATTTGCGGCTGATAAGCCAAAAACAGTCCCTATTTCACCGCAACTGATAAAGGTGCCCCTAGTGGATGGGCTGATAGCGGGGGCAGTAGCTGATGGCGATGGCATCGACGCCTACGTGGGTGGCGATGGTGCAGCCGATGGGGCCGGTGCCGGCGTCTACGTAGTCCCGGCCTGCGAGCGCCTGGTTAACAAGTTCCTGCTCCTCGGCGGCGCCGGTCGTGAGCACGCGCACGCTTGAGCCCGGATGCTCCGCCAAAAATGCGAGGCAGTCAGCCATGGTGTTCGCAACGATGCGCTTGGCGCCGCGGCCCTTTTTGATGGCTTTGATCTCGCCCGATTTCCACTCCGGCGAAACGGCCAGGCGAATGTTGAGCATCTGCGTGAGCTGGCCGGCGAGCTTGGGGGCGCGGCCGTTTTTGACTAGGTTCTCGAGCGTGCGGGGAATCAGCAGCAGATGGGCGTCGGGCAGGGTCGCTCGGATCTGCGCCTCGGTCTCGTCCAGACTGCGGCCGTCCTCGCGCATGGCGAGCGCATACTCCACGAGCAGGCCCTCGGCACCCGAACCGGTGCGCGAATCGATGCAACGCACGTCGAGCTCGTGGGTGTCGGCCACCTGGCACGCGTTGGCGTAGCAGGCGGACCACTCGCTGCACAGCGAGATAAAGATGGCGCTGTCGTGGCCGTCGGCGAGCACACGGTCAAAGAGTGCCTTGAACTCGCCGGCGCTCGGCTGCGAGGTGTGCGGCAGCTGCTCAGAGCCGGCCATGCGGGCGACGTATTCCTCGGCGGTGATCTGCACCTGGTCGAGCAGGTCCTCGCCCTCGATAATCACATGCAGTGGAATCACGTAAATGCCGAGCTCTTGGGCACGGGCGGGGGAGATGTCCGACGTGGAGTCGGTTATGATGGCAAAAGACATAATTGCACCTTTCGTTGGGACGCCTGCGCGTCGCCTTCAGAGAGCAAAGTGCGTCAAGTATAGTGGAGTTGCTCTACATTGCTAGGTTCAATTGTTGAATAGTCAACAGTTTGAAGCGGTGGTGTGGAAATCATCAACTGGGGAAGAGGGGTGCCGATGGCGGCATTGCAACTTTGCGAGCGGCCGGTTGTGCTGTTCGATTTTGACGGCACGGTGGCCGATACGGGTCGGGCAGTGATGACCTCGACGCGCAAGACGCTGGCTGCGCGCGGGTTTTCGGAGGCGCAGATGGGTGACTTGCGCCGTATGATCGGGCCTCCGCTGTGGAAGAGCTTTCACGACTTTTATGGCTTTTCCCGCGAGGAGTCGCTTGTGGTGGCCGATGAGTACCGCGCCTTTTTTGATGAGCTGGGACCGGAGGAATATCCCGTGTTCGACGGGGTCCCCGAACTGCTCGATGGGATGGCGGCCCAGGGTCATCGCATGGCGGTGGCGACGTCGCGCATGGAGGCAAAGTGCATTGACATGGTGCATGAGCTGGGACTTTGCCAGTTCGAAGTCGTGGTTGGCATGAATCCGCCTCAGGGGCGCGAGACCAAGGCCGATTCGGTCCGCGACGCTCTGGCGGCGCTTGGTTCGACTGCCGACGAGGCCGTGATGATTGGCGACCGCTTTAACGATGTGGAGGGCGCGCACGCGATGGGCGTGCCGTGCGTCGGCATCTATTCGGGCGCGGCGGCGCCGGGCGAGCATGAGGCGGCGGGCGCCGATGCGGTGGTGCACTCGGTGGCCGAGCTTGCTAAACTTTTCGCTATATAAGAACTCAATGTGAGGGGCGGGCATGCTCGTCGCTCATTGGTAAGGAGGTCGTCCATGAATCAAGTGGAGCAGAGCGTTGCCGAGTACGTCGACGAGGTCTGGGAAGATGTCGTCGCCGATATCGAGCAGCTGGTGAGCTATCCGTCCGTGGCAGTTTCTGTCGATGCGGAGCCCAGCGCGCCGTTTGGCCGCCCGGTCCGTGACGCGCTCGATTGCGCGCTCGGCATTGCGCAAAAGCTCGGCTATCAGACGAGCGACGACGAGGGCTATGTGGGCATTGCCGATATCCCGGGCCGCGGCGACAAGCAGATCGCGACCATTTGCCATGTGGACGTGGTGCCCGCCGGCCCCGGCTGGAACACCGACCCGTTTGCGATGGAGCGTCGCGAGGGCTGGCTGCTCGGCCGCGGCGTTATCGACGACAAGGGTCCTGCCGTGCTGTCGCTCTACGCCGGCGCCTACCTGCTCAAGCACGGTATTACCCCGCGCTACACCTTCCGTGCGCTGCTGGGCTGCGATGAGGAAGTGGGCATGTCCGACGTTCACCATTATCTGGAGAACCACGCGAACCCCGACTTTCTGTTTACGCCCGATGCCGAGTTCCCGGTCTGCAATGCCGAGAAGGGCCAGTTTGGGGCGACGTTTGTGAGCTCCAAGATCGACGGCGGGCGCATTGTGTCCTGGAGCGGTGCCGAGGCGAGCAACGCCATTCCGTCGCAGTCTATCTGCGAGCTCGCGATTGCCGCCGATGAACTGCCGGCACCCGTTGAGAATGCCGACCGCCTGGAGATTACGACGCTCGATAACGGCCATGCGCAGATTTTTGCCCACGGCATTGGCGGTCATGCCTCGATGCCCGATGGAACGATCAATGCCGTCGGCCTGATCGTGTCATATCTGCGCGAGGCCGAGGATGCGTTTGGTGCGCGTGACGAGCGCCTGCTGACGCCTGCCGAGCACGAGTTCGTCAAGTTCTTGGCCTTTGTGCACGCGGATGCCCATGGTCGTGGCCTGGGCATCGATGCGACGAACGCGGCGTTTGGCCCGCTCACGTGCAACCCCGGCGTCATCCGCGTGGTGGATGGCCACATTGAGCAGGTCATTGACGTGCGTTTCCCCGACAGCACGAGCGCCGATACCATCCGCGAGCAGCTCGAGCCACTCGTGGGCCGCTTTGGTGTGACGTGCCGTGTGGGTCGTGCCAAGGTGCCGTTTTCGGTCTCTGCAGACGACCCGGCCGTGAAGGCGCTGATTGACACCTATAACGAGTTTACGGGTAAGCATGCCGAGCCCTTCGCCATGGGCGGTGGCACGTACGCACGCAACTTTGCCCGCGCCGTCTCGTTTGGCCCCGAGGAGACCGGCCTGGAGCTGCCCGCATGGGGCGGCCAGATGCACGGCCCCAACGAGTGTGCCAACGAGGAACAACTCAAGCAGGCGCTCAAGATCTATATCGTGGCGATCTTAAGGCTCAACGAGTTGGAACTGTAGAGGTAGTCGTCTAATCATTGGGACGTTCTTAAACGACTAGTCAAAAGGGACGCTCTTGTCGCACGGACACGGCACTTGGGGCGCTCCTTTTAATATTAGTTGAACATTGTCAAGCGGCAAAATGGCCCTGCCGTCCGCGGAGCTACCGCGGACGGCAGGGCCCGGCTATCTTCACCCGGTGGCGGCGCCGCTTGAGGGCGTGTCTGCTCGACGCACGTTCGGCACTCTAATATCCGCGGGTCGGAACCGCATCTCGTTGCTACGGCTTGGGGCCTCCGGCGACTTCGCGGTCTGTTGTCGGGCGTGGCGGCTGCCCGCCGCCCATAAAAAGCACTGGAGTGGCCTCCCAACGGCCTCGAGCGCGGCGCGCCCCGGGGTCGGACTCCTATCTGCGGGGGGGGGGAGGTCACGAGGCCATCCCCGCTATCGCCCACGCCCGGCAGGCCATCTCCCGCGCCGTCGCGCAGTTCGCAACGCAGGGCCTCTTGCCCGCCGCGGACATCGCCTCGCGCCTCTCCTGCAGGCGGCGGTTGCACTTCGCGGCGTGCCTCGACACGGCCGGCGCGGCCCCGTGCCCGGGCCTCGGCCTCTTGGGGTGCTATGACCTGGGCGAGGTGACCGGGACGGGCGGCGAGGTGTTCGGGAACATCGTGGAGGAGCGCTTGGGCGATGCGCGGATTCGAAAGGACGCGCAATGGCGTGGACTGGGGGTGGTTCCCCGACCCGTGGCGCTTCGTGAGGTGCGGCTGGGAGCCGGGTGCCCGGCGGCTGATCCTCTTCCAAGAGCTCTCCGCCAACCGCAAGACGCCCGCCGAGACGGGCTAGATGATGGTGGGCGCATTGGCCTTCTCCGATAAGACGGGTGAGGAGCCGTACCTTCACAACGAGTTGATATGGTGCGACGACACGCCGGACGGGAAGCAGCCGATGGCGGTATACCAGCGGGAGTACGGGCTTCAGGCGCGACCGGCGAGAAAGTCGCGGATGCGGAAGCTGAGCTACGAGTGACTGGCGGGGCTCCGGGAGATCGTGATAGACCTGGTGAGGTGCCCGCTCGCCTACGAGGAGTTCACCCTGAAGGAGTACATGAGGGAGCGCGACGGCAGCTGGATCGACGAGATACCCGACGGCAACGACCACTGCATCGACGCGGTGAGGTGCGCCGTGATGGACGACGTGCTCAGGGGGTGATGGCCGTGGGTTTCTCAACATTCGCCTTCAACGGAGCCCTGCTTGGCGTGGGATGCCGTGGGCTTCTCGACCTTCTCAACATGTACTCCGAAAGATTGGAAACGGAGGGGGCCTATGCAGCAGTGGGGATGGGCTGCTCGGCGGCTTTTCTTCACCTTCAAATGCTAAACGACCATAGGAGGCTTACATGAGCGTGGATGACGCGCGGGAGCATTGGGTGCCGGGACACGTGAGGAATTACTTGGAGGGGCATGGCTTCCGGCTTCCTTTGGAGGACATGGAACCGTACATCGCCGAATGGGACGGCTGGATGAGGGCGGTGGGCTCGTTCTACGACTATCGAGACACCGATGCCTTTGGGCGGGTGTACGAGGTGCACCGGCGCTCGATGATGCCTGCCATGCGGGTGTGCCGGGAGTTGGGCTCTCTCCTCCTTGACGAAAAGGCGCAGGTGGTTTGCGACGACCAGCGAGCGACCGAGTTTCTCGACAGATGCTTTGCCGGATGCGGCTTCACGAGCAGAGCCCAGGAGGCGGTGATGCGAGCGTTCGGGCTCGGAACGGGCGCGTTCAGCGTGTGACTCGACCTTGAACGCAAGGTTGCGAAGGTTCGACACTACGACGCGCGCATGGTGGTTCGTCTCCATGGGATGCTGCGGGCGTGACGGAGTGCGCGTTCGTGACGAGGGGGTATCCGCAGGGTGCTGCAGTTGACCAGCTCCAGATGCACCTCTTGGGTGACGACGGGTCTTATCGCATAGAGACGGTTTGCTTTGACCATGAGGGAAGGACGCTCGACGTCCCGGAGGGTGGCCGGCCTTGTTGACACGGGGTCTGTCTTCCCGACCTTCGGAATCGTAAAGCCTGCCGTGCCGAATACCCGAGTGGACTGTTCGCCTTGCGGCCAAAGCGTGTTCGCGGACGCCGTGGACGCCATTCAGTCGGTGGGCCCGCCTTCGATGCCCTTATCAACGAGATCGACGCAGGCAAGATACGCGTCTTCCTCTCCGACGTCATGTTCGACCAAGGGAAGGGCTCCGACGGCGGGCGCGTGCCGATTCCCTTTGGACGGGGCGACTGCACCGTCTTCCGCAAGGTGATGAGCACCGAGGACACGATCCAAGAGTTCGATTCGGCGCTCAGGACCGACTCACAGGCTCAGGCTCTGCGATTGGCCCTCCAAGTGCTGGGCGACCTCTGCGGGTTCGGCATCAGCTACTTCGACTTCGACAACTCGGGCTATGTGAAGACCGCGACCGAGGTCTCGTCCGACAACTCGGCCCTCATGCGCAACGTGCGCAAGCACGAGAACGCGCTGCAGGGCGCGATCGTCAACACGAGCCGGGCACTTCTGGCCTGTTCCCGTGCGCTCGGCGAAGACATTCCGGACGAAGGCTGCGTGCAGGTGCAGTTTGATGACTCGATTGTGCAGGACACCGAGGCCGAGAAGCGCCAGGACATGGCCGAGATCGCGGCGGGGCTCATGGGTGCCTGGGAGTACCGGATGCGTTGGTATGGGGAGGACAAGGAGACGGCGAAGTTGCGCGCGGGTGGCGTGCCTTACCCGGCCTCGTCCTCCTTGGGCCAGACTTGCTTGTAGCGTTTCCACGCCTTGACGGGCGGCTGCCTGCGCTCCGGGTCGTACGGCGAGTAGAAGACGAGGTAGTCGTCGTAGAGGCTCGCGTACCACCAGTCGCGGAAGCGCCCGTTCTCGTGGTTGAAGACCTCGTGCTGCATGATCTCGAACGAGAGGGGTGGCAGGTTCTCGTGCGCGACGTCTTCGTTCCAGAAGGCGTACTCGGGGGCTCCCTTGTGCTCATGGGCGTAGGTGAAGTGGCTATCGACCTCGTTGAATAGAAGATTGTTGTAGATGATGCCGTCCGTGTGTGCCATCTCCGCGAGATCTTCGGGCGGGGCGTCGGTCGCTATGCGGCGCATGCAGCGCGTCACCGGGTCGTTCCAACCGTCGAACACCATCATGCGGTCGCATATGTCGCACTTCCACATGTTGGTGCTCGCGCCGGGCGTGGACTCGAACGAGAAGAAGGTCGTGTCGCTGTGGTGCTGATTGAGGCTGGAGGAGGAAATGAACCCGTTCTCCATCTCGTCGCCGTTGCAGCAGTTCGAGATGCTGTTGCCGCAGGGGCATGCAAGGTAGGCCACGTAGCTTCTCCGTTCCAGTAGCGATGTGGCTAGTCTAGCCGATTCCAGCGGCGTTTCGGGGTGGAATGCCGGTCGGGGTAGCTTGCGGGCGCGTAGCGGCTTGCTTGGGGCCGTCTGCAGGTGGATTGGCTGTGCTTGGCATGCGGCGCATGAGGGAGCATTGCCGCGAAGGCGTGAGGGTCGCTGATAGTCGCACAGGGCGCGTTTGGGTCACGGGTAGCGTGGGGCCGCTGCCATGGGCGCGACCGGGCCGGCGGAGGCGTCTGGATCGCACGCGGCCACGACGCGGACGAACCCTCGACGAGCAGCGTCGAGCCTGGCCGGCCTCCGGCCGCGGGGCGGCTGAAAAGGTTAAACGCTGGCGAGGATGGGACGGAATTGCAGGAGCGGCGTTGGCTTTTCGCTCTGGCGAGTCTCTAGTAGTCACCCTTCTAATCGGCTTCGGACTCACTTGGGTGTTCCGGCTGTCCGGGCTGGGTAGTAAAATACACCGGTGGATTGGAGCAGGATGACGATACGGTACATTGGTTCAAAAGCTCGCCTAGCTGAGGCGATTCTCGATATTGTTGGGTCGCCTAGCGGCTATTCAGGCCGTTTTGTCGACGGTTTCTGTGGCACCGGCGTCGTTGCGCGCACCGCTGCCCTTCGCGGTTGGAACGTTGATTGCAACGATACGCTGCTTTCAGCCGCTATGATTACTGAGGCCTCACTTCTTTGCGGTTCTGAGCTTAATTTCAAGGAGCTCGGTTCGTATGAGTCGGCTATCGAAAGACTCAACGCCTGTGCTCCGAGCGACGGCTATATCTGGCGAACCTACAGTCCTGCTTCCGCTGCCTTTTGTCCGCACGAGAGAAGGTACTTTACGGAACACAATGCCCGCCGAATTGATGGCGCCCGTAATCTCATTGCCGAATGGCGGGATTCCGGCGTCATTGGGGGTGTTGAGGAGACGCTCCTCGTTGCTGATGTCATTGAGGCTTCGAACTCCATTGCCAATATTGCTGGTACATATGGATGCTTCTTAAAGAGGTGGACTCAACAGTCGTATGGCGCTTTTTCGGTAAGGCCGCGCGAGCTTCTATCCTCTTCGATAGGGCATCGGGTTCAGGTTGGTGACGTGTTTTCACTTAAAGTATCTCCCGGCGATACGGTCTACCTCGACCCTCCCTACACTAAGCGACAGTACGCCTCCTACTATCACATTCCCGAAACCATCGCGTATCATGATGAGCCGAAGGTTGAGGGCGTTGCCGGCCTTCGCCCGTGGAAACACATGGCATCGCCTTTCTGCTACAAGACGAAGGCTCTCAGGGCGCTTTGTGACTGCGTAGGCGGGCTGGACTCACGCCGTATCTTCCTCTCGTACAGCTCGCAGGGGCATGTGGCGCTCGATGATTTGCTTGATGGCCTGTCGGAGCTCGGCAAAGTTGATGTTTATGAGCTTGGCGAGATTGGGAGGTATAGGCCCAACAAGACCGCCGCTGAAACTGGAGCGGTGGTCGCTGAATATCTGATTGAGATTGATAAGGATTAAAGGGACTTAGGCTGTGGCTCATCCGGACACGACAGAGAAAAAGCGATTGCTCGCCGCCAGTGCCGTCATTGCTGACGCTACCTCTGGACTCAACAACTATGCCGAGGCAAAACTTACGCTTCTTGAGTACGTATCCTGCAGTTATTCCGGAATCAGCATCACAGACTACTTCCGCGTTACGGGCTATACCCCTGCGTTCGAGCCTGCGAATGAAACTGTATCCAAACTGCGCGTTGAGATCGACGCATGTGGCATAGCCTACCCTGTGGCGCTTTCTGCCCTTGCGCGAATTGATCTAGACGAGCTGGAGACGAAGAAAAAAGGCTCCGTCTATACCGACTTTAGGCTTGCGGCTTATCTCGCTCAAACCGTCATGCCAGGATATTCTGGCGGCGCCATACTTGACCCCTCCTGTGGTTCCTCAATCCTTCTCGCGGCCTGCGCTGATTATCTGCGCCAAGCCGGTGCGGATGCGTCGAGCTTTGTTTCCTCGTCCTTGTTTGGCGTAGATCTGGAACCGCTTGCTATTAGGGGCTCGATTCTCGCGCTGGCCTCCTTGCTGTGCGACTCGGCCTGCCTTTCCGTCCTGATCTCTCACTTTGTATGCGCCGACAGCCTTGAACGGGGAGCGGGCTTACTCGCGGCATTCGGGGTAAAGGGCTTCGCGCTCGTAGTGGGCAACCCCCCATGGGAACGCGTGAGGCCTTCGAGAAGTGAATTTGCTCGAGCTCAGGGCGTCGACGCTCGCTATGGCGAGTCTATAGAGAAAATGCCCGAAGGTTATGAGGGGCACCGCGATGAAAGCCGCGCCAAATCACGGTCCATCGCCAATGCGTATGGCCTCAAGGGTGGCATAGATTTGTATCAAGCATTCCTAGCTCTAAGCGTTGAGCTTTGCAGCCGAGGGGGAACCATTGCGCTCTACCTCCCTGCAGGCCTGATTCGCTCCAAGGGGCTTGCTGATGCTCGTGAAATGATTGCCGACAGCTTCGGCAGGGTTGGTATTTCCATCTTCATGAACCGCGCCAAATTCTTTTCCATCGACTCACGCTTCAAGTTCGTTTTGGCGGTGCTCGCTGGAAACGACGAAGGCAATTCACGCCGCAGCATTGAATATCTCTATTGCGACGCAGATGATGTGGGCGTGGGTACTGTCTCTACTCTTGAGTTGGGACGAGACTTCTTTTGCGATTCGTCTCGGGAGCTTGGTGCTCCCGAGGTGAGAACGGCCGAAGAAGCCGCGTTGCTTCGACGAGCCTGGGGGCAAAGCGATCGCATGGCCGAACATGAGCTATTCTCCAGCGTTGCTCCCGTGAGAGAGCTCGATATGACTTTGGACCGCTCTCTTTTTCAAAAGAAGGCTGAACCGGGTAGCGGGCTCATGCCGCTCATCGAGGGGCGCATGGTCTCGCCCTACCGTTGTGGGTGCAAGCAATACGTTTCTGGAGAAGGCAGGTCGGCCAAGTGGAAGGTCGTCCCTCCCGGAAGCAGCAGGATTAAGCCTCAGTTTTATGTCTCTAAAGACGATACGAGTTCGTCTCTACGCGAGAGGACAAGTAAAGCTCGCGTCGGGTATTGCGACATAGCCGGACAAACCAACGAACGCGCAATGCAGGCTGCTCTTATTCCAGCTGAATGCGTCTGCGGGAACAAGGTGCCGACACTTCTCTTTAACGACATGGATGTTGCTTTCCTCTGGCTAGGGATAGCCAACTCTTTTGTTTTTGATTGGCTGGTCAGACGATACATCACTACGACCATAAACTTCTTCATCTTAGAGAACCTTCCGTTTCCACGCATTGACCTGAAGGACACTACGGGCTCTCAGATTGTTGACGCCGTTAGAGAGCTGATCGAGCTAAAAGACGGCGATGCCGGGTGGAGCAATGAAGAGAACTGGCAGTGCGCGTGCCTGCGAGGCGAGATAGATGCTCTTGTTTTGCGCGCATACGGACTTGGTCCCAGCGACTTCGAACTCATCGTTAATGATTTCCCCCTTGTCGATCGAGTTAACGCTGCTTTCTCTCGAGGTCATAGACCTACCTTTGATTTGATCAGACACTACTTAAGCGGCGAATGCGAATACTTGGAACGCGCACGAGAGGCGTGGGCACATGGGGCTCTGCCCTATGTGCCCAACGAGCATTTGCGTCAGTTGACAAGGGCGGAAGGTAAGGAGGTTTGATGTGAGCGTCGTTGAGGTCTTGTGCCACGAGATGCGCCCTGCGGATATATTGAAGATTAAAGCAGAGTCCAACAACGCGAATACGGGTGGTGGCGCACGTGACCTGCGCTTCAGATTGGAGTTTGCCCCTTGCCTCGACAGGTTCTTTCCTGTCGAGATAGTTCACGAGAGGAATACCCCCTACAAAATCGCTGAGTTCGAGCACCTCGGAGCAGACAAGACGCGCACCGTAGAAACCGTTCGTTACGCGTTTAAGCCGACAAACTCTAGGCCAACAGAAGTTAGGATTGCCCAAATCAATAAGCTTAACTTCTTTCTTGACCTTCCTGATATTGCCGAGGGTGATGGCATGCTGTTCATGGCTTTCATCCGTAAGTCTAGTGGGCTCTCGCAAGCTCAGTACTTGACTGAGAAGCAGATCAGCCATCCTAGAAGCAATAAGATTATCGCTGCGGCAATGTATGAGGCGATAGAAGAGAAGCACGGAAACGATGCCGTTGTGTTTTCAGTTGACTTGGTGTGAGGTGAGAGAATGCAAGAACAGCTCATGATGGAAGCCAAAAGGGTTTTGAGGATGCTTGCCGATGACAAGAATGTTCTCTTGACGGGGGTGCCTGCGACCGGCAAGACTACTCTGCTTAATATGGCCGAACATCTCTTCCTTGAGAGAGGAGAGACCACCGTAGACCCCTATGGAGCTGCCGCTTTTCCCATTGCGAGCGCCTCTGACGAGGGTGCTTTCCCCGGCGGAGGGTGTAGCAACCGCAAGGTATTTAGGACGACATTTCATCAAGGGACTCGGTACAGGGATTTTGTTCGCGGCATCGTCCCCGTCCCAGACGCGAGCACGGTCAAGTTTGAGGTCTCCAAAGGATTGCTTTGGCAGGCATCAGAGCTTGCAAAGCAGTCTGACTCTGCTGCGCTTCTCATCATTGATGAGATCAATCGTGGCCCAGCCGTCAGCATTTTCGGGGATATGATTTCAGCTTTCGAGGCCGACAAGCGCTTAGACGACGATGGTGGGATCATCGCTGGGAAGACCGTCACCGTTCAGATACTCAACGACAAGGCCGAGCTTGAGGACTATCAACTCCCAAGCAGGCTATATATCCTTGCCGCCATGAATCAGGCCGATTCTTCCGTGGAACCCATGGACGCTGCGTTTATGCGTAGATGGAAGAGGGTCAAGATCTGTCCGAACATCGCCGGACTTTGCCTTTACTTTGGGATTGATGATCCGGGAGGCGATTTCCCAGATGAACCTGCGAGTGCGGCGGACGTTTACGGACTCGCCGCTCATGCCCTCACCGTCATCAACTATAAAATTCGGTTAGGTCGAGGAGAGGATTACCAGCTTGGGCAGGGCGTGTTCATGAAGCTTCCCTCAAGCGAGCTGCCTAGAGACGTCTCGGGCGCTCTTCGCTATATTGCCGAGTGCTGGCCTGTTGTGGACGCCCACATCGAAGAGGTTTTCTTCAACGACAAGGAGGCCATAGCCGAAGTCCTCAATGCGGGTGCGGAGTCTTTCTTCGGGCTTAAGAGCTCCACCTTTGCGGGAAGGCAAGTCATCACAATCGAAAAAGCCGACATTGATGAGAGCAATGTGTACACAATGATGCTCTCGCTTGTGAGGTAAGCCTTGGCCCGAATTGTTCTGATAGAGGACAAGCCCTACAAGGAGCCGATACCCAGTTTAGCCATTCGGCTGGGCATTGAACCCTATGATCTGATGAGCTGCCTCTCGGCTGCAGATGCCTATCTCTGCAAACGTCTATCTCTTAATGGCTCGCTTCATATCGAGCGTAACAGGTTCTCGTTTGAGCGGGTTGCCGGGATATTTCCGGTCTGCGATCAACTTGAGATAGAGGTCGTTCCCAAGTTCATGGACGGGAACGAGGCTTGGCGCGCTGACTTTTTGCTTCTCCTTGCCAGGACGAAGTGGGGGCTTTTGGCTGAGCGACAGATGATAAGCACGACGCGAAGCAAGGACAGGGGCATTAGCGATGCGCTCGCCATGGTATTTCTCTCGATGTTCGACTCTGTTTCCCATGTGCCCATACGCACCTATCGCCGCAAGCAGATACGGCAGTTTGAAATTGAGGGCGACCTCTTTGAGGAAAGCGTTGTCCTTCCGGAAAGGGATGGATTTCTGCAGGACGTTACGGAGTTCACAAGGCAAAACATCTACAACGCCGTAATTGTTGAAGTGACAAGGCTGCTCATTAATAGCGTGACGGACTTTGATTTGAAGTCCAGGTTGATTAGAGTAGCCACTCAACTTGGTGGGCAATCGAGGCTCGACGCCGCCCCGCCACGGAGTGTGCCCTCACGATTCAGGGGCTGGCAAGATCTGTATAGCCTCTGCATTGATATCCTCGATGGCTATGGCATTGACTACATAAGCCAAGGTGAAATGCTTAGTCCGGGCTTTGTCGTACGCACCTCGGATGCTTGGGAAGAATTCCTGCGGCAAGCTTTGGTCGCCGGCCTTAAAGATTGCCGTGTCGCCTTCCAAGAGAAGCATCCATTTGCTCGGAGGGATGCAGCGGTCATGAAGGTCAGGCCGGACTATATCCTGCGGACACCCGATGGCCATGCTTTGTTGGTCGACGCAAAGTACAAATCTCATGACGCGAGTGTCGGCACGATTTCAAACTCAGATGTCTACGAAGGCCGAGCGTTCATGGAAGCGACTGGGATTCAAAGGCTCGTTCTCTTATATCCGTATGGAAGCCCTGTTGGCGGCGGGCATTTTGCCGAATTCCAGCATGTTAGGGATGATGGCTGGGATATTTATGGGGTCAGGGTGCATCCGGGACTCATTGCCTCGGGCGGCTTGAGCGTCTTTGGAGAAGAGATCGGGCAGTTCATGCGGGGTTATTTGAAAGACTCTGTTGCACAGTAGCCGCTTCAGATACAAGGCCCCCCATTGCTATAGCTTGAAGTACAACTCAAAATTGACCTCATAAATCAATATTGACCTGAGAGATCAATTGCAATATCCTTCTACCAAAGGAGGTGGCGATGGATATCGAGTATGCGAGCAAGTCGCTTGAGAAGAGTCTGAAGGACCAGAGGTCGATAACGAGGAACTACGGCAAGATCGCCAAGAACCTCATTCATCGTCTTTCTGACCTGCGGGTCGCGAATGACCTTTCGGAGATTACCCATCTGCCGCCGCCGCGCAGGCACAAGCTGTCCGGCAACTTCGAGGGCTGTTGGGGAATCGACCTCAGCAAGAACATGAGGCTGGTCGTCCGCCCTGTCGGAGAGTTCGATCCGGATGACCTCACGACGATCACGAGCGTCTGTATCGTGGATATACAGGACTACCACTGAGCTAGGAGAGGAGAAGATAGCAATGAGTGATTTCATTGTCGCGCCCGGCGAGATTATCAAGGAGTACCTTGACGCGCGCGGCCTGACCCAAAAGGAAGTTTCGAAGCGCACCGGCGTGAGCGAGCGCCATCTCTCCCAGCTTCTGAACGGGAAGACCAGGCTTACCGAGGACATGGCCCTGAAGCTCGAGAAGGTCATGCCCGACGTTCCTGCGAGCTTTTGGCTCAACTACGAGGTCAAGTATCAGGAGTACCTTGCTCGCGAGCGCGAGGAGGCGCATTTGGAGGAACTTGACCTCAAGGAGATTGCCAAGAGGTTCCACTTCAAGGAAGCTTTTGGGCGTGCGAGTGGTATGTCCCTCGTTGAGCAGGCTACCGCGATGCTTAAGATTCTTGGCATCACAGACTTTGAGCGCTACGGGAACGCCGTCCCTGACGGTATTGAATTCATGCAGGATGGCGGCGATTCTGAGGCGGTTGTGGTGTGGCTCGGGCTCTGCAAGGAAGAGATTGAGGACCAGAACGATACCAAAAACGCCCCGGTGTACTCCAAGGATGCTTTCGTTGATGCACTTTCCTATCTGAAGGATGTGGCTTCAAACACGGATTTTATGGCATCGCTGAAGAGCTGCCGCATGCTGCTCAACTCAGTTGGCGTTTACTTGGTGTACAGGCCGGCTATCGCCAACGCAAAGGTTCGCGGCGCTCTCACATACTATCTCGGGCGTCCGACAATCTACATCAGCGGACGCTACAAGACTCACGGTGATGCTTGGTTTGCAATTGCGCATGAGATTGGCCACCTCCTCGATGGATTGGGCCAGAGGGGCGCAGAGATCTCCATTGACGACCCAAAGCTCAAGAGCTCTGACGAGGACGATGAACGTGCCAATGCGTATGCGAGGAAGTTCTTTGTAGACGAGGATGACTACCGGGCGTTTGCGGCTGCGGGCGATTTTTCCAGCGCCGCCGTGAAGGGCTTTGCGGCCTCTCAGGGGACGCCTCCGGGCATCGTCGTTGCCTTCCTGCAGCATGACGGCTTTGTGCCGTTTGCTGAACTGAACGACTTGAAGGATCGCTTCAACTAGGGGGTGGAGCCGTGTACGTGATCGACATAAAGAATCGGCAAAGCGAGTTCGCAGCGATGAAGATTCTTCAGGAAAAAGGCCTGCTGCGTAGCGACATGATCCCCTTGGTAGAGGTCATTCAAGAGAAGTTAACCTACGACGATAAGATCGACCCGTTCACCGGCGAAATCGTTCGAGAAGAGAAGATCTGCAAGGGCGGGAGAATTATCCACCGAGCAATAAAGGACATGTCCTCTCCGCACGATGTTACGCTTGAGAAGGTTGTCCAGCTGTTTCCCAACCGTCCCGTATTGGTCGACTACTTCAGGTGCGACCTTAACAGGTACCGTTATAAGCCTGATAAGATTCCCCTCGTCATTCAGCTCAATAGAGACCTCGGCCTATACAAGACCAAGGTCCTTGGAATCGCTGCGTACCCAAACTTGATTCCCGTCATCACGGTTAAGCGTGACATTGACGCGCTGAAGCCCGGTGAGGTTGTGGCGCTTGCGGGCCAATTAAGGGCGGATAATCCGGCTCAGCAAATTGCGATTCGCATCGATGACCTTGGGGGCTATGAAAGTGCGGTCAAACAGGTTCTGCGGGCGGACGATTTCCTTCTGTATGATTTCAACGAACAGCCGATTCGCTCGAAGCCAATAGAGTGTATGCAGCTTCGGCGTCTCAATCTCCCTGCGCAGCTCATCGCGCTTTGCTCCCCAAGGGCGCGAAGCGCCACTGGCAGAGATTTTCCCAATGGGGATTACGCCAACATCATCAATAATGTACACCTTGACACCTTTGCAAACTATGGCTTCCAAGGTGTCGGTGATTATGGTGGACTCCGTGACAAACTTCCAGAAGGAGGGACCAACAAAGGCCGTGCCCTTGCCGTTCTTTATGATGGTTCCAGGAACGAATTCAAAACCTTCGTGAACGATGACTATGATCGCGGCCCGAGCGGCTACCAGGATATCATCCCTGATATTCTGGCCGACGCCACGCTCAACCCCAAAGGAAACTGCGTTGCCCTTGGCATTGTTGCAGAGAAATACGCCCAAGGCACGCAGAGCACCTTCGCCGAGTGGATTAAGTACACGCTTATCCGCTATATACAGCAGCTGTCAGAATCTTCGAGGGTGTTTCAGTAGACAATCCCCGGCTCTAGCCTGTTGCGGTAGAACCATTCGTAGTCGATGCCGAAAACCTGCGGCTTCACTTTGCAGAAGTGCTCCCAGTAGGCGCCATAACGCTGCTTGAGGTAGGCCTTGAACAGGCGGTTGATTTTGGCTTGGCCGTTCTCGGCGAGGCACTCCTGGACAATGGCGGGTTTTGACATGCCCTTGCCGCTGATGCCGAAGGTCTCGCAGAGGGCGCGCTTGGGCATGACCATGAGCTGCTTCTCGGAGTCCAAGTCTGTGCTCTTGATGGCCCTGCGCTGCGCCTTGAAGTGGTAAGAGCCGTCCCTTGCGTCTTGCCTGTAGGAGTAAATCCCGCAGGCATCGGGGACGTAGCTCGGGAGCTCCTGCCAGCGCTTCTCGGACGTCACGACGTAGACGGTCTCGAACACGTCGAAGTAGTCGCTCAGCTGGCCTTCGAGCCGGTCGAACGTGTCGAGGTCGGTCTTGATCTCGTAGGCGGCACTGTGGCCATTGACCTTGCACATATCCACGCGGCTGTTGCCGATGGGCAGCTCGAAGATGGAGATGTTTGCCGGGTTTAGCGGGAAGAGCACCTTGTCGATGAAATTAGCCTTGATGGTGGCTTCGTTTGGGTAGTAACCCATCACCAAGTTGTTGATGGTCTTCCGTGCGGCGTATTTGGAATCGAGCACGGGGGCGAAGTCGCCGAGAGCGTCTTGGAGGATGGAGGCGAGCTTGGACTCCGAGAGGACGGTCGAGTACGACTCATAGAGCTGCTTCGCAGTCTCCCTCAGTTCTGTGTCGTCAAGCTGCATGGTCTCCATCTTTACCTCCGATGGGAATCTTACCATGATGACTGAAGAACGCTCCGAGAGTTCGGCGCTCGTAAACCAACGGCTCATATTTGTTCGAGCGCGGCTGCAATGGAGTTCTGTTGCTCGTCTGACTTTGTGGCGCCCGCCTATCTGATCGTATCGAGCAGATAGGCGGGCTTCTTTTGTGTCTGCCGATAGAGCGGAAAGGCGGTTCTCGTGAAGGAGGACTCACATGGCGGGCAGGCGGACGCGACGCAGCAGCAAGCGACGGGCGCGGAAGACCAGGCGGCGCAATGGGAAGTGACGGGCGGCGGCACCGAGGGGGCAACCGCTGGCGATGACTGTCCCCAACGGCTAGTTTGGGCCAACGATTCTTCGGTGTAAAAGACGCACCATGCTTGGGTGGGGGATTGTTATTCGTTTGTAAAGGACATGCCGCGCTTGCGGTAAGGGTCTATCAAATACCCGTAAGAAACCGCAGCTGGCGCGGTTGTCGCACGATCGGGGCCGTATCTTTCCAAACAGCAAAGCGGGCAGGGTGCCCGCGATTCGCATGTATGAAAGGAAGATCATGCTCGATCAGGCTTATTCTCGTCGTCAGTTC
>CABUOA010000030.1 GCA_902493145.1 uncultured Collinsella sp. | reverse complement strand
CGAGCGGGGGCTCCTATCTTTTTAGTGCCCTCGGATTGGGTCATAGTGTCTGTCGAGCACGAGCGGCGGAACGTCCGAGAGCGTCTCGATGGTTGCCGGCGTACGATATGTTGCGGCAACGCCGTTGACGACCTCCGCGATACGCTCCTTGAGATGAGTCATGAGCTCGACATCGAAGCCGCGCAGCGTTCCCTCGAGCACACAGGTGTCGGGGATGACGTTGGCCGCCAAGCCGCCAGCGAACTTACCAACGGTAAGTGCGACTTCCTTGGCCGCTGGCACCTCGCGGGAGATAAGCTCCTGGAGCGCCAGGTGCACATGGACGCCGGCCGTGATGGGGTCGATGCAGATCTCGGGGCTCGAGCCATGGCCGCCCTTGCCCTGCAGCGTGATGCGGAAACCGTACACGCCCGAAAGCGCCGGGCTCCCATAGAGCACCAGGCCGAGCGGCGATTGGCTGTTGACGTGCATGGCAAAGGCAGCCTGGGGGCGCGGGTTCTGCAGCAGGCCATCGGCGATGGCAGCGCGGGCACCCTCAAAGGTCTCCTCACCCGGCTGGAATAGCAGTTTGACGGTGGCATTGGCGTCGACAAGCTCGGCCTCGCGGGCCTTGAGCAAACGGGCCGCGCCGAGCAGCGCCGTCGCATGCATATCGTGGCCACAAGCGTGCATGCAGCCGTTGGTGGAAGCGAAAGGCTCGCCCGATTCCTCGACAACGGGCAGGGCATCCATGTCGCCGCGAAGCATGATAACCGTACCGGCTTGCTCGTCCGCGCACGTACCATTGCCCTGAGCAGCCGCGGCCGCACCGGCACCGATCAGGCCAACAACACAGGAGCCGTCGACAAGCGTGGTATGGGGGATGTCCATCTCGTCCAGACGTGCCTGGATATAGGCAGACGTCTGCGGAAGATTGTTACCGAGCTCGGGCGTCTGATGGAGATCGTGGCGCCATGCGGCAAGCTCACCGGCAAATGCCTGGGCTTCTTTGACCAGACCGTCACCGATAGCGGCCTGCGCCGCTGCGGTGGCCTTGGGCGCTGATTGCGGTTGAAGATCGGACTGAGCTGGTGCCATAAATGCCCTCCAGTAACGTTTTTGCAGTAAGCACTTTGATAGCGTAAAGTGCAAGGTACAACTTTAAAGGCGAGGCATAAAAAACGCCGCCCCAGGAGGGCGGCGCAACAAGTTGTTTACAATTGCGGGCGAGATTTTCGGCGCAAGAAATCGAAATGCGTCTCGCTCAAGATAATCGACAAAAAGATGAGCGCAAAGCCGGCAAGCAGGCGCGAGGTGAGCGCCTCCCCCATCAGCAGCACCGAGAACAGCACGCCCGAGGGGGACTCCATCGAAAGGAGCAGCGAGCCCGTCGAGGCCGGGACGTGCGCCAATCCAACGTTTTGGACGAGCAGTGCCACGCACGTACAGCCCACCGAGAGAAAGGCCGCCACGCCGACAAAGCTCGGCGTCCACACGGACAGAGGCGCCTGAGTCTCGAATAGCAGCGACGTGATTAAGCTCAAAACGCCATTGCCCACAAACATCCAAAACGTGATGACGTTGATGTCCATCTTGCGGCCATACTTGGCGGTCACTGCCATCTGGATAGCAAAGAAGACCGCGCCGCCCAGCGTGATGACATCTCCAGCATTGAACTCGACGCTATCGAGTGCCACCAGGCCAATGCCCGCCAGGCACAGCAGTGCCGCACCCAGGTTATAGCGGGTGAGCCTTTCGCCGCTCAGGACATAGCTGGCAAACGGCACAAGGATACAGTACGTGCCCGTCAAAAATGCACTCTTGCCTGCCGTGGTCTGCGCCAGGCCAATCGTTTGCAGTCCGTATGCTCCCCACATGAGCGCACCCATGCCCAGCCCGACGATCAGGTTGCGGGCATTGAAATGAGCGATGATGCGCTTATGGAAAATAGCAAACATAACCAGTGATGCCGGGAGAAAGCGAACGTAGACCAGCTCGAACACCGGAATGGTATCGAGCGCATCTTTCATGGTGGTAAAGGAATAGCCCCAGATGACCGCCACCGAAAGCAGCAAGACCTTCCAGAAGAACGGAGAACGCGCGCCGGCGCCGCGGGAGGTGCCGCCGGCACCCAGGTCTTCGCGCGCTACAGGGCTATCGGGCATGTTTTCGATTTCATCAACGGCATTCTGAGCCATAGGGCATCCTCGCGCTCAGTCTGGGCGTGGTGTCCGCACGTGCATGGCCGCGTGCCGCCTCATGGTCAAATAAAACGGGGCGCACCGGACCCCCGGTACGCCCCGCTACTGTAGCAACAACCAAGCAACCCACGCAATTCACTACGCTAAAGCGCCTTGTTCCGCCGTTCTACCGAACGGCGGACCGGCCGACGCTGCGCGAGCCGCATTTACGCCAATCTGACGTTCAATTTCAAGGGCGCGACCAGAAGGTCAGCGCCCTTTCATTTCACGTCACCTTGGCGCAAATGCGGCTCGCTCGCTGGCATTGCCGCAGCATCAGCGTTTACATTGTTGCGCTAGATTAATTTAGTACTCTCCAGCTTTTCGATAATCCAGTCGTTGGCTTTGATGACCGGGCGGCGGAAGACGACGCCCAGTGCCAGCGACGGAATCAGATAGCTCGCCAGAATGCCAAGTTCAACCCAGTACTCCATATGGTAGGCGCCAGCCATGGCGGCATGCATGGCGTTGATGCCGTGGGTGAACGGCAGGAACGGATAGATCGCCTGGAACACAGGGCCGGTCATCTCGATGGGGAACGTACCGCCCGAACCGCCGACCTGCATAACCAACAGCACGACGGCGAGCGCCTTACCGATATCACCAAACGACACGGTGAGCGTGTAGACGATATTGGAGAACACGAGACTCGCGACCCAGCCGGCAAGTACAAACTGCAGCGGGTTGTCGCATTGGATGCCAAAGAACAGGATGTCGCCCGCGCACACGAGTGTCGCCTGCAGCAGGGCCAGACCTCCAAAGAACAGGTAGCGGCCCAGGTAGATCTCGTGCAGGCGCACGGGGATCAGCTCGTTGATGAGTTCGTCGTCAACCGAGACCTTCATCATGGCTGCCAGCACGATCGAGCCCACCCACAGCGACAGGATCGTATAGAACGGCGCCATGGCCGAACCGTAATTGCGGATTGGATAGACCGGCTTACGATCGAGCGCGACGGGACCGGAAAGCGACACGGCCAAACCCTCGGGGTCGTTGCCGATCATCGTCTTGATCGTCGCCAGGTCACCCGACATCAGGGCGCCGTCGAGCTCGTCCTTGAACGCGCTGATCTTGTCCGATGCCTCACCCAGCTGGTCAGAAGCCTTGTTGACGAGCCCTGCAGCCTTGGAGAGACCCTTCGCGAGCGAACCAGAGGCGTCGGTCAGACCGCTCACGGCGCTATCCAAGTCACCCGAGATACCGTTCAGGGAATCCAGAACGCCCGAAATGGTCTTCTTGAGCTCCTTGGCCTTAACCGAGAACGTGGAATCGTAGTCGGACTTGGCTCCCGAGATACCCGCCTTGGCATCGGCGATGGCCTGGTCGACCTCGGCACGCGAGTTGTTGACCTCCGCCATGCCGTCCGAAAGGGACTTTGCGGTCGCCGTCAGGTCCTTCGCATTGTTGCGGTACTCCACGGCAATTCTGCCCAGCGACGTCGCAGCGGACTCGAGACCGTCTTTGAGCTTGTCATCACTCACCTGGTCGGCAAGGTTGCGGAGCTGATCGGCCATCGCATCGATATCGTCAGCACGCGTATTGAGCGCCGCTGCGGCTTCGTTGAGCTGAGACACCGTAAGGTAAACATGCTGATTCGCGGCATCGAATGCCTTCGCAAGCTCGGCGGACACGTTGTCGAACGAGCCCGCGCTTCCGTCAATCGCTGCGTCAACGGCATCGTTGGCGGCCTTGAGCGCTTCCTTGGAATCATTGATGCCGCTCTTGGCGTGCTCCATCAGCTGCTTCGTCGACTCATCAACGGTGCCCGTCTGCTTGAGCATGCCGCCCGCCGATGTCAGTGAATCGGACGTGGAGCTCAAAATGCCCGCGAGCGACGTCGCACTCGCCTGAACGTCCTGCAGGTCCTCGACCGAATCGCCCAGCGTCGAGGACAGATTGGCGATAAAGTTGCTCACCTGGTCGGTACTCATATAGTCGAGCAGGCTGGACACGGTCTTAAGGCCGATGGTCGTGATGGTCTTGGTAAAGGTCTCGTTGACCTGACTCTGGACGGCGCTCGAACCCTTTTCAGTCACGATCTGTGCGATGGCGTTGGCCTTCTGGTTCTCATAGAACTCGATATCGGCATGCTTCACGTCGGTCGAAAAGAGCGTCATCATGTCGGAGCTAAAGCTCTTGGGGATTACGACGGCCGCATAGTAAGCGCCCGACTTAACACCGTCGATAGCCTTATCGCGATCGTTGAGCACAACCCAGTCAAAGTTCTCGTTACCGCGCAACGCGGACGTCACGTTTTCGCCCACGTTGACCTCGACGGGAATCAGATCGCTCTCGTAACCCTCATCGGTGTTGACCACGGCGATCTTAAGATTGCCGGTGTTGCCGTACGGGTCCCAGCTGCCGGCGATGTTAAACCATGCGTAGAGGCACGGCACGATGATCAGACCCATCACGACAACCATGCCGATCACGGAGTGAGACACGTTTTGGACGTCGCGCTTAAACAGATGCAGGATGTTCTTCATTTATGCCTCACCTCCTTTTGAGTGCTTGCCAAGCGGGGCGCCATCCTCATTCATCACAAATGTGTCGTCCCCGTTCGCGGGCACATGGTGCATATCGTGGTGAATGGACTGGTCGGCAGCCTGATCCTTGGAGTTAGAACCTCGCTCGCTGGCATTCAGGCCAAACATGCGACGGGCGGCAGGGATCGCCGCTGTGTGCTCGCGCATCTCGCGGCGCAAATCCTCGTCCGAAAGCGCCGAGATGCGCATCTGGGTGTTGAGGCTTGCACGGATGTACTCGATGTTGATGAGCCATCCGCAGATGGCAATGACCGAGATAATCCAGATAACCAGCAGAATGATCTTGCCATTGTTGTCGATATCGAGAACCGTCGACAGAACGAAGAGCAGCACCTGCACGCCGACTACAGCAGCGAAACCGCCCTTGATGTAGTACGGGTAGCGATGCTCAAAGGCGACCGCATGATCGAGCACCTCGCGACGGTACGAATCCGAATCGAGCACGACGCGCATGGCCGTGCGCAGCGAATAGCGCTGACGCGGCAGGTCATTAGACTCGCAGATCATCAGACCCGTCGTGGAAAGCTGTTTATCAAAGAGCAGGTTGAGGTTGAGCAGCAGCGGACGCAGCTGCAGACCGATAAAGAGCGCCACGATCAAGAACACGCCCAGAATGCACAAGTTAAACAGGTAGTTGAACGAGTACATGCCGCCGACCGTCTCGCGCAGCAGATTGATGCCGTAGGTAAAGGGCAGCAGCGGGTGCAGCCACTGGAAGAAACCGGGCATCATCTCGATGGGATACATGCCCGACGAGCCGGGGATCTGCACGATGACGAGGATGACACCAATGGCTTTACCGATATGCTTAAAGGTGGTGGACAGCGCATAGATGATGTTGACGTAGGTGAACGAGATAGCGATGCCGCCCAGCACGAACAGCAGCGGGTTAACGCACTGTACGCCAATGACCAGATCTCCCACCGTAACGATGATGGCCTGCAACGCACCCAGGATCACCAGGAGCAACCAGCGGCCAAAGTAGCCTTGGCGCGCCGTAAAGCTGCCAACGCCCTCACGGTCGACCTCGAGCTTGTAGATGGCGATGAGCACATAGCCGCCCACCCACAGCGCCAGGTTGGTGTAGAAGGGCGCGATGCCCGAGCCAAAGCTCTTGACCGGATAAATCGACTTGGACGTCAGCTCAACGGGGGACGCCATAAAGTCCGCCACGTCGTCCACGTCGACGCCCATCAGGTCGGCCAGCTCGCCCATAGACTCAGAGGTCTGCAACGCCGCGATGTCGTTAGCGGCGGTTGCAAGCCTGCCCTGGACCTTGACAAGCGAGGCATCGGTCTGGGACAGCGTGGTCTTGGCCTGCTTGAGCGTGGCATCGAGTTGGGCCAGCGTGCCACGCGCATTCGCAATCGTGGGCGTAAGACCTGATACGATGCCGGTCAGGTCGCCCGAAACGGTGGCGAAGGAGTCCAGCGCGCTCGAAGCCTTCGGCAGCGCGTTCTGCCCCAGGTCCATCTGAGCCTGATTCATGTTGGTCGTACCGGTTTGGATCGCATTGTTGATAGCATCGCTGGCGCCCGAAACAGCCGAAGCGTCATTCGCAATAGCGCTTGACTGAGCGGAGAGATTATCCTTGACGGCCTGAAGGCTCTCATTTTGCCCTCGAAGCGTATCAATCGCAGACGCGATCAGCTTATTAACTTCTTCCGAGCCCGTCGGCGCGCTGTCGGCCAGGTTCTGCAGACGATCGATAAGAGTCTTGTTATGGTCAATCGTCGTCTGAAGCGATTCGAGCGAGTTGTCGATGCGAGTGGTCGTAGACGTCAAGGCGCCCGTCATCTTTCCGACCGCAGCGTTCGCCGAAGCCGACGTCTTGGACAGTGCAACACTTCCCTCCGAAAGCGCCTTAGAGAGCGAGGTGATCGATTTGCCCGCGGTGGTGCGTGCTTCGCCCAACAGGTCGTTGCCTTGGGAGATCGCTTGAGTCAGCGAAGGCGTCTGACCCTGCAAACCGGCCAGCGCCCCATCCGCCGAGGCGATAGCACCGCTCGTTTTGTCGATAGCGGTGTTCATGTCGTTGATCGAATCGCAAACCTCGCTCAGGGTACTGGATGCCTCGGACACCGAACTCGTCAGCGAATCCTGAACCTGGGCGGTCTTATCCTTAAAATCGATGCCGGCATCCTTGGCGATGCCCGCTACGGTCTCGCCCACCGTGGAGACAAACTCCGAGTTGATCTGCTCCTCGATGGTGTTGGCACCGGTATCGGTGACCTTGGGCGCAATGGCGCTCTTTTTCTCGTTAACGTAATAGGTGAGCTTCGGCTGGTGGTAATTGCCATCGAGCATCGAAACGAGATTGTCGGAGAAGTTCTTGGGGATTACGATCGCCGCGTAGTATTCCCCGCTCTCGACGCCCTCTTTGGCCTCGGCAGCCGAGTCGACGAAGGTCCAGCCCAGTTGATCGTTTTCCTTGAGCTGGTCGACCACCTTATCGCCTGCGTTGAGCTCGTCCACCAAGTCATTCTGGGTGCCCTGATCGTTGTTGGCGATGGCGATTTTAATGCCCTGGGTATTTCCGTACGGATCCCAGTTGGCAACGATGTTGTACCAGGCATACAGCGAGGGAATGACGCACACGCCCAGGGTAACCACCAGGGCGACGGGGTTCATAAGCAGTCGCTTAATGTCGCGCTTAAATATCGCAAAGGAGACCTTTGCGTTGGATAGTTTGCTGCCGAGACTCACGCTTGGACCATCCATCCTGTCGTTGAATCAAATCGTACTATCAAAAACCATTGTACGTAGGCGCTTTAGCGTCTCGAAGCACAATGGTATTGAGTTTTGCGGGTAGCAATATACTACGAAGACGAATTAACGTACAGTTGTACAGTATCTTTAATTTTAGCAGGTCACAAAACCACAACCCGCACAAATTAGCAATCCGAATAGTCATCGGGTAGTCATTGGACGTTCTTAAACGACTAGTCGAACAAGAACGTCCCCAATGACTACTTTGGGCCACGAAAGCGTCGCAGGTTGAGCATAAGTCAGCGAAAACGCCCCTGAGCGAGCAAGGTGACGTGAAAGAGGAGGGAAGCGTACTTTGGTACGCGACCGACGATTGAACGTCAGATTGCCGCTTAGGGGCGTTTGCAGCGTCGACCGGTCCGTCGTTCGTTAGAACGACGGAACCAATAGGTTCGTTAGAACGGCGGAACGAAGGGCAGCGTCGAGTAGTTACGCGGTTCGTAGAACCGCGTAACTACCCAATTACATAAGCTCGCAGACAGCCGCCGCGAAGGCAACGGGGTCCTCGGGGAGGATGCCCTCGACCAGCAGGGCCTGATCGTAGAGCAGGCCGGAGTACTGCTTGATCTTGTCGGCGTCGCCTGCCTTCTGGGCAGCGACAAGCTTGTCAAAGACCGGGTGCTTGGCGTTGAGCTCGAGCACGCGCTGGCTCTTGGGCATACCGTCGGGCGCGCCCTCGGGTCCCTTCTGGAGCACCTTCTCCATCTCGAGCGAAAGCGGACCCTCGGTGGTAATGCAAGCGGGGGCATCGGTCAGGCGCGCGGAGACGGCAACTTTCTCGACCTTGTCACCGAGCGCCTCCTTCATAGCGCTAAAGAGGTCCTCGTTTTCCTTGGTGGCGTCCTCGGCCTCCTTCTTCTCGTCCTCGGTCGCCAGATCAAGATCGCCAGTCGCGACGTTCTTGAGCTCCAGGTGACGATCCTCGACCTCGGGCTCGGCACCGTCGGCAACGGCCTTTTCGGCAGCCTCGCGGGCGGCGTCGTCCTCGTAGATCTTGGGCATATCGGCGGCCACGTACTCACGCATAGCCTGGAACGTGAACTCATCCACGTCCTGCGTCAGCAGCAGTACATCGTAGCCGCGGTCGAGCACGCCCTTCACGACGGGCATCTTGGCCAGACGCTCGCGCGAATCGCCGGCGGCATAGTAGATTGCCTTCTGGCCCTCGGGCATGCCCTTGGCATACTCGGCAAGGGTGATCATCTTCTGCTCCTTGGCAGACCAGAACAGCAGCAGGTCGGCGAGCTCGTCGGCCTTCATGCCGTAGCTCGAGTAGATGCCGTACTTCAGACCGCGACCAAAGTTCTCAAAGAACTTCTCGTAGGCCTCGCGGTCGTTGTCGCACATGTCCTCAAGATCGGCAGTGATCTTCTTCTCGACACGCTTGGCAATGGCCTTGAGCTGACGGTTCTGTTGCAGCGTCTCACGCGAAATATTGAGCGTCACGTCGGCAGAGTCCACGACACCGCGCACAAAGTTGTAGTAGTCGGGCAGCAAGTCGTCGCACTTCTCCATAATCAGCACGTTGGAACTGTAGAGCGCCAGGCCCTTCTCGTAGTCCTTGCTGTACAGATCGAACGGGGCGCGACCCGGCACAAACAGCAGCGCATCGTACTCAAGCGTACCCTCGGCATGGAAGCTGATAGTGCGCGCGGGATCGTCAAAGTCGTGGAACGTGGACTTGTAGAACTCGTTGTAATCCTTCTGCTCAACGTCGGAGCTGCGCTTTTTCCAAATCGGCGTCATGGAGTTGATGGTCTCGAGCTCCTGATAGTCCTCGTACTCGGGCTTGTAGTCGTCGCCAGCGTCCTCGGGCTTGGGCTTCTGGCGGCTCTTGGTCACCATCATCTGAATCGGGTAGCGCACATAGTTGCTGTACTGCTGAATCAGGCTCTTGAGGCCCCACTCGGTCAGGAAGCGATCGTAGGTCTCGGCCTCGCCATCGGCGTCGAGTTTCTCGTTCTCGCGCAGCGTGAGGATAACGTCGGTACCATGCTCGGCACGCTCGCCGTCCTCGATGGTGTAGCCCTCAAGACCGTCGGACTCCCACACATGGGCGGCGTCCTCGCCATAAGCACGGCTGACAACCTTCACGTGGCTGGCGACCATAAAGGCCGAGTAGAAGCCCACGCCAAACTGGCCGATGATATCGACATCGGAGCCCTGCTGCTCGGCGTTCTCGGTCTTAAACTCCTCGGAGCCGGAATGCGCGATGGTGCCCAGATTGCGCTCGAGCTCCTCGGCAGTCATACCGATGCCGTTATCCGAAATAGTGATCGTGCGGGCATCCTTATCAAAGGAGACACGAATGGCCAGGTCGCCCTGGTCGAGCTTGACGCTCGGATCCTGCAGGCTCTTAAAGTTGAGCTTGTCGACGGCGTCGCTCGCGTTGGAGATAAGCTCGCGCAGGAAGATTTCCTTATTGGTGTAGATGGAGTTGATCATGAGGTCGAGCAGTTTTTTGCTCTCGGTCTTAAATTGACGCATGTGCAGTCCTTTCGCGCTACCCCCGTCCGCAAAAACGGCCCGGTTGCCCGAGCCGCATCGCAGACCTGCTATGTTCAGACTTAGATTTTATAACCCATTAGCGCGCATATATACATACGGAATCGAAAAACTGTATGTCTAAGCGCTCCGATGCACCGATTACCAAGGAGTGTCCCCAACTGCCGGCAGGAAAGGAACGTCCCTATCTGCCATCTACGCGCTTGGCCATCCAGACATGGGGCTGGCCCTCGTCTTCGTAGTCTACCGGGGCAATTTGCGTGTAGCCCGCCTTTATATAGAGCGGCAGCACGTATTCCTGCGCATGCAGCTTAATGAGCTTGGCGCCGGCATCACGCACGCACGTATCACTGGCCTCGACAATCTTGCTCGCCAGACCGAGACGGCGCATGCTCGGCAGCACAGCCACGCGCCCCATAATGTAGGTCTCCCCCGCCGCGACGCCTTCGTCCAAGTCGCACGCCGGCGACACCGGAGCCTCTGCGTCAGCCGCGCGCTCAAGCTCTTCGGGAAACACGCGCGAGCAACCGGCAAGCTCGCCGTCTACATAGAGCGTCACATGAATGCAGTTCGGATCCTCGTCGATAGCGTCAAACTCGTTCTCGTAGCCCTGCTCGTCCATAAAAACGACGCGGCGCACCAACGCCGCGTCATCAAAGCATCCCGTCTTAAGTTGGATATCCATGGCTGCCCTTTCATTCAATGCGAACGTTAGGGACAGATTTTAGCGAAAATGAGCTCCGCGCACGCTAAACTTCGCGCGAGCCTTCGCCAGGCAGTCGTAATGACCCACGTTATGGGCATCGCTCGCGATGAAGCTGTACAGGTTCTGATCGAACAGGCGCTGTGCCGGCTTTTTCTCGCGACCAAAGCGACCGCCGGCAATAAAGTCCGCCGAAGCCTGCAGCTTGCAGCCCATATCGACCAGGCGCTCCGCCACGCTTACATCCTTTTGAACCGCACGATAGCGCTCAGGATGAGCGATGATCACCTGGTAGCCACGGCACTGCAAATCGTAAATCGTGTTCTCGTACTCTCTAAACGCATACGCATCGGCATGCGTCGAAAGCTCGAGCAGAAACTCGTTGGTCCCATCGAAATGCAAGTGATCCGCGGCATCGATACCAAGCTCAACGAGCTTTCGATGGTTGACCTCGAAGCCCATCTGGAGCGGAAAACCGTCAGCGTTATCGCGCAGCAGCTCAAAGGCATCCCACATCTTGTCGTAATCAAAATAGGGATCACGGCAGTGAGGAGTGCAAACGATTCTGGTTACACCGGCCCGCTTGGCAGCCTCGAGCATCGCCAAGCTCTCTTCGAGATCGGCGGCGCCGTCGTCTACACCCGGCAAGATATGGCAATGAATGTCACGCATAGGTCAGCCTTAATCAACTAAACGTTTGCTCGGTTGGTGAAGATGCCCTTTTTGGAAGTGCCCTGATCGTCGGAGCCCTTCTTAACCTTCTTACCGTCCTTGGTGTAGTAAGAATAGTAGTACTCGCTGGTCTCGGTCTCACAGTAATTCATGACGGTACCGATGAGCTTGACCTTCTCGGACTTCTTAAGCTGGGCGATAGCGTTGAGCGCCTCTTCGCGCTTGGTAAAGTCCTCGCGCACCACGAACAGCGCGCCGTCGGTCAAGCTGGCAATCTCGGCAGCATCGATGAAGGTGCCGACCGGAGGAGCATCGAAGATGACGTACTGGAACTTGGCGGACAGTGCCTTTACCAGCTTGGCAAAGCGATGGGAGACGATGATGTCGGCAGGATTGGGAATGTGCGGCTCGGCATCGAGGAAGTAGAAGTTCTTCTGACCCGTCTCGACAATTGCCTGGTCAATGGAGATCTGCTCGGAAAGGACCGCATAGAGTCCGCCGCGCGAACGAACGCCGAGCATATCGGAAAGGGACCTGCGGCGCATATCGGCCTCGACCAGGAGCACGGACTTGCCGCTCGTGGCGATTGCCTGAGCAAGGTTAATGGAAACCGTAGACTTGCCCTCGTTGGGAATCGAGGAGGTAACGGTGATGGTGCGAATGGGGTCATCCACGCTCGCAAAGCGGATGTTGGCCAGAAGGGTCTTGGCGGCATTCTGTACAACGAGCTTATCGGTGTTCTTTGCCTTAGCCATGCCTATTTACCACCTTTCATAGCCGGAATTCGGCCAACAACGGGAATACCCAGGAGCTCTTCTGCCTCTTCGGCACCGCGGATGCGGGTATTGAGCATGTCTGCCAAAACGACATAGGCAACTGCGATAAAGATACCGGCGAGGAACGCGACGGCAATATACAGCGTGCGCTTGGGGCCGCTGGGGGCTTCGGGGGTCTTAGCCTCGTCGATAACGTTGATGCTCTGGGCAGCGCCGACGTTCTGAGCGACCGTACTCACCGAGCTGGCAATGGCCTTTGCGACCTCAGCCGTCTCCTTGGCATCGGTGCCGGTAACCGAAAGCGTAATGACACGCGTGGTGGTCTCGGAGGAAACAGACACCTTGTAGTCATCCAAATCGGTGAGGCCCAGTTCTTTGGCGGCGCCGCTCTTAACGCTATCGCTATCCAGCAGCGTGGCGATATCGTTGGAAAGCATCTGGCTCGCCGAGAGATCGTTGTAGCTCATCTGACCGCTATCGTCGGTCTTGGCGAGAATGTACATGCTCGTCGTCGCGGTATAGGTGTTGTCCATCGCAACGAAGGACACGATGCCCATGGCGATCGCGCAGACCACCGGAAGGGTAATGACCAGCTTGAGGTGCTTCTTCAGCAGCTGGAACAGTTCGAGAAGGGTCATGCAGCTTGCCTTTCATTTCCCCAGTTCGGATTGACAAAACTGTCCGTATGTTATCGCATCTTTTTACCGAGACCAAACTCTATACATAAGAAACAGGCTCTCCTGTAAAAATGTCGGAAGCAATCGTAAAATTGCACAACAACGCCGCACCCGAAAGTCAAATGCGGCGTCTACATCAATATCTGTGTTGTATCGCTATGCGAATGGCTCGTCCTGCTGTATGGGAAACGTCACCGTAATGGTGGTTCCCACGCCCAACTCGCTCGACAGATCAAGCGTGGCGTGATGATACAGGGCCGCATGCTTGACAATGGCAAGCCCCAGGCCGGTTCCGCCGCGTGCCTTGGACCTACTCTTGTCCACGCGATAGAACCGCTCAAATACCTTGCCCTGTTCTTCAGGCGCGATACCGATTCCCGTGTCGGCGACAGCGAGGAACGGATGGCCTTCGTCGTTGGTGCCGCACTGCAGCGTAACCGTACCGCCGGGCCGATTGTAGCGGATGGCGTTGCTTGCCAGATTATAGATGAGCTCGTCGACCAAGCGCGACACGCCTTCGATGACCACAGGCTTGGTCTCATGACTTATCGTCACATTCGCCTGACGGGCAACCTGTTCAAGACGCTGCTCAACCGCGTAGATCGCACGCGAGAGCTCAATAGGCTCCGTAGACCCAATGGGCACTGCCTCGCCTTCAGTTGCACGTTCGGCCTCGTCCAAGTTAGACAGCGTAAGGATGTCGTTGACAAGCGCTGCCAAGCGGCCCGCCTCACGATAGATGCGACCGCCAAAGTTGCGCAGGTCGTCCTCGCCCTCGACCATGCCATTTGCGATGAGCTCGGCATAGCCCGAAATCGCCGTAAGCGGCGTCTTGAGCTCATGGGTGATATTCGCCGTGAACTCGCGGCGCATACGGTCGTTGTCCGCTAGCACCGCCATTTGGCGCTTGAGTTCCTGGCGCTGCGACTCGATGCGCTCAAGCATGGGGACCATCTCGGCATAGGCGTGCTCATAGCTACGGCGTGGGTGATCCAAATCCACCTCTTGCAACGGCGCGATGATGGCACGGGACTCACGGCGCGCCATAAAAAACGAGAGTACCGCACCCGCTGCTGCGATAAGCAGCATCGGCGCCAGCATCGACAGCAAAATCGCCGCAACGCCAGGCTGGGCCTGCGCCAAGCGGACGACCTGGCCGTTATCAAGGGTGACGGCGCGATACAGCATAATCTCGTCGAGTGTAGAGCTTGCGCGCTCCGCGGAACCCGAACCACTCTCAAAGGCCTCGATGACCTCGGGGCGATCGCCATGGTTGGGCAGTGTGGAAGGCGACGCCTCGTTGTCGTAGGCGACCGATCCATCCTTGTTAATCAGCGTGATGCGCAAGTCCTCGCGATCGAGGCTACGCAAGAACGGGATGGGCTCCTGCTGCTCGTCGAGGGCGGCAGCAATGAGCTCAGTTTCCTGCGCCAGATTGGCACTCGTGGCATCCGCCAAAGTGTTTTGCACAAAGAACGCACCCAGCACCGTAAACGCCACGATAACCGCCATGGCGCAGACAAAGATCGTCACAAAAACGCGGTGCGACAGCGTATGTTTTCCCTGGGGGGCGAAGACCACGGGTTACTCCTCCGATGCGGTGGCCGCGGTGTCGTCGCCTTCGGCACCATCACCGGCAGAAGGCTCGGCCAGGCGATAACCCACGCCGCGCACGGTCTCGATGGCGCTGGCATGCTCGGCCAGTTTTTGGCGAAGCGTCTGCACGTGCACGTCAACGGTGCGCGAACCGCCGTCGAAGTCCCAGCCCCACACGCTCTGCAGCAACGACTCGCGGGTAAAGACCACGCCAGGCTTGCGCATGAGGTACTCGAGCAGGTCGAACTCGCGCAGGGTGAGCTTAAGCGGCTCGCCGGCAACGGTCACCTCGCGATGGCTGGGCGAAAGCACGATGTCGCCCACGCTGAGCACATCGCTCGCCTGCTTGACCATGCCGCCGCGACGCAGCAGTGCGCGGCAGCGGCTCGCAAGCTCCATGAGCGAAAACGGCTTAGTCAGGTAATCGTCGGCACCGCCATCGAGCGCCATCACCTTGTCGAGTTCGGTGTCCTTGGCGGTAAGCATCATGATGGGCACCGTCGCCGTCAGGCGATCGGCACGCAGGCGACGCATAATCGCCAAGCCATCGGTGTCGGGCAGCATGATATCGAGCAGCACAGCATCGGGCACCCGTCGCGCCACGGCAGCTTTAAACTCGCCATCACACGAAAAGCCCTCGGCCTCGATTCCCTGCTTGCGCAGCGCGTAGACTGTCAAATCCCTGATGTTGTCATCGTCCTCGACGTAATAGATCATGTTGAACCCCTTTGCGGCCGATATGACCGCATCTTAACCCTAAAGGCACCTGTAAAAGACAGCGTCAGCCAAAACGCCCCGTCAAATAATCCGCGGTGCGCGGATCGGACGGATTCTTGAAGAGTTGCGCGGTGGGCGCGTACTCCACCAGCTCACCCAGCAAAAAGAACGCAACCGAATCGGAAATACGCGCGGCCTGCTGCATGTTGTGCGTCACGACCACCAGCGTGCAGATCTCCTTGAGCTCGCAGGCCAGCTGCTCCACCACGAGCGTCGACACAGGGTCGAGTGCCGAGGTCGGCTCGTCCATCAGCAGAATGTCGGGCTGCACGGCAAGTGCGCGAGCGATGCACAGGCGCTGCTGCTGTCCACCCGAAAGACCCAGTCCCGACTCTTTGAGCTTGTCCTTGGCCTCGTCCCACAGGGCAGCGCGACGCAGGGAGTCCTCGACCAGCTCATCGAGCACGGCGCGGTCGCGCACACCCATACCGCGAGGACCGTAGGCGACGTTGTCGTAGATGCTCATGGGAAACGGGTTGGGGCGTTGGAACACCATGCCCACGCGCTGGCGCAAACGGCAGATGTCGCAATCGCCCAGGATATCTTGACCATCGAGCGCAATCTTGCCCTCGATGCGGCAATCCTTGATGCCGTCGTTCATGCGGTTAAAGCAGCGCAGCAACGTAGACTTTCCGCAGCCCGAAGGCCCGATGAACGAGGTGATCTGCTTGTCGCGGATCTTGATATTCACGTCCTTGAGCGCATGGTAGTCGCCATAGAACAGGTCGAGGCCCTCGACGTCGATGCGCGTCGGCGAGGCGGCAAGTTCCTCTGCCGTGGGGCGAGTCGCATCCCCAACCTCGCGCTCATGCGCGGCCTCGGCCTGCGCTTCCATGAGTTCTTCAAGCTCCGTGGGCTCCGCAGCCGCAGCAGCCGTCATACCGCATACCTCCATATCGATATCAATTCAGCAGTATCGATAGTAGAAATCACGGCTCATATGCACGTGAGCGCATTGTCAAGTGTTTGTAAGGGCACGCTGGCTATGCGGCGGGCAGCTCGATGGTGAATATCGTGTGTTCGGGCGTCGATTCACATGCAACGGTACCGCCGTGTGCCGCGATGATCTCCTTGGCAATAGCAAGGCCCAGGCCGGCACCACCGCGATTGGTCGCACGCGCCGCATCCAGGCGATAGAACTTCTCAAAGATCACCTTGAGCTTAGCCGCAGGGATAGGATCGCCCTGATTGATAAAGCGCACGCGCACGCCGCCATCGTCTTGGCGCCTGGCCTCAATCGTGATAGTCGAGCCCTCATAGCTATAGGCGACGGCGTTTTTCATGATGTTGTTGAACACGCGGGCCATCTTGTCGCCATCCACGAGCACCGTCAGGTCCTCGCGAATATCAACTTGGGCTTCCTTATGCTGCTCGTTGAGGATGGGATAGAACTCGTCAGCCACCTGAGCCAGCAGCAACCCCAGATCAACATAGCCGCGCGTGAGCACGATATCGTGGAAGTCAAAGCGCGTGATATCGAAGAACTCTTCGATGAGCGCATCGAGCCGGTGCGCCTTGTCGAGCGCCACGCCCGTAAAGTGCGCACGTTGCTCAACCGGCAGCTCAGGAGCCTCTTGCAGCAGCGAAAGATAGCCCACCACACTGGCAAGCGGGGTGCGTAGGTCATGTGCCAAGTACGTGACCAGATCGTCCTTGCGATGCGACTCGTCACGCAGAGATTGCCGCACCTTGCGCTCACGGTCACGCACGCGGTTAAGGGCGCCCTCGACCTCCAAGAAGTCGCCGTCAATGTTGTCCCAGGTGTTGGGGTGATCGATCAGGCGATCTTGAATACGAGCGGCCAGCACACAATCGGCATGCTGCTCGCCCCGCTCGTAGCCCTGGTAGTACAGAGCACGGCCGCAAAAGAACAGCACGCACACGGCAAGCGCCAGCACAAAGCCAAGCATGTTGAATACAAAGCCGGCATCGAACAGCACCGGCCCTTCGATGCCGCCGAGCGCCATGGCGCCAATCGCCAACGTCATGGCCCACGCGGCACCGCCAATCACCACGCAACGGCGCACGATTTCGAATCGATCGATCAGCAAAAAGCCAATGAGCAGCACCGCTAAGATTCCGGCGATGTTGTCGATGCCAATCAGCAGCAGGCTCAGCAAAAAGAGCAGCACCGTCGCAAGCGCGCGGTTGTCGACGACTGCCCGTACGTATTCAAAGAGTCGATCGGGCACCTCGAATGCCTGCCTATCGTCTTTTGTCATATCCACTTCCCCACCATCAAAGGCGCTATTCGATTATGTAGCCGACGCCCCAGACGTTTTTGATAAAGCGCGGCTTTTGAGCGTCGTCGCCAATCTTTTCGCGCAGGTGGCGAATGTGCACCATCACCGTATTGTTGGAGCCGGGCATAAAATCCTCGTTCCACACCGCGCGGAACAGATCCTCCACGGCTACCACGCTGCCGCGATGCTCAACCAGATACAGCAAGATGGAATACTCGATGGGCGTGAGGCGCACCGGTGCACCGTCCACCGTTACGGAACGAGCATCGCGGTTGATCTCCAGGCCGTCGAGCTGGATGGTCGGCGACTCGGCCGCCTGCGAGCGGCTACCGTAGCTGGTGTAGCGGCGAAGCTGAGCGTGCACACGCGCGATGAGCTCCAGCGGACGGAACGGCTTAACCACGTAATCGTCCGCGCCAAGCGAAAGGCCCTCGATCTTGTCTTGCTGGGCATCGCGCGCCGTCAGCATGATCACGGGATAGGTATGGCTGGAACGGATCGTACGCAGTAGCTCAAAGCCATCGATATCGGGCAGCATGACATCCAACAGTGCCAGATCGAACTCCTGCTCCAGGATTGCCTTGGCAGCATCGGCCCCGCTATAGGCAATCTGGACATCAAAGCCCTCTTTTGTAAGGTAGATACCAACCAAGTCGGCGATGGCCTTCTCGTCATCAACTACCAAAATGCGCTCGTTCATGCGTGCTCCTCTCGCGCTCCATTATGCCCGAGGCAACGCACGCCACACACAACAAGCGTGGGTGATTAAGTCGGCCTTAAGCACCCTTGTGCCCGTTCGGGCGCGGATGTGGGCCACGCACGCACGCGATGATCGCCGACGCCGGCAAACGATATACTCTAGTTCCAGAAGAGACCATCCCGTCGAAAGCGAAATCCGTGAAGTCCCTCACCTCTTTTGCAAAGCGCTCAGCCCAGCTTGCCGCCGGCTTTGTCTGCGCTATCGCCCTTGCCGCTGGCGTGCCCACCGTCGCCGGCGCCCAAGTACTCACGACCGACAATGTTTGCGGCAAAACCGCCGATGCGCGCGGCATCACGGCCGAAAACCTGCCCGATATCGATGCGACCAATGCCCTCGTCATGGGCAAAGACGGCACCGTCTACTATGCCCGCGGCGCCGATGAGCAGGTCAAGATTGCCTCGATCACCAAGGTCATGACCGCAATCCTAACCGTCGAGAATTGCAAGATGGACGAGAAGGTCACGGTGAGCAACGCCGCAGCCACCGTGGGCAATTCAACAGCCGGCCTACTCGAAGGCGACGAGCTCACCGTGAAGCAGGCACTGCGCGGCCTGATGATTCCCTCGGGCAACGACGCCGCCATCGTGCTCGCCGAATATGTGGGCAAGAAGATCGACCCTAAGACCAAAGACGCCGAGGCAACATTTGTGAAAGCCATGAACGAGCGCGCTAAGAAGCTCGGTTGCACCGGCACGCTTTTTGAAAACCCGCATGGTCTGGACTTTGATGAGTGGGCTGGCGATATGCACTCAACCGCACACGACGTAGCGCTGATGATGCAGGAGGCCATGAAAAACGACACGATCCGCGAGGTCGTAGCGAGCGAAGATTCCTGGATCGAGGTCACGGGCGCCGACGGCACCGACCATTCGCATTCCATGGACACGCATAACTATTTGCTAGGCCAAGATGGCAACATCGGTGGCAAGACCGGCACCACCGATGATGCAGGCTATTGCTTTACGGGTGCCTACAACCGCGATGGCGACGAGATCTACACCGTCGTTTTGAACTCCACCACCACCGACCAGCGCTTTACCGATACCGCAACCCTTGCCAATTGGTACTACGGTCACAAGGTGACGGTCGCAATCGCCAACACGCAGGAAAAGACCACCAACGGCAACCCGCTTATGGCGCGCATTGGCCAAGCCGACTGGACGGATAAGACGATCGACGCCACGCTCGCCGATCCTACGGCGCAAGCGACCGTGTTTTCCCTTGCCGGCGAGGTGACCGAAAAGGTTAGCTACGACGATCTTTCGGGCACGGTGCATGTGGGCGACAAGGTGGGCAGCGTTACGCTCAAGCAGGATGGCACCAAGATCGCCGTCATGGACCTGGTTGCCGACGAGGAAGGCGCAGGGCCGAATCCCATTGAGTGGCTACTCGTGAAGCTCGATCGCTTGGGCCGCCGCATCGACAACCGCCCGCTCACGGCAGAAAGCGAGACCGTCGCCAAGGCGCCCGAGGTGTAGTGCGCAAGAATAATAAGCCCACTGAAGGGAGGCGTCCGAAAGGATGCCTCCTTTTTTTGAGGTTCGAATCCCCAGCTAACGTGGTTCAACTAAAAAAGGGTCCCTTTCGGAACCCTTCTTTAAAGTCTTACTGGCGGAGAGCTGGGGATGTCCGGGCATGCTGCGCATGCCCTCCGGCTTCAAAACCTGGCGGCTTTTCGCCCACGGGCTACAAACGCTTTCGCGTTTGCTTAACGCCCGTGCCCTCTCGGGTTCGAACCCCCAGCCTCCTTTCTCCGCACAAAAAAGGGCCCCAAATGGGACCCTTCTTTCAATTCATACTGGCGGAGAGCTGGGGATTCGAACCCCAGATGCCCTTTTGGGGCATACTCGCTTAGCAGGCGAGCACCTTCGGCCTCTCGGTCAGCTCTCCGTAACAGCCGTTCTATAGTAACCAAACAGTCGAAGTTGGGCAAGAGGGAATTTTCTAATTGTCCAGTGGCCTTTCCTCCTTGCAGTTTTCGCTACTACCCCAGCGAGCGGTTGAGGGAGCCGAGCTCGTCGTTGCCCATGGTGCGCCACATTTGGAAGATGCAACCGCGTGCCAGGAAAAAGAACCCGTTGTCGACCAGTTGCACAGCGGCATCTGCCAGCTGATTCGTCACGGCGGACACTGGCGGCAGCTCGAGTCCAGCCTTGTGGATGGTCTCGACCGCTTCCTCGAACGTCGGAGGCTCGCTGACGCCCATCTCGTTCATAAGGCCCTGCATTTCTTCCAGCGCGCTGCTACCCGACTCCTCGCCGCGCGGCACCAGACGGTAACAAGCCAGCGCCAGGTCGAGCTGATCGCAATTCCAATAGGCAAACGCCAAGCGATAGAACAGGTAGCCGATTGCAGAACGATCGCTGACAATACGTAGGCCGTGGCGCGCCACCTCGATAATCTCGTCAAAGCGCTCCAGACGCGCAAGCACGTTGATGAGCGCAAAGTGCGACTGCATGGACGAGCGCGCCAGATCGTAAAGATGGCGCACCTCGGGCAGTGCTCGTTCAAAGTCCTCTTGCTCGGCGTAAAAGCTGCAGATCTCGTGCTGGGCAAAGTACAGCGCATCGGGCGCACGTAGGATTCGCACAGAGCGGTCTTCTTCCAACACCGGTAGCACCATGCGCACCAGCTGGTTATCGCAAAACTGCGTTTGAACCGGACCTGTCGCCAAAAGCTCGGCGACGGCGCACTTAGCCTCCAACTCCTCAACAAGACGGGAAAAGCCTTCAAAAGCACCTGTACGGTCGACTTTTGCCTGCTCGCGCAATTCAACAACACGGGCCACGTATGGGTCGTCGTCCTCCTCCATGACCTCCAGCTCGTCAGCCGTATCGGCAAGCAGCAGATCGCGCAGCGCCAGCGGCAGCATGCGATGGTCATCACGCGGACGAGCATGGACCTCCGCCGGCTCAATCGTCTCCGGAGCGGTTGACTCATATGCCTCAAGCACACGCTTGCACGGCATATCGTCCATGTCCATGCTCTCAAGATCCTTGGCGACAGGCACGCAATCGGCCAGATAGGCCGCGCGCCCAAAGAAATACGTTGCGACAACGCGCTCGCCCTGCTCACTGTCGGGAGCAGCAATCTGCACATAGCAGCGCGTGATGCAGGTGCCCGCGGCAAAACACGCTGCCGCAAGCGTGAGTGCCACGCGCGCATCGTGCTCCGCGGCCCAGATCGCGCGCGTGTCCTCGTCCAACTCGCGCCAGGCGTCATCTTGAGCGTCGTATTCACGTTGTGGCATAGCATCAACGACAGACTGCCCAAACCGAACGAGCATGATCCCCTCGGCAACGTTTGCCCGATAGGTATAGTCGAGCCGCGTGACCACGTTAAGTGCCTCGACAATACGCGCGAAGCGGGTACGCACATCCCACTCACCGCCCGGCTGGCAAGTCACCGTACCCGGTTTGCCCCACGGGTTATCGCTCGAGGCCGTATCGAGCAGTCGGGGAACATCGTTGGTCGTCTTGGCGATATGCCACGCATCAAAGAGCGCGCAGCCCTCAAGGCTCGGCGAGGATGCCGCAGGGACCAATCCGGCCCCGATGTGCTCAAGGATGCCGGAGAGACGGTTAAGACGGCACTCAATGGCGAGCAGCATGTCAATCTCGTCCTGGTCCAGCAGGCTGCGATCAAAATTGAGATAGAAAAGCTTTGAGCGATCGATGCGAGCCAGGCTCATCTCGGACTTAGCGGCGATGGTGCGCAAGCGGGGCAAGTCAATTTCACTCATAAGGGCGGCGGCATAGCGCTCGATACCGCTCGGATTCTCGGCATGGTCAACGCGGTAGAGCAGCGTCTCGATAGCGTCAGGTAGCGGTGTCGTGTTAAAGCCCAAAAACACCTCGACCGGCTCGGGCAACTTTACGAGCTTGATCTTGTCGACAACGTTTTGCATACCCTCGTCGAGTCCGTCGGCGTCCGCCGTGCTCGCAATGGTATTTTCAGAGTCAGCGAATATCACGTAGCGCAGGAACATCGATGCCATGAACTCACCGTAAGGAAGGGAGCGGGTCGAATTCCATGTCTCGTGATCGGACTGTTCGCGCATGGTACCTTCGGGAGAGCCGACGGTTCGCGCGCACGCGCGCATCATGCCGTTTGCTCCCCTCACCATAATCTCACCAATACCGGAGTCCAACTCGTCAAGGACCAGTTCCATGTCGGGATCGTTGGGCAGCGGAGCCTCGCTAACGGGGCGGTCCACCTTGTACACCTCACCCGAAACGCTTACGTAGCCCAAAAGCGACACATGGCTTTTGCCAACGAATTCGACGACATAACAAGATTCATGCTGATCCTCGCCAAAGAGTTTCCAGACCACGCCATATGAGCGTCCCGCAGGCTGCTCGGGCATCGCCGGAAAGCGCTTCTTGGGATCGAGAAACCTGAGCTTGTATGTCGGACGCTCTGCCACGAAATATCACCCTGATCGGTCGCTTGAAGAAGGAGTGGTCGCGAATAAGTCGCGACATCTACTCGGAATCTTACACGAGTCGACAGGAAATCGTCCCTTTGGACGAAAGCACTCAAGCTGGCGTAAAAGAAAAGCCCCCGTTGCCGGGAGCTTTAATCTCAAATGGTGCGGCGTATAGGATTCCGCGCATCCGCTTCGCGGATCCGCACCGGCTTCGCCCGCCTGCCGGCGCGCTCGCCCGCGGGCTAAAAACGCCCCGCGTTTTCTTGACGCCCGCGCCTCGACCGAGGTTCGAATCCATGCGGTGTTGCCATAAAAGAAAAGCCCCCGTTGCCGGAGGCTTTCAATTTCAATTGGTGCGGCGTATAGGATTCGAACCTATGACGTTCTGATTCGTAGTCAGACCCTCTATCCAGCTGAGGTAACGCCGCGACTTGTTGATTATTATGCACATGGACTGAATAATCGTCAAGCGTTTTTCAAAAAAAGTTATTGAATTTGATTTTTACTCATTTGGAGGGCTTGGCGCGATCTTCGACGCATCGCGATATAAGAAAAGCCCCCGTCGCCGGGAACTTTAAAGTCAATTGGTGCGGCGTATAGGATTCCGCGCATCCGCTGCGCGGATCCGCACCGGCTTCGCCCGCCTGCCGGCGGACTCGCCCGCTCGCTAAAAACGCTCCGCGTTTTCTTGACGCTCGCGCCTCGACCGAGGTTCGAATCTCCGCAATGCCCCCGTAAAGGAAAAGCCCCCGTTTCCGGAGGCTTAAAACTCAATTGGTGCGGCGTATAGGATTCGAACCTATGACGTTCTGATTCGTAGTCAGACCCTCTATCCAGCTGAGGTAACGCCGCAACGCATGGATTATTATGCACGTGACCCCTCGATGGGTCAAGCGACAATTTGGAAAAATTTTACGAAGTGATGATTAAGACGCCCGCGCCTCGACCGAGGTTCGAATCCATGCATCGTCCGCCTAAAAGAAAAGCCCCCGTTGCCGGAGGCTTTCAATTTCAATTGGTGCGGCGTATAGGACTCCGCGCATCCGCTTCGCGGATCCGCACCGGCTTCGCCCGCCTGCCGGCGCGCTCGCCCGCGGGCTAAAAACGCCCCGCGTTTTCTTGACGCCCGCGCCTCGACCGAGGTTCGAATCCATGCGGTGTTGCCATAAAAGAAAAGCCCCCGTTGCCGGAGGCTTTCAATTTCAATTGGTGCGGCGTATAGGATTCGAACCTATGACGTTCTGATTCGTAGTCAGA
>CABUOA010000029.1 GCA_902493145.1 uncultured Collinsella sp. | reverse complement strand
TGTTGCCGGCCTCGAAGACGACCTGGGTGTCGGTAGCCCCGATCATGATGGTCGCCTGGCTGGCCATGATGTTCAGTGCGTCGTTAAAGGCGTCAGCCGGAACGTTGAGCTCAAAGGAGCCTTCGAGGGTCGAGGTCTCGACCTGCGTATCGCACACGGCCAAACGGAAGGAATCGGTCGCCACCAGGCGCACGGTGTTGTTCTCGACCTTCATGTGCACGCTACCCAGGATGGGGCGGGCCTTGTCGGTCGAGGTGACGCGCCACACGCGGCCGACCATCTCGGACAAGATATCGGTCGGCAGTTCCACGGCGCTCTCGATGGCATAGGCCGGAAACTCGGGGAAGTCATTAGCATCAAGCGTGTTCAGGCGGAAAGAGCTCTTCTCGCAACCAATCAGCACCTGGCGCTCGGACAGCTCAAAGGTGACCGGGGCATCGGGGAGGGTCTTGGTGATATTGGAGAGCATCTTACAGGGGATAACCATCTCGCCCTCTTCTTCGACATGCGCCGCGATGCGATGACGGATCGAGATGGTGTAGTTAGAGGTCTGGAATTCCAAGATGCCGTCTTGGGCCTTGACGAGCACGCCCGACAGGATGGGAAGGGTGGATGCCGAAGCGACACCCTTCATAACGACGCCGATGGCTTGTGTAAGCGAGCTCTGGCTGACGGTGAACTTCATCTTTTAATACCTTTCTATAGATATAAATATCTTAATAATAGTAATAGCACTGACGAAACTGTTGATTACTCCCAAAGACGCAGGTCAGACCCAGAAAGAGAATCGACAGCAGCCTGTGTGCAACAGGGGTGGTTTTCCACGTTCAAAACCTGCGCAAAACTTTTCATCACCGCTGGTTGGGTTTTAGACACCTTATGCCCGTGGTTTCGACAAGTTTGCAACAGGTGTCTCTATTTCCCTACGAGCGCAGTGTAATTTTATCGCGCAGCGACTTGAGGTCTTCGGTGACGGTGCGGTCTTCCTGGATCATCTTCTGGACCTTTTTGTAGCTCGTGCTGACGGTCGAGTGGTTGCGGTTGCCAAATTCGGCGCCCACCGCCGTGGTCGTCATTTCGCACATCTCGATGGCCAGGTAGATAGCGATATGGCGTGCTTTGGCGATATTGGCGTTGCGACGCGGGCCGATGAGCTCCTCGTGTGTCACGCCGTACTGCTCTTCGATGACGGACTGAACCGTCTGGACGTTGATCTTTTTGGCCGATGTGTCGAAGTACTGGCTGGCGATGGCGTCGATATCGTCAAAGGTGAGCTCTCCGCCCTCGCGCTCGCGGTCGCCCGCCTCGCCGGCGCAGCGCTCGCAAAAGCTCTCGAGTTCGCGGATGTTGGTGCCCGAGACCTCGGCCATGTGTTTAAAGTGCTCGTCGGTCAGGTGCCCGCCGTCGCCCCCATAGGCCGCCAGCAGTGAGTCGTCGCCCGCCTCGGGAGCGGCGACGATGGTGTTCTCGTAATAGCGCTGCAAGATCTTGTATTTCATCTCGTAGCTGGGCTCTGCGACCAGGCAGAGCATTCCGGCGTTGAAGCGGCTGGTCAGACGCTCGTCCATGCTCAGGTCCTTGGGGGCGCGGTCTGCCGCGATGACGACCTTCTTGTTGTTGCGGATGAACTCGTCCATGAGCTGGAAAAAGTAGTCCACACTCGCGCGCTTGCCGATGATGTTTTGGATGTCATCGATGATGAGCACGTCCACACCGTGGTACGCCTGCATGATGGGGGCGTTGCTCTTCTTTTGGCGGTCGAACTCGGTCATCAGGTCGTCCAGATATGCCTGGGAGTTGGCATACTTGACCTTGATCTCGGGCGACTTCTCGGCGAGCTCGTTTTTGATGGCAAGCAGCAGGTGCGTCTTGCCCAGGCCCGATTTGCCGTAGATGAACAGTGATGTGCATGTGCCGCGCTCGTCCGCGAGGGCGGCAAACTTGAGCGCCGAGCGATAGGCATGGCTGTTCTCGGGGCCGTAGACAAAGTTCTCAAAGGTAAATTTTGAGTTCGCGGCGAGCGGGGCTCCATCCGTATTCTGCTCGGCCGGCACGGTTGGTGCTGGCATGGGTGAAGCGGGGGTCGCAGCTTGCGTGGATTTAGTCGGCGCTCCGCCCTTCATCTGGTTCATCATGCGGCGAAAATCGTCGGCCGAGAGCGTGTTCTTGATTGCAATGCCCGAATCCGCGCCCGCCGCTGCGTCGTGAGCGATGGGCATGTGCGTGACGGGTGCGTTCGTTGACGTCGCCGCCGCGGTCGGCAACGGCGCCATGGTTTCACGGGAAACATCGCTGTGCTGGTGCTCGATTGTCGGCACGTCGCTTGCGGAGGCTGGTACCGTCGGGGAAGCAGCGGGAGCCGTGGCGGGCGCCGTCGCGGCAGCGGATTCCGTCGCGGCGCCTTGCGGCGCCACGATGTCGAGCGCAATCGGTGCAAAGGCGATTTCTTCCAGATAAGCCTCAATAGTCGGCTGATGCTTTTTGAGCTGCGCGATGGCAAAGCGCGAGGGGGCCTCGATCGTGAGCGTATCTTCGGTCAGGCTTATGGCACGCGATTGCCCCAGCATGTTGATGAGGCGTGCATCTTGGCCGTCGCGCTGGCAAAAGGCGATGGCATCCCCCAGGATGATGCTTGCTTCCTCGTCCACTGTCTCTCCCGTTCTTTAGCTCTGAGCTCGCACGCGAGCGGCGCCGAGTTCGGTCAGATGGTATTTCTGGCCATGCTTGATGACCAAGCCGGCCTGCGCCAAGTCATTGAGCGTGCGTGACCAAGTGGGGGCCGAGTTTCCAAACGCCCTCGCAAGATCGGTTGCGCCGCACGCTTGATTTTGCGCCAGATAGCCCAGCGCGGCGTTGCCGCGATCGCTTACGAACACGTCCGGTTGTGGCTGTGCATACTGATTTACTGCATTAGGATACATCATTTGAGCTGCTGGTTGTTGAGAACTCTGCATCGGCGGCATTTGCTGTTGAAAACTTTGAGGCCACTGTTGGTAAGGCTGCGGAGGCGTCTGCTGGGCCCAGGGGTTGTACTGCTGCTGCGGCATCTGCTGGTACGGCTGCTGATATCTCTGCTGGTACTGCTGCGGGAACTGCTGGCCATACCCCAGTGGCGGCATCTGCTGATATAGATATCCCTGTTGGTACGGCTGATAGCCCATTTGCTGGCCACCCGGCGCCCCCGTCGCCTGCTGCATTGCTGCTGCATCCTGATCAGCCAGTGGCATGGCCTCTGGCATGTTTGGCGGCATCGACATAGATGCCGCCTGGGGTTCTTGTGTGGGAAGCATTCCGGGCTGCTGCATCTGTCCCACGGGGGGCTGCATCTGCTGCGTTGCCACGGGCTGCTGCGCAAAAGCTCCCGGCAGGGGATATGTGGGCTGCTCCGTCTCGGGCCGCACGGCAGCGCCGCGTCCGCCGGCACGCTCGATTTCCTGCACGCGTTTAGGGTTCAGGCTTACCGTAACCACGGTGCCGTTGCCCATGTTGTCCTCGATGGATACGGCACCGCCGGCGTTTTCCAAATACTCCTGCACCATGGGAAACCCTGCTCCGGTTCCACGGATATAGCGCTTCATCTTGCTGTTTGCGCTGGTAACGCCAAAGTCGAAAGCACGTTCCTTGTCGTCGATGCCGGGTCCTTGGTCAGCAAAGCGGATGGTGTCTCCGCCGTCCAGAATCGAGATGATGGGCTCGGCAAAGTGTGCGTGGATAAAGTTTTCGACAATCTCGCGGATGACCATGAGCGAGATATGGCCACCTTGTTCTTTCATGCACTGGTAGACGGTGTTGGTCGTCTCTTCCAAATACGTGCGGACATCTTGCGGATCAATGACGATCACCCGCGGTGTCGACAGCATGTCGTCATAGACGGCGATGCGCGCGGCGTACATGGCTTTTGGCGCCTGCGTGGTCGTCTGCTCGCCTTCCGCACGCTCTTCGCGCACGCCGGTGATGTGCTCGTTGTCGGGTGCCGGGTCTCCGGAATCGACCATGGTGTAAAAGTCGTCAGACATGCCGCTCGCAATCTTTCAAAAGGTTTCGAACAAATAGTAGCTCACCGTGCAACGTTTCTCATCTTTCGACAACTTTTCAAAACTTGTTGAAAACTTTGGAAAACGGGCGAAAAGTTCTCAACATTGCCAACATGACCTGTTGAAAACTCGATGAAATATCGTGAAAGGTTGCCATGAGGCGCAAATTTCGGTTGTGCTTATGGGGGAACCGTGTGAACTGCGCAACCTTTTACCTTTGATTTCTTGACATTTGAACATTGATTTCCCTACAATCTTCAAGCTCACGTGTCTATATCTGCGTCCGCGTCCCCGCGGACACTCGAAATGCAGCAGGAGGAACTTAAGATGAAGCGTACGTATCAGCCTAATAAGCGTAAGCGTGCCAAGACCCATGGCTTCCGTGCCCGTATGGCCACTAAGGGTGGTCGTGCCGTGCTCGCCCGTCGTCGTGCCAAGGGCCGCAAGCGTCTCACTGTCTAGCAGCGATACACACATCTCGCATGAAGACTATTAAGTCTCGGCAAGATTTCGAGCATGTGTTCAGTCAGGGGCGTCGTTTCAATCACCCTCTGATTCGAATGACCATATGTGAATCGGTTGGCGAAGGCGACTCCGGAAGGGTCGCCTTCGTTGGTGCTAAGCGACTCGGTTGTGCCGTCGTGCGCAACCGATCTAAGCGTGTGATGCGCGAGACCGCCCGCAGCTGCGGATTTCCCGTTGCGGGTTATGACATCATCTTGTTTGCAACTCCCAAGACGAGGGTTTCCTCGCCGCAGGAGATGGACAAGGCGTTGCGTTCGCTTATGAAGCGCGCCGGCGTTGCCGGGGAGGAGCGATGAGCAATCACGTTTTGCGACGTGTTGCCATCGCTCCTATTCGCATATATCAACAGGTTATTTCGCCCTTATTGCCTGACGCCTGCATTTATTACCCAACGTGCTCGCAATACGCCGTCCAGGCGATTGAGAAGCACGGTGTTTTGAGAGGCTGCTGGCTTGCCGTGAGGCGCATCGTTCGCTGCAATCCCCTGCACGTCGGCGGTTATGACCCTGTGCCCTAGCGGGCACTCGCTATCGGAGGAAAACTTACATGTGGGATTGGATCGTTAACATCCTTTTCGAGCTGCTCAAGCTCATCCAGACCTTTGCGGTCGACTGGGGCCTGTCCATCATCATCCTGGTGGTCATCATCCGTCTGCTGCTGACGCCGCTCATGCTCAAGTCGACCAAGTCGACGGCTCGCATGCAGGTGCTGCAGCCCAAGATGCTCGAGATCCAGGAGCGCCATGCCGACGATCCCCAGCGTCAGGCCGAGGAGATGCAGAAGTTCTACAGCGAGAACAAGTTCAACCCCATGGCTGGCTGTCTGCCGCTGCTGATTCAGATGCCTATCCTGTTCGCCCTGTTTACATTGCTGCGCAACCTGCCGCAGTACTTTAACGACGGCACGTTCTCGTTCTTCAACATCCTGCCCGACCTGACCACCACGCCGAGCGCTTCCTTTGCCGATGGCTTTATGGTTGCACTGCCTGCGCTGGTTTGCCTGATCCTGTTCGCCGTCCTGACCCTGATTCCGCAGCTCTATATGTCGCGCAACCAGACCGGCCAGCAGGCTCAGAGCATGCGTATGATGGCCGTTGTCATGACGGTCATGATGCTTTGGATGGGCTGGAGCCTTCCCGTTGGTGTTCTGCTGTACTACGACGTCTCGTCTGCTTGGCAGGTTATCCAGCAGATTTTTGTGACGCAGAAGGTCATCGATAAGGCGAAGGCCGATGAGGAGGAGCGTCTTAAGAACGCTCCGCTGCAGGTTGAGGTCACTCGTCGAGAGAAGAAGCCGCGCCCGCACAAGAAGAAGTAGTGGGATATCAATCTTATTTAGGTACCTAACTTTTGGAGTACGTTATGTCTGAAGAGATCATCGAGGATATGCTTGAGGAGGTTGCCCCGCAGGTCGCGGGCGATTATCCCGAGATTGCACAGCGCTACAAGGCTGGTGAAGAGCTGACCGATGAGGAGCTCGACACCATTGCCGATGTTGCGATTTCCATCCTGCGTTCCATCCTTTCGCACTTCGATGCCGCCAACTCTCCTATCGATGAGTATGAGGGCGACGAGGGTGAGCTGATTTTGGATGTAACGGCTCCCGACCTTGCTGTTCTCATTGGCCGTCATGGTCGCACCCTTGATGCCCTTCAGGTTATGTTCTCTTTGCTGGTGAGCCGCAAACTTGGCTTTAGGTATCCGGTTGTAGTGGACGTAGAGGGATACAAGAGTCGCCGTCAGGACAAGGTTGCTTCCATGGCTCAGTCTGCTGCCGAGCGTGCCATCCGCACTCATAAGAGTGTTTCGCTTCCGCCCATGAATGCCTACGAGCGTCGACTGGTTCACATTGCACTTCGTAGCAATGATGCCGTCGATACTCATTCTGAGGGTTCTGACCCTGATCGCCATGTGGTGATTGTTGCTCGATAATCTTCTCGAGCTTATGCTAAGGGGACGTGGTTTCCACGTCCCCTTTTTTTGTCAAAAGTTCTCGATACACTGATTTTTGTCAGAAAGGAGCTTTCGTTGTTAGTACTTACTGATCAGCAGGCTGACAAGATGTTGAGTCGTCTAACTTCTTATTGCAAAGAGTATTCCTTGAGCGTAACTGATGTTGAGCTGAGGAACTGTATTCAGCATTTGGATTTGGTTCTGGAAAAAAATAAGACAACCAATCTTACCCGTATTCTTAACGTAGAAGATGCTGCAGTACTTCATATCCTCGACTCACTTGTTTTGCTTCCCTATATCAATAAGGCTCCTGAGGGAGCTTTGCTCGATATGGGAACAGGTGCGGGCTTCCCTGGTATTCCTTTAACCATAACCACGCATCGTAAAGCTACTTATATTGACTCTGTTGGGAAGAAGGTTGATTCTGTCAATTCTTTTGTTGATGCTCTTGGATTGAAACATGCTCATGCGGTTCATGATCGCCTTGAAGAATATGCTCGAAGCCATAAGAAGCAGTTTTCTGTCGTAACCGCCCGTGCACTGGCTCCTCTACCGATTCTTGTTGAGTATGCGGCTCCGTTCATTAAAGACGGAGGGCTATTTGTTATCACCAAGGGCAATCCTTCGGATGAGGAGCTTGCTTCTGGCATGTCAGCAGCTAAGATTTGCGGCTTCACTTTGCTTCTGAATGTCGCAATCGATTTGCCTGAGGGCTTGGGCCACAGGGAGTTTATTGTATTTAAGAAGAGTCATCCAGCATCCGTTTCATTGCCTCGTGCAAATGGCATGGCAAAGAAGAATCCGCTTGCCTAGATGTTTCACGTGAAACATAATGGATACTAACAACTTGCAGTGTTTCACGTGAAACATGGCGGTTGATATCGAATCGGAATGTTTCACGTGAAACATCCTCCGTTTGACAGCTTTAATACACACCAGGAGGGACCGTGGGATTTCGCGACGTTAAGCGTTCTAAGAACGCAAAAGACACGCGTATCATTGCAATCATCAATCAAAAAGGCGGCGTCGGTAAGTCAACGACGGCTGTAAACCTTGCAGCAGCACTGGGTGAGCAGGGTCGTAAGACACTGATTGTCGATTTTGATCCGCAGGGAAACAGTACAAGTGGATTTGGAATTGAAAAAGAAGACCTTGATCACTGCATCTATGATGCATTGTTGAATGATGTGCCGGCAGAATCGCTTGTTCTTGATACAAATTGCAAAAAGGTATTCGTAATTCCAGCTACGATTCAGCTTGCAGGTGCCGAAATTGAGCTCGTAAGCGCAATTGCTCGCGAAACCCGCCTCAAAGATTTGCTTGAGCCGATTCAGGACGAGTTCGATTTTATTTTCATTGACTGTCCTCCTTCGCTCGGCCTGCTTACTATCAACGCCTTGACCGCAGCAGACAGCGTTTTGATTCCGATCCAGTGCGAGTATTATGCACTCGAGGGCGTTACGAAGCTGCTAGAGTCAATGAAGATGGTCAAATCACGTCTGAACAAGGGCTTAGACACCTATGGTGTGCTTATGACCATGTATGACTCGCGTACTTCTCTATCGAATCAGGTTGTTGAGGAGGTTCAATCGTACTTTGGTGATAAGGCATTTAAGACGCTAATCCCCCGTACGGTTAAAATCTCAGAAGCTCCTTCTTTTGGAGAACCGGTAATTACCTATGCACCTCAAAATAAGGGTGCAAAAGCGTATATGAACCTTGCAAAAGAGGTGATCAAGCGTGCCTAGTGCAAAGAAACGTGGTGGATTGGGACGCGGACTCAATGCTTTGGTCTCAGAGGCTGAGTATGAGACCGGTGGTTCTGCTGCATCTGCTTCAAATGCCGCATCTGAAACAAAACTACCTATTGAGGATATCGTTCCCAACCCTAATCAACCGCGAATTCACTTTAATGAAACTGAACTTCGCGAGTTGAGCGAGTCAATCCAAGAACATGGTGTTTTGCAGCCGCTCTTGGTTCGCAAGCATGGAAACGGCTATGAGATCATCGCTGGTGAGCGTCGTTACCAGGCGTCAAAGCTTGCTGGTCTTGAGGAGCTGCCTGTCATCATTAAAGATGTTAATGATGAAGAGATGCTGGCTCTTGCTCTTATCGAAAACCTTCAGCGTTCTGATCTGAATCCCGTCGAAGAGGCTAAGGGCTATCGCCAGCTCATCGATGCTAGCGGTATGACCCAGGAGGCATTGTCGAAGGCCGTAAGCAAGTCACGCTCTGCAATTACAAACTCGCTGCGCCTTCTCGATCTCCCCGAAGTAGTTCAGCAGATGATTTTTGAGGGTAAACTTACTGCTGGTCACGCACGTGCGATTCTTGCAGTTCCCTATGAGGATGCTCGAATTCGACTTGCAGAGAAGGTTGTTGCGGAGGGCCTTTCCGTAAGAGCGACAGAAAATCTTGCTCCATTGTTTTCTGCCGGAGAGACACCTAAGACGCCGCGGCCTGCAACGCCTCAGTCTTTTAAAAAGGCTGCGCGTGTACTTCGTCAGGTATTTAATACCAACGTGCGTGTGAAGAGCTCGCGTGGAAAGAATAAGATTGAGATTGAGTTTAAAGACGAGGAAGAGCTCTCTCGTATTCTTGGTGAAATGATTCAGTTTGACCAAGGAGGCCAAGATGAGGAATAAGATTTTTACTGCGATTGCGTTGGCGACGACTGTCGCGGCTGGTACCTTTGCTGGCTATAAGATCGCGACAGACGATGAACTTCGAGGTCGTTTGCTTCGTGGCGCGCAAGATATCGTTGATACGTCCAAGAAGAAAATGGATGTTATGACAGAAGATGTTGCCATGCGCACTGCTCAGGTAACGAAAAATCCTAAGATTAATCAAGGTTGGGTTAGCAACCAATGGGAAAATGTAGGCTATTAGGTACCTAACAATTACTTAGCATATTTATATGGGTCCTTGTCTGATTCAAGAGACAAGGACCCCTTATTTTGGCGGTAAAATTGGGACCAGTAGCAGCTGATTCAAAATTAAGGTCAATAAATGAAACGACCCCGGTTGCATATCCTACAACCGGGGTCGTTCGATGTTTCACATGAAACGTTTTGGGGTGCGACTCCCCTATGCGTTTTTCTGAACTTTGAAGCGCTGCTTCAGCTGTCCGCAAGCGGCGTCAATATCGTTACCACGGGAGTTACGAATTGTGGTCTCGATGCCACGGGACTCAAGACGACGCTGAAGATCCTCAACCTTATGAATCGGCGACGGCTTGAGCGGGCTGCCCTCGATGTCGTTAAGCTGAATTAGATTAACGTGGCACAGCGTTCCCTCGCAGAAGTCGCAGAGCGCCTGCATCTCGGGATTCGTATCGTTGACGCCTTCGATCATGGCATACTCATAGGTCGGGCGGCGGCCAGTCTTCTCGGTGTAGAGCTGAAGTGCCTCGTGAAGGCGAAGCAGCGTGTACTTCTTGACACCGGGCATGAGCTTATTGCGCGTCGACTGGATGGCGGAATGCAGGGAAACGGCAAGCGTGAACTGCTCGGGGATATCGGCAAATTTGCGAATACCGGGAATAACGCCGCTGGTAGAGACGGTGAGGTGACGAGCGCCGATACCGATGCCATCGGGGTCGTTGAGGATACGCAGCGCCTTGAGAACCTCGTCGTAGTTGGCAAACGGCTCGCCCTGGCCCATGAAGACAACGCTTGTGGCACGCTCGCCAAAGTCGTTGGATACATGAAGCACCTGGTCGACGATCTCTTGAGCGGTCAGAGAGCGCTTGAGGCCGTTGAGACCGGTAGCGCAAAAGGCACAGCCCATGCCGCAGCCTGCCTGGGTGGAAACGCAGACGGAAAGCTTGTTACGACGGGGCATGCCGACAGTCTCGACGGAAATGCCATCGTGGTACTCGAGCAGATACTTGCGCGAGCCATCTTTGGAAACCTGCTTGGTGAGTTCAGTCGGCGTATCAAAGGCAAAAGCCTCTTTAAGCTGCTCACGGAAAGCCTTGGGGAGGTTGGTCATATCGTCAAACGAACAAACGTTCTTCTCAAAGACCCATTCGATGAGCTGCTTCGCGCGGAAGGCGGGCTGGCCAAGTTCGGCCACGAGCTCGCGAATATCGTTTTGGCTCAAGTCGCGAATGTCCTGAGATTTAGTCCTGGGATTCATGGAAGCCTTTCGATTTTGGGGAAACGTAGAGGGTATCGCTACAATATGGTATCAGCTGCAGAAATTATAGAGGAGGAGTCTGCCCATGCCGGGTAAAAGCCTAGAGAACATGCACGTAGCGGTCTTGGCGGGCGGTCATTCCGCCGAGCGCGAGATCTCGCTCGATTCGGGAAAGAACGTTGTGGTGGCACTGAAGGAAGCCGGCTACACCTCGGTGGAGCTGCTTGACACGGCCGCTGATGACTTTATGGTAACCATGGCGAACGGCGGATTCGATGTGGCATTTATCGCCATGCACGGCGCCGGCGGTGAGGATGGCGCCATGCAGGGTGCCATGGAGACCCTGGGTATCCCCTACACGGCCTCGGGCGTACTTGCCAGCGCCTGCGGTGCCGACAAGGAGGTCTCTAAGCTCCTATACGCCAAGGCGGGCATTCCCATTGCCCCCGGCCTTGCGCTCGAGGTGGGCGATGAAGTCGATATCGATCATATCGTCGAGGTTTGTGGCGAGCGCTGCTTTGTGAAGCCGGCCGTCAACGGTTCCAGCTATGGCATTTCCCTGGTCCATGAGCCCTCCGAGCTGCCCGCGGCAATCGCCAAGGCGTTTGAGTACGGCGACAAAGTGCTGGTCGAGAAGTGCATCGAGGGTACCGAGATCACCGTCGGCGTATACGGCGAAGATGACGTGCGCGCCCTGCCGATTGTCGAAATTCGTAAGCCCGAGGACTGCGAGTTCTACGATCTGGACGTGAAGTATGTCGACCCTACGGATATCCATCGCATTCCGGCGCAGATTTCACCCGAGAATTACGCTCGCGCTCAGGAGCTTGCCTGCGCCGCTCACAAGGCCCTCGGTTGCCTGGGTATCTCGCGCAGCGACTTTATTGTGAGCGAGGACGGCCCCGTTATCCTCGAGACCAATACCATTCCCGGCATGACCGATACGTCGCTGTATCCGGATGAGATCCGCCACACCGACGACATGACGTTCCCGCAGGTCTGTGACAGCCTGATCCGTATGGGCCTTCGTCGAGCGGGCATTGCATGCTAATCGAGGACGCGGTTTCGTCAGGAACGCCGCAGTTTGTCATCGACTCCTATGCCACGCTTGCCGACCGCGCCAAAACGCAGTCCTTCGGCCTTATCGAGGAAGATGTGATTGTCCTCGATACCGAGACCACGGGTCTTTCGGTGCAGGACAACGAGCTGATCGAGATCTCGGCGGCCCGTCTTTCGGGCCGCGAGGTCATCGACCGTTTCGATACCTTCGTGCATCCCAAACAGCTGATTCCCGCCGAGATTACCGAGCTCACGAGCATTACAAATGCCGATGTGGCAGATGCCCCGTCGGCGGTTGAGGCCGTCGCCGCTCTCGCCGATTTTGTCGGTGGCTGCCCGGTGATCGCACACAACGCCACGTTCGACCGCTCGTTTATCGAGTCGGTCAAAGGCGGCGTCAACGTGAGCGATATTTGGATCGATTCGCTGGCGCTGTCGCGCATCGCGCTTCCGCGCCTGGCCTCGCACAAGCTGTCTTTTATGGCCGATCTGTTTGGCTGTGACTCGGTGTCACACCGTGCCAATGCCGACGTCGACGCCCTGTGTGGCGTATGGCGCGTGTTGCTCGTGGCGCTCACCGACTTGCCCCAGGGCCTCATGGCGCGCCTAGCCGACATGCATCCGGACGTGCCTTGGTCCTATCGCCCTATCTTCTCGTTCTTGGCAGGGCAGAACCCTGGTTCTATCTTCTCCCTCAGCGCCGCTCGTGCTGACGTTCTCAAGGCCGATCGCGCCGACGATCGGGTGGACGCCGACGAACTGCCGGTCCTCAAGATGCCGAGTCGTGAGGAGATTGAGGCGGACTATGCGCCAGGTGGCCTGGTCAATCGCATGTATCCCACCTACGAGCCGCGTGATGAGCAGATCGCGATGGCGCTCGAGGTCCACGATGCGCTGGTCACGGGCACTCATCGTGTAATTGAGGCGGGCACAGGCGTCGGCAAATCGATGGCCTATCTGGTGCCTTTTGCCGAGGCAGCACGCCGTAACAACATCACGGTTGGTATTGCGACCAAATCGAACAATCTTGCCGACCAGCTCATGTACCATGAGCTGCCAAAACTTGCCGAGCAACTGAACGGTGGTCTGTCATTTTGCGCTCTCAAGGGGTATGACCACTATCCGTGCCTGCGCAAGCTCGAGCGCATGAGCCGCGGCCAGGTCGAGATCACCACCAAGCGCGATCCGGCGGACACGCTCACGGCGGTCGCGGTCATTATGGCGTACGTCTGCCAATCAGCCGATGGCGACCTCGACTCGCTCGGCATTCGGTGGCGCAGCGTCAACCGTCCCGACTTTACGACGGCCTCGCGCGAGTGTGCTCGTCGCCTCTGCCCGTTTTTCCCTGATAAATGTTTGGTCCACGGTGCTCGCCGTCGTGCGGCGCATGCCGATGTGGTGGTCACCAACCATTCCCTGCTGTTCCGTAACGTCGCGGCCGAGGGCAGGATTTTGCCTCCGATTCGTCATTGGGTAATCGACGAGGCCCATTCCATCGAGCGCGAGGCGCGCCGTCAGTGGGCGCGCGTGGTGTCGGCGGACGAATCACGCGTCCTGTTCGAGCGCCTGGGTGGCTCGAGCACCGGCGCACTAAGCCAGGTTTCCCGTGATTTGGCAACCTCCGAGGGCTCTACGCTCTATCTGGGCCTTACTGCCAAGGCGACGTCGACGGTTGCCCGCGCGAGCATGGCAATCGCCGACGTGTTCGATGGCGTTCGCGAGCTCGGCCGCCGTGCGCGTGGGGGTTATGACAATGCCAATCTATGGATTGGCCCCGAGCTGCGCGAATCAGACGACTGGCATGATTTCTTACAGTCGGCCTACACTGGCATCGACGCATTGGAACAAGCTGACAAGAGCGTCGACGCGCTGGTGCAAGCCGTCGCCGCCGACAAGCCCGAGGTTGTTGTCGACCTGGGTGATATCTCGCGCCGCCTGCACGAGCTGGCCGAGAACCTCAAACTCATCATTGATGGCACCGATGAACACTACGTGTACTCGCTGCAGGTCAATCGCAGACTTCGTGCCGGCGGAGAGTCGATGACCGCAGAGCGCATCGACATTGGCGAGGCTTTGGCAACCGAGTGGCTACCCGAGGTTCACACGGCTATCTTTGCCTCGGCGACCATGACGGTGTCCAAAAGCTTTGAGCACTTTAACCATGCGGTCGGCCTTGATCGCATCGGTGCTTCAACGTCGTCATCGCTGCACTTGGATTCGAGCTACGACTTCGATTCGAACATGGCTGTAGTCGTTGCGGGCGATATCCCCGATCCGCGCGATCGTGAGAGCTATCTTACGGCGCTCGAGCGCGTACTGGTCGACGCCCATCTTGCCATGGGCGGATCGGTGCTCACGTTGTTCACCAATCGGCGCGACATGGAGGACCTATACGCCCGCGTTGAGCCCAAGATGGCCCGTGCGGGTCTGGAGCTCAACTGCCAGCAGCGCAACTCATCTCCTCGTCGCCTGCGCGACCGGTTTATCAACGAACCGGCCTCGTCGCTTTTTGCGCTCAAGGCCTTCTGGGAGGGGTTTGATGCCAGCGGCGAGACGCTGCGCTGCGTCATCATTCCCAAGTTGCCGTTCTCGAGCCCCACGGACCCGCTCTCGTGCGAGCGCAACCTGCGCGAAGACCGCGCATGGGCGCGCTATTCGCTGCCCGAGGCGGTGCTCGAGGTTAAGCAGGCCGCGGGGCGTTTGATTCGCTCGTCGACCGATAGCGGTGTGCTGATCTTGGCGGATCCTCGCCTGGTGACGAAGGGCTATGGCAAGAAGTTCTTAACGTCGCTGCCCACGAGCTCCTACCAGCGCATCGAATCGGCGCAGATCGGGCACTATCTGCAACTGTGGCGCGCACGCCACGAGCGGCGGCGCTAAAGCGGACAGACGAGAGTTTTTGCCATATCGCACAGACGCTTTGACAGGGTGGGGTTATCCAAGATGCGGATGGCTCCGCCCGCTGCGATTATCTGGCTCAGTAGCCAACGCTCGGAGCCGTAATGCACGGTTACCGTTGCCATGTCTGCCCCGCTGCGCTCGATGAGGGTGATGCCGGCCCAGTCCAGATGCTCCGCCATATCGAATGGCATCAAGAGCTTTGCGCTACGCTGCGTCCGGGCAAGGGAATCGTGGAGGGATGCGACGTCCGGTGCGTGAGGCACGACGGAGTCTTCCGTCAAGGTGAGTCCCTCGATTTTATCCATGCGATAGGTGCGCTGCTCATCGACCGCGATGTCCCAGGCAATCAGGTATGTTTGGTCGCCGTTTGCCGTAATGCGCAAGGGGTCGACCAGACGCTCGCGTGGCCGTGCATCGTCCATCGAGCGATACGAGATGAGGCAGCGAACGCCGTCCTGAATGGCGCAGCTCAGCTGCTGCCAGTGCGACCCGTGGTTGACGGTGTCAAAGACGCGCTGGTTATAGCCGAGCTCTTCGGGTAGAAGAGCGTGTCGAATCCGAGCTGCCGTCTGCGGCTCGATCCCCAACGATTCAAGTTCGTGGTTGAGCACAGCGCCCTCGGCGGTACTCAAGCGCAGCGGTAGCACACGTCCGGCGTCACCGGTGAGGACCACACGCTCGCCGTGGCATTCGCAGATGATGCGCGCACCCGATTCTCGGTCCGCGAGCGTCGAGACGATCTCGAGAATCTCGTCGAGCGACACTCCCGTGATGTCAAAGCGACTGCAAATCTCAGTTCGTGTCATGCCGCTCTCGCCGGCGGCGTAGAGGGCCTCCATGATGTCGATGGCGCGCGAGAGCCTCTGCTCGCTGGTGAGTTTACGCACGGGCATGCTCGTGCACCGTCCTTTCAATGAGGTGGTTCCACGCCTGCTTGAGCGATTTGGGGGCCATGGGCCTCATGCCGTCCATGGCGTGGGCCATGCAAAATGAGGCGGCGGCTTCAAGATCTCGCACGTCAACGGTCCAAGTCCATCCCGAATCGGTGTGTGCGAGCTCACCTCGCCCGCGCGTGAGGCCGTTGATCATATCGATCTGCGTCTGCGGGGCGAACGAGAACGTAGCCGCAACGGGCGGGCGGTCGGCAAAATCGAATTCAAAGAACAGGTAGTCGTTGAGATTGAAGTCTGCAGGGATGGCGTAGGCCTTCGAAGGACGCCAAGCGCGAACGATACGGTCGCAGCGGAATGTCCTGATGTCGTCGGTGGCATTGTCGAGGCCGCAGAAGTACGCAACGCCCTCGCGCTCGAACATGCCGTAGACGCAGACGGTACGCTCTTTCTGCTCACCGCGTCCGTTCTGATATAAAAATCGCAGCGCGCATCGCTCGGCAAAGGCGCTCCATACCGCATCGACGGTGGGAGAGCGGCGGATCGGTGCTTCGTCCGCCGTCGTCCTGCCGGTGAGGTAGGCAATCTTGGAACGAATATCGGCAAGCGGCGCGGCAAAAGTGGATGAGCCGGCCGCTATTGTCTGGTCGATAGCGTTGAGCAGGATATCGGCGTCGTCTGCGGTGATGAGGCCGCCTGCCGCAAACGTGTGCTCGCGGTCGATTGTCCATGAGCTTTCCTCGGTCTCCTGCGCGCCGGCGGGGCGAACCTCCTTGATTAAGATGCCGCGTTCGAGCAGTTTGTCACGATCGCGCCGAAACTTGCGCTTATCCGAGTCGATATTGCCCGAGCCATATCCCAGGTCAGAATCCAAGACGATCTGCTCGGTCGTCAGCGGTTCGGGGGAGCTGTTGAGCACAAAGAAAAGATTGAGGATGCGCTGAGCCGTTTTATCGAAACTGGGCTCCGAATTCCCCTTTTTAATTGTCGCGGTCGCGTCGCTTGCCGTCATAGAGTCCTCGCATGAGAAGGTGGTTTGCTGCCATGATTTTAGTCCGATATGGAGATTAGGCTATATCCTTGTCCGCTCGGGGCGTTAAGATGGCCCGAATTCGGTCGTTTGCGCTCGCTCGGGGTATACTTTCGACTATATACGGTTCTAATGTGCATGCATTGGGCCTATTTGTCGGATTATGGATGTGGAGCGCACATGGCGAACACCCAGAACTATATTAACCACCTGCTGCAGAACACCGGCATCACGCCGGCATGCAGCGAAGAAGAGCGCTTGGCTGCCGAGGATATCGCTCAGATCTTCCGCAACCACGGCTTTGATCCCGAGGTTCAGGAGTTCAATGCCCCGGCGCCCAGCAGGTTGGCATTTGCCGTTACCGGTATTCTTGCGTTTGCCGGCGCCCTGCTGATGGGCATCGGTGGCGGCATCGGCTTGGTCGGCACCTTGCTGGCCATTGTCGGCGCCGTTCTTTACGTGCTCGAGCGCACGGGCCACCCCGTGGTTTCGCGCCTGGGCAAGACGGGCGTGAGCCAAAATGTCATCGCCTACCACAAGGCCTCGGGCCCGCTCGCGTCTCCGCGCAACCGCCCGGTGGTCGTTGTCGCACACTACGACTCTCCCCGTGCTGAGCTGCTCGCCCGCGAGCCCTATGCTTCGTATCGTGCGCTCATCGCCAAGCTGTTGCCCGTTGCCACGGTTGCCCCTGCTGCCGTTGCCATCTTGCGTATCCTGCCGCTCCCCGGCGCGCTCAAGGTTCTGCTGTGGATTGTCGCGATCCTCGCTTCCCTCGTTGCGCTCGCCAACGCGGCAAACATCATTTCTAACCGTTTTGTGCTTCCCTATACGTCCGGCGCAGTGTGCAACAAGTCTTCTGTCGCCGCTATGCTCGGCGTTATGGACAACGTTGCTCCCTTCCAGGGCGAAAACGAGTTTCCCGACGATGTTCCGTTCGATACCTATTTTGGGGAGCAGAAGCGTCGTGCCGAGGAGATGGCGCGCGCAGCAGCGGAGTATGCCGCGGCCCAACAGCAAAACGACTACGGCAACACCATCGAGTATGAAGAGCCTACCTACGCCGAGGACGAGTTCGGTCAGCCGATTGCTCCCGACGCTCAGACCGAGCCCGAACAGGGCGAGGCTTTCGACGAGCAGATCGAGGGCTTTGAGGGTGCGTCTGCCGACGAGACGCTGATTGGCGCCATCGTGCCCGAGGATCAGAATCAGGCTGTCCAGGCCGAAGAGTTCAATGACGAGGTTCCCACTGCCGAGCCGGCGGAGGAGCCTGTCGCGGCCGAGCCCGAGCCCAGGCTCTATCGCAATGCCGCCGGCAACATCCGCTTTGGTTCGGATGCCATCCGTGCGCTCGGAATGCTTCCCGAGTCCTGCACGCTCGATTACGAGGAAGGCGAGGAGCCGACGTTTGAGCCCGAGCCTGCCCCCGTCGTGACTGCATCTGCGCCCGTTGTCGCCGTGGATGATGAGTCTGCCGCGGTTGCCGCTGCCGTTGCCGAGCCCGAGGCGGTGTCCGCGATCGATCCCGCGGCAGGACTGGACATTTTGGCTCCCGCCGCGCCGTCGCAAGACGTTAGGGACGAGCCTGACGACGATTACGCTGAACAGCCGAGGCGCGTGTCTTACGAGAGCGATACTGATTTCTCGGCCGAGATTCCCGCGGCAACGCCCCATGCCGATATTGCATCCGCGTTCTCTTCGATTGGCGCCAGCGCTTCCAACTTCTTTAAGGGTGCGCTTGCAAAGGGCAGGAAATTTGTCGACGATTTCGAGGGGAAGCGCGTTGCCGCACGCGAGGCTGCCGAGCAGGAGGCTATCGCTCAGCAGCAGGCAGCCGAGGCGGCACGTGAGCGCGCGGCGCAAGAGTTCGAGCAGAACGAGGCTATGCAGTCCGTGCCTGTCGACGCCGCCGAAGCTACAACGTCCTTTGAGGCTCAGCAACCGGCGTCCGCGGATGTTGTTGAGGCGACGACGTCTTTCGAGGCTCAGCAGCACGTCGATAGCACCATGTCGTTTGATGCCGCGCAGTTCGATTCTACGATAACGTTTGAAAAGCAAGGCACCGCGATTGCCGAGTCCCTTCCTGTTTCCGATGAGCAGGGCGACGCGGCAGACGATGACGGGCCTATTGATGCTGCCGAAATCCAAGATGCCGCCGAGGACGAGCCCGTCGAGGCCAACTCTGACGAAGAGCAATACGCGGCAGCCGAGCAAGATGATTCGACCGAGGTCGAGCAGGAGGAAGTGCCTGCGGTTTCCGAGGCTCCCGAGACAGATGAGTCGAGGCCTTACTCCACGCAGATTTTCACCATGCCGACCCCGAGTGGTTCCGGTGCCACGGTTGCCGATGTTGCTCCCACCCAGGACGAAACGGTCGATTCCCTTATGGCCCAGATTTCCTCCCAGGCATCGCCGCGTCCGCAGATGAATGTTCCCGATCCGGCGTCGGCTCCGTCGCCCGCACCTTCCTCGTCTCCGCTGGCTTCGGTCCCCGATCCGTCGCTACCGTCGATGAAGCAGGCAAACGTTGCGTCTCGCACGTCGCTGTTCGACCTTCCCGACCCCTCCGCACAGGTCAACGACCCCTTTGCTACCGCTCAGGGTCCCGAACCCACATCGGCACCCGTTGCGCCTCCTATGCCCGTTGCGTCGGGTGCTCAGCCGATCGAGACCATTTCGGCTCCCGCCCCGGCGGCACCCAAGTCTCGCAAGCGCGGCCTGGGCGGCCTGTTCGGTCGTAAAAAGAAAAACGAACAGGACAGCATGAGTGATTGGCTGGGCGTCGAAGACGATTACGATGCCAAGAAGTCCGGTCGCGGCATCGGTTCGTGGGATAATTTCGAGGACGATAACGATGGCTGGAAGGGCGGCGCTACGTCTTCCGACGGCGCTTCTTCCGAAGATATGCTCTCGGCTGTCGCCTCTATGGGCGATGATGAGCTGCTCGGTCACGATATCTGGTTTGTGGCAACGGGCGCCTCGGACTGTGATGGCGCCGGTATGAAGGCCTTCTTGGCTTCGCATCGCGATAAGCTCCGCGGCGTATTCTTCATCAATCTTGAATCCGTCGGCGCCGGTAGGCTTTCGGTGGTGACGGTTGAGGGCGAACAGCAGCTGCTCAAGGGCGATCGCCGCATCATGAACCTGGTCAGCAAGGTGTGCAAGTCGTTCCATGTCGATTGTGGCGCGCTCGAGATGCCCTATGCCAAGACCGATGCCTATGCCGCGCTCGAGGCGAGCCGCCGAGCCCTCACCATCGCCGGCGTGGACGGCACGCGCCTGGCTTGTGCTCGTACCGAGGACGACCTGCCCCACAATGTCAACCCGACGAACATTGCCACGGTATCCGAGGTCGTGACCGAGGTTATCCGCCGTTCGTAGACGGAGCTCTAAGGAGTCAACGTGTTTTCGTATATTAAGCGCCATTGGCCTGTCTACGTGATTTTGACCTTGATTGCCATTGCGTTAGGGTTTGGAGCTGCCTACATCGTGGGCGCGAAGGGCTCGACCCCCGCCTCCGCAATCAGCGAAGAGGTGGAGCAAGAACAGAGCACGGGCGCCGATGGGATTCCTGAGTCCGAGCAGGCAATCGTTGATGGTGGATCTTCGTCTGCAGAGTAGATGCGGCGATTTAAATGATTGAAAGCGGGCGAGCCGGGGGACTGGCTCCCCCGCTTTTTCATCGCGCTAGCGCTTCTTTGGGATTGACCTAAGGCGAGCGAACCATAGGGCTGCGGCACCCGAGGTCAGGAGCGCGGTGATGCAAGCGGCGATGGGAGCTGATCCTGTTGCCGGTAGGTCCTGCGGTAGGGTACAGCGTTGAATGACACGGTCCTCGTCATGTGACTCAAGTTTATCGCCGCCGCCGTTGCGGCAAAGATCGACGCGCGCGCTGTTGGTGAGTGCGGTTTGGGGCGTATAAGTCGACGTTGCCTGCATGTGCACGACTGCGCCCCGAGCATCTGTGCCAAGGATTGCTTTGGCATCGTCAAGGTCGTCGTGCTCATCTTTGAGATCATCGCGGGTCCAAGAATCCGTATCGCTTTGAGTCGTAAAGTCGGCGGCTACCGCACCGTATTCAATACGAATGCCCGTTACGACGGTATTGGATGCAAGGTCGAGTTCTTTCGCCTCGAGTGTGGCGGATTCCGTGGTCGAGACATCCGCCTTCCAGAGGTGCCAGCCGTCGTAATCGACGAGGCGGCAATCTTCACCCAGACTCTCTTTTACTTCGTCGGACTCAAGCCAAGGATTTTCGTGCCCATCGTCAAGTGTCGCGTTTGCCGGCTCATCGGTGTCTGTCGAGTCCAACGGCGTCGTGCGATACCACACGTTGCACAGACCGTTGAGGTCGCCGATGGCGACGGGGGTTTCGATTGAGACGAATCTCGCCGTATCGTCCTCGGCGCACTCAAGATCATCGGTAATTGTGAACTCATCAACCCAGGTAGCTGAATCGTTTCGAGCGTCGATGGTATAGGAGAAAAGACCGTCCGTATTGGTTTGCGTTGCGGCGCGATTTTTACCATCGCCGTTGGCCAGCAGACCCTTCCCGATAGGTTGGACAAGCTCCTGACGCTTGTCGACCTGTCCTTTGATCTCGATGGGCGCATCCTTCATCGCGACGGATTGGACTTCTCCCGTATCCTTTATTTCAAACGTTATCTCCTCGGCAAGGTCATAGGTCCGCGGAGACATCATTTCGCGCAACGAGTAGGTGCCGGGTGCAAGATGTTCGACGCGGTGCGGCTTGTCGGATGAGGTCCAGGAGTCTATTTCGGTTTTATCGGGACCATATAAGGTGAGTTGTGCGCCTTTCACTTCCTGCTCTCCGCTTGCATCGACCTTGGAGATATCAACCTTGGTGTAATCGTCGGATACGTTAAGCCGTGCTTCTACAACGGGTGTTTTCTGGTCGGCATAAGCGAGGTCTACGATATGGGGCGTCCGGTCGAGTAAGAAGCCTGCCGGCGCTTGAGTCTCGACAACCTCGTAGCGTGCGGTGCCAGATCCCAGCGGGAGGTCGTCCGCGCGTGCTTCTCCAGTTTCATCCGTTGTGACGGTAGCGACAGTCTCACCGTCGAGCGCGGCAATGCTACCGTCGGGGCGCACGATATCACCCGAGGCACGGATCTCAAAGATGGCGCCCGCGAGGCTGCTGCCGTCTACGACATCGGTTTTAACGATCCTGATGTTTCCGGTCGCGGCGTGGTCATAATACGAGGCGATTGCAACGGGCGTTAGGTTCATGTCGGCGGGTATGTTTACCTCGATCTCTTTGCCGACAAGATAGGGCTCTTTGGCCGAGGTTTCGCGTACATAATAGGTGCCCGGCACGAGCGATTCGGGCAGTGTGACGGTCCCGGTCGCGTCAGTCGTAAAGGTATCCATTACGTTATGTGCTGGATACCAGCAAGTTTGTGAGACAGGTTCGTGATTGCTGTCGAGGAGTTGGAAGGCGAATCCGGCTAGGGGAACAGAAGCGCCTGTTTGGGCATCGCGTTTTACAATCTGGAGATGCGTCGACAGAGCGTGGTTGTCCACGATATATTGAAGCTCGGCGCCGTCGGAAATCTGATTGGCCTCGACGGTCCATTCCCCTGCACGTTTAAAACCCTCTGGGACGGTTTCCGGAACCTCACGAACGGTGTAGCCGGCGCGGTCGTATGGGATGGCTCCGTGGACACCGGCGGGTCGCTTGCCTGCGCCAAACCATGCTTCGGGCTGATCTTTGGTGGAGGCAAAGCCATAGATGTTTGTGGTCAGTGTGCCAACAACCTGCTGAGAGCTGTTGCTGACAACCTCAAAGACAACACCTCCTGCCGGCTGCTCCAGGCCGGATTGATCGCTATTGCCGTAGTCCTTGAATTTGGAAATCTCAAGGTCAAACGCAATGGGGATATCGGAAACGCGCGATTCGATCTCGACCACGCCTGAATCACCGAGCTGGTCGGCTCTAACGGTATAGGACCAGCTATCGTTGGATGGCAGGTAGCCCTCGGGGGCTTTTGATTCATAGATGGTAAAGGTTCCTAGGGGGACATCGGTGAGGGTGGCTCGACCGCTTTCGTCGGTCGTGAGGATTTGCGCCCATCCAGGGGTTGATTGCGACACACACGTGAACTCTGCTCCTGCGAGTGAAGATCCCACCTGGGGGCCGGCATTCGTCGCGGCATCGAGTTTTACGATACACAGGTTGATGGTGCCGGGCTGTTCATCAATGGCGACCTGTCCACCGTCATTCCCCGTGGTAAAGGCGATGCGATCACGACGGGGGACATAGCCGGCCGGCGCCTTCGTTTCAACTAGGTAGTATGCCGTATTGGGCAGAAGTGTTGCCTGTGCTCGACCGTTGCCGTCCATCTTGATGGTGCCGACATGTGCGTCGCCGGCGCTCTCAAAAACATCGAATGTTGCCCCGGTAAACTGATAGGTATTGTTTCCGCTGGTAATAACAGTGTTCGCAGACTGCTTTTGGAAGGAAACAGAGACCGCCGGCAGTACATAGAGCATGTCTTGACGTCTGCTGCCGCCCGATACGGTTCCTAGATAGCGTCGCGCGCGGTGCGGAGCGGCTTTGATGCTTCCTGATTTTGCGCTGTCGTGGAGCCACCGCGCAGCCGCCACGACTTCATCGTCGGCGGTAAAGTGCCCGCTCTTGGTTTTGCCCTGAGCGGTCGTGTAGGAGTAGGTGCCGTCGACATGGGTAGTGCCGTTGAGCATCCATACGGCGAGTTGGGTGGCGGCGCGGGCGCGATCGGGTGAAAGATGGTAACCGCCAAACGACGTGGCGGTAGGATATCCGTGACAAACGATTGCCGCGAACTCGTCGTCGAGCCACACCCAGCCTTGATCAAAGTTGAGCCATGGGCCGCCCGGCTTGGTGGGCCCGGGGCGTTCCTGGTTCATGCAGTAGGCAATCGAGGCGTCTTGAGCTTCATACTTGCCGATGAAGAACGGCCCACAATCATCGCTGATAGTGCGGAAGCCGAGCTGGTCGTAGCCATCGACGGCAAATGCGGCTCCCGGTGCCAGGTAGCCGAACAGCAGGAAGAGGAGCAGGAGCAGCGGACCTGTTGCGATTGCGCTGTGGACAGAGTGCGTGGGTGCGTTGGACATGGCTGCTCCTTATCCCTCGTGCGCCGCATGGGGACGTTGCGACGCGTAGGATGAGGCTACCCCCGAGGTTCATGCGGGTAAGTACCGGAGCCTGACCAAAAGCTTGCCCAATTCCTGACAAATTGAGCTCAAATACAACAATCAAGCAAAAGCGCAGGTAGAAGATAAGGTGAACAGGAAGTCAAAGGTCCTCGTCTCCACAATTGACGCGATTTTCAAACGAATCTCCACAGCTAAAACAAGTATCGCCACCCTTGTATCGAACAAGACAACCGCGTTATACTAGCCAACACACAAGCGGGCATCGCCAAGTGGTAAGGCATCAGCTTCCCAAGCTGACACTCGCGGGTTCGAGTCCCGTTGCCCGCTCCATTCGAATTTCAGGCACGGTAACGTTTCGTTACTGTGCCTTTTTCAATAAAGTGCCGGGACTCGAACCCGACAGGGTGCGAGCGTTAAATAAACGCGAAGCGTTTATAGCGAGCAGGCAAGGTCGCCGATAGGCGACCGCAGCCGGTGCGGATTTGCGAAGCAAATACGCGGACGTCCCGTTGCCCGCTCCATCGAGCGCGGGAGACCTTGGGACGGCCAATTCAACAAAGTCTTCCCCATCGTCTCCGTGAATCCGAGGAGATCGACCGCAGCCGGTGCGGATTTGCGAAGCAAATACGCGGACGTCCCGTTGCCCGCTCCATCGAGCGCGGGAGACCTTGGGACGGCCAATTCAACAAAGTCTTCCCCATCGTCTCCGTGAATCCGAGGAGATCGACCGCAGCCGGTGCGGATTTGCGAAGCAAATGCGCGGATGTCCCCATGCCCGCTCCAATTCCAAAATGTTAGGTTAATGCCTGCTGCCCATACTCGCACCCGCGCACGGTACAATGGTTAAGTTACGACCAACGTGCCAATAACCAAAAAGGAGCCGCTATGATCGATCGCTATACCCGCCCGGAGATGGGACATATCTTCTCCCTCGAGAACAAGTATGCCATTTGGCAGGAGATCGAGGTTCTGGCCTGCGAGGCCCAGGCGGAGCTCGGCAAGATCGGCATTTCTAAAGACGAAGCCCAGTGGATCCGCGACCATGCCAACTTTGAGAAGGCGAAGGTCGATGAGATCGAGGAGGTCACGCGCCACGATGTCATCGCCTTCCTGACCAACATGAAGGAATATATCGACGCCGATGTTCCCGAGGGCGAGCCCAAGCCTAGTCGCTGGGTTCACTACGGTATGACCAGCTCCGACCTGGGTGATACTGCTCTGTGCTATCAGCTTACTCAGGCGTGTGACCTGATTATCGAGGACGTCAAGAAGCTCGGCGTGATCTGCAAGCGCCGCGCCTTCGAGGAGCGCAATACGCTCTGCGCCGGACGCACCCATGGCATCCATGCTGAGCCGATGACCTTCGGCATGAAGTTTGGCTCTTGGGCATGGGAACTCAAGCGCGACCTTGATCGTCTTGAGGATGCTCGCAAGAACGTTGCCTTCGGTGCCATCTCCGGTGCCGTCGGCACCTACAGCTCCATCGAGCCGTTCGTCGAGGAGTACGTCTGTGAGCACCTGGGTCTGGTTCACGACCCGCTGTCCACGCAGGTCATCAGCCGCGATCACCACGCCTATCTTGCCGGCGTGCTTGCCACTACAGCGGCCACCTGCGAGCGCATCGCGACCGAGGTCCGCAACCTGCAGAAGACCGATACACTCGAGGCCGAGGAGCCCTTCCGCAAGGGCCAAAAGGGCAGCTCCGCCATGCCGCACAAGCGCAACCCCATCACCATGGAGAAGGTCTGCGGTCTGTCGCGCGTCGTGAAGTCCAACGCCCAGG
>CABUOA010000028.1 GCA_902493145.1 uncultured Collinsella sp. | reverse complement strand
CGAGGCGGCATTGACCTTCTGGTCATGCCGCCGAAGTTGAAAGGCAGATTGCCGCTCTGACGGGTTTGCAGCGTCAAGCCGTTACGCGGTTTGGTAAAACCGCGTAACCAAAGGCGCAGCGTCGACCGGTCCGCCGTTCGTTAGAACGGCGGAACCAACCCTACATGACCATAACGTAGCGCGATCCCACGTAGTACTGCTTACCCATCAGGACCGGCTCGCCATTGGGGCCGGTAAAGCCGGCGCGCAGATTGAGCAGTGGATCGTGCGGAGCAATGCCCAACTCGGCCGCCTGCTCGGCGTTAGCGCGAACGGCCTCGACCGTACGGTAGCCAACCGAGACAATCGGCGTTCCGCCAACACGCTCGACCTCGGCAAAAATCGACTTGTCCTCAAGATCGGCCGTCAACAGCTCACGGTAAGCGTCAAACGGCACAAAGATGTTCTCCTCAAAGATGGGCTCACCGTCGGCTGTACGCACGCGCTTGATATGCAGCAGCAGCGCGTCCTTCTGCAGGCCAAAGAATTCCATCTCGTTTTGACGTGCCGGCACAATCTGGCGATCGACCACATGTGCGCCCGCCTTCATGCCATTGTCGGCACACAGCGCGGTAAACGTCTGCAGCGTCGAGGCGTGGAACTGGCGGTTGATGTGCGGCGTGGAGACAAAGGTGCCGCGGCCCTGCTGCTTAACCAGGTAGCCATCGGAGCACAGCTCCTCGACGGCACGGCGCACCGTAATGCGGCTCACCTCGTACTGTTCGGCAAGCTCAAGTTCGGACGGAATACGCTCCTTGGGTGCATAAATACCTTTCTCGATCGCATCCTTGATCTCGTCGTAAATCTGCTGGTAAAGCGGTGCATTTTTTGGTGCAGGCATGTCTAATCACTCTTATCAAAATATCGAAATAACTAATACGTATATAACGTCTTTTTATATGTTACCTCAGTTGGATAAAACGATACACCACATACAGCAAAACCTTACTTGCCGTCGTCCTGTTGCAGGCTGTCCTGTTCGCTGAGGCGCGTCTGCCTGCTGGCCATACGTGCGGGCTTGTCGGGATCGGGTACGGCCGTGGGCATGGGCTCGTCGACATGACCGCCCCACCAGCCGCCCACAAAGTTGAGCGTGTGGAACACATTGATCACGGCGCCGGGATCAATGTCGCACACCAGCTTGATAATGTCCTGGCTCTCGTAGGTCGAGACAACGGCGTGCAGCAGGTACATCTTTTCGCGGCTGTATCCGCCGATGACCTCGGCGCAGCTAATACCATGCTGAAAATGGTCAACATAGGCGGTCATGACCTCGTCTGCCTTGCGCGTCGTGATCTGCAGCGTCACGCGGTCGTAGCGACGATAGAAACTGTCGATGGTCTTGGTCGAAATAAACTGGAACACGATGGAGTACGCTGCGTTATCCCAGCCAAACATAAAACCAAAGATCGCCAGGATAAAGCAGTTGAAACCAAAGATGACGCCCCAGATGGTCTTGCCCGTGTGGTTGGAGACCCACAGCGCGATAAAGTCGGTGCCGCCGGTGGATGCGCCAGACTTAAGTGCGATGGCAGCGCCCAGGCCCGAGACCACGCCGCCAAAAATGATAAGCATGATCTTGTCGCCCAAAAACGGAGCGAAGTGAAAGATGTTGAGAAACAGCGATGAGAGCACAACCTGCATCATCGAGAAGATGACGAAGCGCTTGCTAATGCCGCTCCAGCATAGGAGCGCCACAGGGATGTTGAGCGCGAGCATACCGAGCGAGATGTCGATGTGAACGCCGCCAAGCGAGGTAACGCGATCGAGCAGGACCGCGACGCCGGTGAGACCGCTCGGAAGCAGATCAGCGGGCTGAATGAACGCCTGGATCAGAAATGTCTGGAGAACGGCGGAAATGGTGACCGCCACGGCGGTAATGGCGCGGCGGACGATGGTAAGGCGGCCGAGCACGAGCACGCGGTCCGTGAGCTGATCGATGGCATTCGCCACGTAGGCTCCCTTCGAAGGCAGATGTAGTTGTGGGGCATGTCGGCGATTGTAGCATGGAGCGACAGGGGGCGCCTCAATTCACCCTCTCTCGACAACCAAAACGGGACCAGCAACCCCTACGACCAAAGGCCCAAATTACAAGTGAGTAGACTTTACGCGACCTGCCGAGCCCACCCAAAACCGCCACCCCTGTGACCTGCGGTTTTGCTAAGGCAGATACGCTTTGTGCTCGGCCTGCGCCAAAAAGTCTACTCACTTAGTTCGAATCGAAGCCAAACGGATCAAAATCGAAACCAAATTGAGCCAGTCCACCGCAAAAAACGTTTGAACCCGTACTTCTCGCGGCGGATTGACACTACAAAGCGGCCAAAATGTCGGTCAGATTATCGATAACGGCATCGGCTCGCGATTGATCCAGGTTGACGCCCTCGTGCGGACGCAGCGCCAGGACGCGGGCGCCGGAACGCTTGCCGGCCTCGATGCCCAAAGGCGAGTCCTCGATAACCAGGCACTCGGCAGGCTCCACCCCCAGCGCTTCCATGGCACGCAGGTAAATCTCGGGGTCGGGCTTAAACGCACTGCACTCGTGACCGCTGATGGTGTAGTCCAGCACGTCGGCGATGTCGGCAATCTCCACCAGCTCGTCAATGAGCTCGCGATAGGACGAGCTCGCGATGGCACACTTCACGCCGCGCTCATGCAGCTCGCGCATCACCGGCCCCGTCTGCTCGTTGAGCAGCTCGGCATACGGAACGGGGTGATCCGGGCTGTAGACCTGCTTGTACTCCACGCGCAGACGCTCGCGCAGCTCAACATCGTCGGGCACCAGCGCCTCCCAAATGGCGGGCTCGTTAGACCCCGAAAGATCGGGAATCTCGTCAAAGTGGAACCCCTTCTCCTCCATAAACGCCACGCGGCGACGGTTGTAGAACCACTCGGTATCGACCAGCACGCCGTCCATATCAAACAGCACTGCCTTGATCATACGCATCTCCTCCCACCTGCCAAAAAGGGACAGGTTTATTTTGGTAGGTTTTATCTGGGGGTTTATGACGCAACGGACACGCCCTCCCCAAAGCAAAAAAGGGGACAGGGCGCAAACCCCATCCCCTCTCAACCAACCCGTAAGGTCTACTTACTTGTGATTAGTAGGAAAGCTTCCACATGTAGCGACGCATGGTCAGCGGGTGCTGACGGGCCTCGGCGATCTGGTTGCCGTACTCGCGCATAACGGCGAGGTGCAGCAGCGGGTTGAAGTAGGTGACGACGCTCGCGGGCACAGCGTCAGCCAGGCCGTAGTCCTTGGCGTCGATCAGAGCGACCTTAGCGCCCATGCGCTCAAGGAAGGTGAGGGCGCGGGCGTCCATCGGACGGGTGGCGCCATCGGACATGAAGAAGACGTAGGGCTTACCCTCGGTGGAAACCTCGAACGGGCCGTGGAAGTACTCGCCGGTGTTGTAGGCGGCGGCGTCGATCCACTGCATCTCGGTGAACAGGAAGGCGGCGTGAGAATAAGCCATCTTCTCGGAGGCACCGGAAGCCATGAAGTAGATCATCTTGTCGTCCTTGAAGTCCTCGGCGAACTTCTTGGCGAGCTTCTTGCAGTGCTGAGCGGCGTTCTCGCAGAGATCGAAAACGTTGGTGAGGCCGGTGATCATGTCCTCGTAGTGGTCATAGCCCTCGGTCTGCTGAAGGATCTCGAGAGCAAGAGCGATGGCATAGCCGGGCTTCTCGCACTTGGCAGCGTAGTTGGCGTGGAAGCCGTGAACGATGACGTGGTCGGCGTCGACGGTCAGAGCGGAGCCAGCCTTGTTGGTGAGGGAGACGACCGGGCAGTTGTGCTTCTTGGCGGTCTTGTTGGCCTCGACGGTCTCGGGCGTGGAGCCACCGAGGGAGCAGGTGATCACGAAGGTGTGCTCGTTGACCCAGGAGGGCGTGTCGTAGTTGAACTCGTTAGCGGTGAAGATCTGAACGTTCAGCTTGTCCGTGTTGTTGGCCAGGAAGTACTTGGCGGGGTAAAGGTCGGACATGGAAGCACCGCAGCCGACGAAGGCGACGCTGTGGATCTCGTGGTTGGACAGGACGTCAGCGACGATCTGCTTAGGGAGGTTAAGGTCGATCTCGTACATCTGACACATTCCTTTCGATTTTTGCGGCGCCACATTGCCGGGCGCACGCAGGGTTACCGTGATTTGGACCGAGTCGCCGGCCCGTTGAGGATGTGACAAAGGGACTGCCCTTTGTCACGTATAGGGATGGAAGCCTGCCTGGGGTATGGGATGCCAGGCAGGCTCCCCGGGGAAAGCGGTTAGACGCTTGGTCGCGACTAGGCCAGGATGCCGGCCGCGGAGAGGGCGATGCCGCCCACGATGGCGATCACGAGAAGCCAACCGGTGTTGACGTTCTTCTTGATGAGCCAGTACATAAGGCCGGTGAGGCCAAGGGAGATCATCTGGGGCATCATGCCGTCCAGGATGTCCTGGATCACGACGGTGCCCTCAGCGAACTGCAGCGGGGTGGTGGCGCCGATCAGCGTAGCGATCATGCCGCCCACGGACATAAGACCCACGATGCCGCAGACATACATGAGCTTCTCCATGAGGTCGCCGCCCTGAAGCTTGCTCAGGTACTCGTGGCCGCCCTGATAGCCCATCTTGGCTGCGAACCAAGTGATCAGCACAGAGGGGACGATGGAGATGAGCATGGCCAGGATCGGGCCCATGATGGAGCCCTGCTGAGCCAGCTGAACGCCCAGGCCAAAGGCGATAACGCGGATGGTGCCCTGGAAGAAGGAGTCACCGATGCCGGAAAGCGGACCCATGAGGGAGGTCTTGACCGCGTTGATCGAATCGGGATCGAAGTTCTCGGGATCCTTGGCGTACTCCTCCTCCATGGAGGCGGAGAGGCCCAGGATGAAAGCGCTCGTCTGCGGGGTGCAGTTGTAGAACGCCATGTGACGGTGGTAAGCCTCTTTCTTAGCAGCGAGCTGCTTGGGGTCGGACTCGTCCGGATAGAGGCGATCGAGCGTGGGAACCATGCCGTAGAGGAAGCCCATGTTCATCTGACGCTCGTAGTTCCAAGAGGCCTGGATGGCCCAGGAGCGCCAGAAGAACTGGCTGACCTTCTTGTTCAGGGACACGTCCTTGGTTGGGGTTGCCATAGTGTGTTCCTCCTTAGTCTTCGTCGTCTTCGAGCGGATCGTAGTCGGAATCGACACCGGCGGCTGCATGGGAACCGTTGAACTTGAAGCCCATGAAGACGACAGCCAGGCACACACCGATCAGAGCGACCGCGATGACGGACAGGTTGAGGTAAGCGGCGAGCAGGAAACCGATGAACAGGAACGGAGTCATACCCTTCTTGATCATCATGGTGAGCAGCAGGGCCAAGCCGTAGGCGGTCATGATCTTGGTCGAAACGTTAAGACCAGTGGACAGCCACTCGGGAACCATGTTGACGATGGCCTGAACCAGGTCGGTGCCAACAAAGACGGCGAGGAAGATCGGCAGGAAGTACATGACGGCGTACAGACCGGAGCCGGCGCAGATGTGCATACGGTAGGCGGTCTTGAACTTTCCGTTATCGATCGCGTTATCTGCCACATGGGTGAGGGCAGCGATGATGGAACGGAACACGATGCCGAGGAGCTGACCCAGGACGGCGACCGGGATGGCGATCGTCATGGCGGTCTCGGCGGAAGCATCGGTCAGGCACGCAAAGGCAGCGGCCACGATGCCGCCCAGGACCATATCGGGCGGAACGGCGGCGCCGACCTGCACCAGGCCCATGGACACGAGCTCGACGGCGGCACCGACGGCAAGGCCGGTGGGCACATCGCCCAGCAGCAGACCGACGAGCGTAGCGCCAACGAGGGGCTGCTCGAAGTTAAGACGACCGAGCAGGCGGGAGTCCCACATGCAGAACACGCCGACGAGGCCGACGAGCACCGCACTGATGAACGTATTCATACCCTTCTCCTTTCAGTCAGGCAAAAGCCTGGTTGATTACAGCTTGGCGTCGATGTCGACGCTCTGATACGTAGGGGTCTGCTGGACGTAGAGCTTGATGCCCATGTCGAGCAGCTGGTTGACGTCGGACTTCTGGGTGGCGTCGAGGAAGACGGAGCTGTCCTTGCCGCCGACCTGATCGGCACCGTCGTGGTTGGCGGTGGCGCCCAGGTTGATGGCGTCGAGCTTGTAGCCCTGGCAGAACTGCAGCATCTCGGCCGTGTTGCCAAAGACGAACATGACGCGCTCGCCGAGGGTGTTGAGCTTGTCCATCTTGGCGAGGGCACGCTCGACGGTGAAGACGTTCAGGCGCACGCCCTGGGGCTTGGCCAGCTTAAGAGCGCCCTTCTTGATGTCATCGTTGGCGGCAGCGTTGTCGACGACGATGATGCGCTCGGCCTGAACCTTGGTGGTCCAGGTAAAGACGACCTGGCCGTGCAGCAGACGGTAGTCAAGACGTGCGAGGACGATCTTGGCGGGACCGGAGCTGTGACGGGACGCCTTGGCCTTCTTGGCGGGAGCCGCGGCGGCCTCGACCGGTGCGTTGGGGTTGGTCAGACCGGTGCGGGCCTCGTTGATGAGGGCCGCGAGCTCGGCACCCTTGACGGGGACGGGGCTCATAGCGAGCGTGAGCGCCAGCGGGATGTTGAAACCGCTAACAACCGTGAACTTCGTGCCGTTCTTGGAAAGCTCGACCATGTTGTTGTTGACCGAGCTGCCGAGCATATCGGTCAGCACATAGACGGTGTCGTCCGCGTTGAACGTGGCGATCATGGCGTCCACCTTATTGGTGATGGGCTCCTTGTCGTCACGAGCAAGCGACACGACGTGGACGTTCGACACGTCGCCGAGAACCATCTCGAGCGTGTCTTTGGCGCCTGCGGCCAGGCCGCCATGAGATGCGAGAATGATCTGATTCATCTTGCCTCCTCCTTTTCGTTATGGTCATTATAACGTCTTATACGTTGCTTATATTGATAATTAGTATATAAACCGTTCGCGGGTGAAAAACGACCGTTGGCGGGTTTAACGCACTTGAAACGTTGGGCTGGGTAGGCCGACGCTGGCTGGATAACCCCAGGTCGGACACCGCGCGCAACCCCCTATCGCACGAAGTACCAGGGGCTTTCCTGCACGGTGAGCTCCAGCGCAATGCCCGTGCGCTCGCGGAACAGATCCATGTCCTGCGATTTCTCCGTCCACCACGCGTTGGGCTTAAAGGTCATGCTCTCAACGATATGGCCGACAAAGGCACTGTTGCGCAGCTTGGAGAAGTCGGTGTTCATAATCAGGATGGACGCGAGCACCAGCACGATGCCCAGGACCTTGATCGCGCCGGCGGGCTCGGCATAGATACCAATGCCGACCAGAACGGTCGCCACGGTTTCGAACGAAGCCACGACCGGCACCTTCGACGTCTCGAGATCCATCGAAAGGCCCTGCATATAGAAGATGTACGCAAGAGCCGTCGGAATAAAGCCAAAGCCCGCGAACAGCAGAATGAGCTGCGGGGACATTGCCGCGGCCATATCGGACCACGGAGCCGAAAGCACTGCCATAAAGCATCCGCCAAAGACAAAGCCCCAAAACGTCACCGCCAGCGGATGCAGCGTCTTGGTGGCCATGCGGCTAAACACCGCCAGCAGCGCACCGCAAAGTCCGGCGATCACACCCGACGCGACGCCCCAGGCCGAGAAATGGAAACCGGACAGGTCGCCGCTCGTCACCGCGAGCACACAACCCACAATGTTAAAGACGATGGCGACGAGCTTGTTGGGGGTCACGTCCTCGCGATAAAGCACGCGGCCGAACATGACGCCAAACACCGGCGAGGTGTAGAGCAGCACCGAGGCCGTGGACATGCCCACCTCGCCCATGCACTCGTAATAGCAGGTGTTGGCGACGGCTAAACCGACGATACCGACAAGCGCGCAGGGAACGAGCTCTTTAGGGCTTGCCTTGAACAGCGTCATGGGACCCGAGGCTTTTCCCTCACGAGCACCTCCCTGGCAACCCATAAATGCCAAGACCGGAGCCATCAAGACAGCACCCGACAACAGGCGAAAGGCCGCCATGCTCTGAGACGAAACGCCCAGGGCCGATATTCCGTTAACAAAGATTCCGATGGTGCCCCACATTAGCGCGGCGATCAGCACCAGCACATAGCCCAGATTGCTCCTCTTCAACGCAGCCTCCTCGGTATTGTTTCCAATATGTTTCATGCTACGTTATAGTCGTTATATACATTTATCAAGACTGAAATCGGCGAACGGGAAACTTTTGAAACAAGGAGTGCCCCCAACTGCCGGCAGAAAGGGAACGTCCCCAAGTGTCGCTCTAGCAGTTGCGGTGAAATAGTTCTCAAACAGAGGTTTCACGCCCCCAAACAGGAACTATTCCACCGCAACTTATGAGGGGTATTGGGCTGTTAGGCCGCTCTATCCCTTAGTAGTCCAGCTTCCACATGTAGCGGCGCGTCATGTAGTCCTTGTGGGTGACAGCAGAGAGCGCGCGCATGTACACGTTGTTGAGGATCGGCGCAAAGATCAGGTGGTTGAAGTACTCACTTACGCTGTCCTTGATGTCGTTGAGGCCAAGCTCCTTGGCGTCGAGCTGATAGACGCGCTCGCCACCGTACTGGTTGACAAAGCGGATGCCGCGCTCGTCGTTGCAGCGGCTGCGGCCGACGCTGATGAGCTGGAACAGCGAGGTGCGCTTGTCCAGGATCTCGAAGGGGCCGTGGAAGAAGTCGCAGGTGTTGATGGTGCAGGAGTCGATCTGCAGCATCTCCTGCACATTGCAGATGCTAAAGACGTAGGCGGCACCAAAGAGCGGACCCTGAGCCATCACGTTGATGCAGGGCTTGTCGGCGTTCTGCTCGGCCCACTTGGCAGCGAGCGGACGGGTGTACTCGACGGCCTTGCGATAGATGGGATCGACCAGGTCGAAGGCGGCCATAGCGGTCTCGTACTCGGCATAGCCCTCGGTCTGCTGCGTGAGCTCCATGGCGATCATGGTCACGACGGCGGAGTTGGTGCGGCCCATGCAGGACTCGTCGACGGCCAGGCTGTCGTACTGAATCTTGTAGTCGCAGACCTCGGTGAGGGCGGACTCGTCAACATAGATGGCGATGGTGCTGGCGCCGTGGTTCTTGGCGACCTGGGCGGCGACGATGGTCTCCTTGGTGCCGCGCATGGACACGACGACGGCCAGGGTGTTCTCGTTGACGTAGGCAGGCGTGGCGTGCACGAACTCGTTGCTGGTGTAGCTGGAGCTCACGACCTGCGTGGCCTCGTGCTCCATAAAGTACTGGGCAGGATAGTTGCCGCCGTTGGATCCACCGGCGCCAATCCACACGACGCGCTTGATGCCGCCCTTGTCTGCCTTGTCAGCCAAAACCTGGGAGACGACGTCCTTAACCTGTTCCTGAGTAGTCATCGTGCATCAGCCTTTCTTCTCGTTTGATGCTCTCGATGGCATACAAGTTACATACATGTTTTGGTTATGTCGACTAGTTGTATGCTATATTTGTCTTAGAAATTTTGCTGGTAAAGTTTTCGGCAAGCCATTACCAGCGGTTTTGTTGTCATGTTGGATACATGCTTGGTTCTGTAAGCATACAAGTTAGATACAGGTTGTTCGCATGAGCACTTCGTCGAAAAAGAACTTGACCCAATACGAGCGTCTGGCGGCAACGCTTCGCGACCGCATTGCCGCCGGCACCTACGCACGCGGAGACAAGCTGCCGTCCGAGATGGAGCTCATGGACGAATCGGGGCTGTCGCGCAGCACCGTGCGCCACGCGCTTAAGGTGTTAGTTGACGAGGGCCTGGTGCGCACCGAGCGCGGACGTGGCACCTTTGTGGCCGACACGCCCGCGCTCCACGAGAACAACCTGGTGTTTTCGAGCTATACGGCACAGGTCCAGGGTCAGGGCATGAAGCCCACCACGCGCACCGTGGACTCGGGCTTTGCCAAGGCGGCCGGCAGCATAGCCAAGTTCTTTGACGCCGCCGTAGGCAGCAAGCTCGTCAAACTTGTCCGCCTGCGCTATCTGGACGATGCGCCGCTGTGTCTGGAGACCACCTATCTGCCGCCGAGCTTTGGGTCGCTCATCGATCGCGACATCAACGGATCGCTCTACGCCACGCTGCGCCAGGAGTTCCATCGTGCGCCGGCACAGGGGCACAAGACCTTTGAGGTATGCTATGCCTCGCAAAACGAGGCGTTTTTGCTCAACGTTGAGCGCGGGCAGGCACTGATCCTGATCACCGACTACGTCTACGACACCGACGGCCGCCCGCTCCATGTCTCCAAGCGCATCCAACGCACCGACCGCGCCAAATACACCGAGCCCATCGGCTAACCTGCCAAAATAAACCTGTCCCTAAATGGTAGGTTTGGGGAGGTCGGGGAACCAGGTTGGTTTGGGTTGGTTGGGGACGCGTTCGGCCAGGACCAGCTCCATCCAGCACATGTCGTACCAGCGGCCGAACTTTTGGGCGCAGCGATCGAAGGCGCCCACCAGGCGATACCCCATATGGGCATGGAAGTCCTGGCTGTTGTGCGTCAGGTACTCGTCGTCCTTGTCGTGCGGCACGGCGATGAGCGCGCACATGTTGGTGATGCCCATCGCGACCAGGCACTGCTTGAGCGCGTCGTGCAACCTGCGACCCAGTCCGCCGTGGCGCACGTCGCGCGCCAGGTAGATCGATGTCTCGACCGACCAGTCGTACGCCTCGCGGCTGTTGAGCGGACTCACATAGGCATAGCCTACCGGGCGCCCGTCCAGCTCCATCACCAGATACGGATAGCGCTCGAGCGTACGCTCGATGCGCCCGGCGAACTCCTCAACGCTCGGCACCTCGTATTCGCAGGTAATCGCCGTCTGGCGCACATACGGCTCATAGATGGCAAGCAGCGCTGGCGCATCATCGGGCGTCGCCAGGCGAATCGTCGGCTCGGACATCTCGGTCACACAACCCCTCTCCCTCAAAAGCAAAGGCCGCCCTGCGCCAAACCCAGGCGCAGGGCGGCCCCTCGTCATTACGTCAAGCTACAGGACAGCCGCCAACGCGTCGATGTCCTCCTGCGTCGTGGCCCAGCTGGTGCAAAAGCGCACCACCGTATGGGTCTCGTCGTACTTTTCCCAGTACTCGATCGAAGCATGCTCACGAATGCGGGCCATATCCTCGTTGGGCAGAATCACAAACTGCTGGTTTGTGGGCGTCTCCAAAAAGAACTGGTAGCCGCGCTCGTGCAGCACTCGACGAAGCGCCTGAGCCGTCTCGATCGCCTGGCGACCAATCTCAAAATACAGGCCGTCGGTAAAGAGCGCCTCAAACTGCACGCCCGTCAGGCGACCCTTGGCCAACAGCGCGCCGTGCTGTTTAATGCGCGGAATGGGATGCGCCGGAGCGTGCATGCCGCAAAACACCACGGCCTCGCCGCAAAGCGCGCCGCACTTGGTGCCGCCGATGTAGAACACGTCGCACAGCTGCGCCAGCTCGGGCAGGGTAATGTCGCACTCATCGGCCGCCAGTGCATAGGCCAGACGAGCACCGTCCACAAACAGCGGAATCTCGCGCTTCTGGCACACCGCGTGAATCGCCGCGAGCTCGGCCTTGGAGTACAGCGTGCCGTACTCGGTCGATAGACTCACGTACACGGCGCCCGGGAACACCGTGTGCTCGTAGCTCTCGTTTTCGTAGAACACCTGGATATAGTTCTCGAGATCCTCGGCGTGCATCTTGCCCTCGTAGCCGGGGATGGTGAGCACCTTGTGGCCGCCAAACTCGATGGCGCCCGCCTCGTGGCAAGCGACATGGCCGGTCTCGGCGGCAACGACGCCCTCGTAGGGCGCGAGCAGCATGTCAATCACCGTCGCGTTGGCCTGCGTGCCGCCCACCAGCAAGAACACGTCGGCATCGGGGGCCTGACAGGCCTCGCGAATCAGCTGCTTGGCACGCTCGGTGTGCGCATCGGTACCGTAGCCGGGCTGCGGCTCCATGTTGGTATCGACGAGCGCCTGCAGCACTGCCGGATGAGCACCGTGGGAATAGTCGTTGTTGAACGCGAGCATGGCAATCCTCTCTAGCCGGGCATGGGCCCGATGATTTAAACGCCGCTATTGTACGCCGCCCGGATAGGCAATACGCGCGGCAAGGCACTCAAGTGCCAGCACCAGGGCAAAGCCGCAGCTCACGTCAGTCAAAAAGTGCGCACCGATCACAATGCGGCCAAAGGCGACGAGCGCCGCAACCGCAGCCGCCGTCCAAAAGACCACGCGACGGCGCGACGGCTTTTCCTTAAAGGACGCCGCAGGAAGCCCGGCGAGCATAAGGCCGATCGCCGCATGTGCCGTGTGTCCGCTCGCAAACGACTTGAACCCGTCCTTGATCACTCCGGCGGCGATATAGGTCCACTTGTCGGGATTGCCGATTACCCACCACGGCTGAAAATTGAGCCCCGGCGTGACCTCGATCACGCGCATGCGCGGGCGCGACCACAGCGGCTTGACAATCACGTTGAGGATGATGGCCTGAGCGACCCACACGGCAAGCACCATCAGCGCCCAGCGCGTGAGATCGTCGGGGTCGGTGTCGCGCGTAAGGCGATAGGCGATGAGGTTGGCCGCGATGACCAGCGTAAACGTCAGTACCAGCTGAAACGCGATGAGCTTGCCGCCGACGCGCAGCGATCCGATAATCTCGTAGCCGACCAGGCCCACGTTGATCAAAACGCCCAGCGCGGCGAGCCACTTGCTCGCCTTGGAATCGGGGCGTGCCGAGCGCACGAGCATGACGCCCGCGATACTCGCCGTCAGCTCGAATGGCAGCTCGCCGGCCGCCTCGACAAAGCGGCCAAACAGGCTGGACGAGTTAAACAGCGCACTCGAGATTTGGTAATCGAAAAAGGTGCCCGCGCCCAGGCAAAGGACAAGGATGACCGCGATAGCAGCGGCATCTTTCTTATAGATATACCCGAACATGCTTTCCTTCCGATGGGGTCAGATTACCCAAATGGGGCGTTTGCAGCGTCGACCCATTAGTCGTCATCGCTGGTGCCCAGCTGCTGCAGTAGCATGAGCGCGGCCGCCACCGGGCCGGTGCCGTCGTTGGCGTCGAGACCTCGGCCCAGGCCGCTGCCCGCACCGGCGCCCGCCTTGTAGGGTACCGACAGCTTGCGGCTCTTGGGGAAGTTCACCGCGCCATAGCGGGTCTTAAGCTCAAAGGCCACCTTCTTGGGCACGTCTACGCCCAAAAACGTGATGCGGCCGCCGCTGAGCGTGACGCTCTCGAGCCCCAAGCGCTCGCCGCGGATACGGATACGCGCGCGGTTGAACAGATTGAGTCCCGCCAACGGCAGCTCGCCATGCGCGGCCTCGGTCTCTTCCTGCACCTCGTCGATGCTCTCCAGGTCCTCGGCCGCTGCGAGCTTGCGGTACACGAGCACGCGCTGGTCCACCGCCGGCAGGTACTCCTCGGACAAGAAGTAATCGGCCGGCAGATTAATACCCACGCTCGCCGCCTCCACGCCGGCGTCGTCATCGCCGCGCGCCTCGGCCACGGCCTGGCCCAACATCTGCGTAAACAGGTCAAAGCCCACGCTCGACAGGTTGCCGTGCTGCTCAGCGCCCATCAGCGAACCGGCGCCGCGAATCTCCAGGTCGCGCATGGCGATACGCATGCCGCTGCCCAGGTCCTGGAACTCGGAAAGTGCAGTCAGGCGCGCCGTCGCCTCCTCGGTGAGCGGCAGCTCGCCCGGGAACATAAAGTACGCGTAGGCCTGCGTGGCCGAGCGACCCACACGGCCCTTGAGCTGGTAGAGCTGTGCCAGACCCAGGCGCTGCGAGTCCTCGATGATGAGCGTGTTGGCGGTCGCGTTGTCGATGCCGCTCTCCACGATGGTCGTGGCGATGAGCACATCGATCTTTTTGGTCGCGAACTCGATCATCACGTCCTCGACCTCGCGCGGGCTCATCTTGCCGTGCGCCACGCCCACGCGCGCCTCGGGCGCGGCCTCGTGCACGCGTGCCACAGCGTCATCGATGGTCTTGACGCGGTTGGACACGTAGTACACCTGTCCGCCGCGACCCACCTCCAGGCGAATCGCCGCGCTCACCACGTCGGGGTCGTACTCCCCCACGTGCACGATCACGGGACGACGCCCGGTCGGCGGCGTGGTGATCAGGCTCATATCGCGCACGCCGCTCGTGGCCATCTGCATGGTTCGCGGGATCGGCGTTGCCGAGAGCGTGAGCACGTCAATCTGCTCGCGCAGGTTCTTGAGCTGCTCCTTGTGCTGCACGCCAAAGCGCTGCTCCTCGTCGATGATCACCAGGCCCAGGTTCTTGGGGTTCACATCGGCCGAGAGCAGACGATGCGTGCCGATGAGCACGTCGATCGTGCCCTCGGCAAACGCCTTGAGCGCGCGCTTTTGCTGCGCCGGCGTGCGGAAGCGGCTGAGCACCTCGACCTCGAGGCCAAACGGGGCAAAGCGCTCAAAGAACGTCTCGTAGTGCTGCTGGGCCAGAATGGTCGTGGGGCAGAGCACCATGACCTGACGGCCGGAGTCCACGCACTTAAACGCCGCGCGCAGGGCGACCTCGGTCTTGCCAAAGCCCACGTCGCCGCACAGCAGGCGGTCCATGGGCTTGGGTGCCTCCATATCGGCCTTAATGTCGGCGATGGCCTCCAGCTGGTCGCGCGTCTCGTCGTAGGGAAAGCTCCCCTCCATCTCGATCTGCTCGGGCGTATCGGGCGGGCAGGCGATACCGGTAATCGAAGAGCGGCGCGTATACAGGTCGACCAGGTCAAACGCCAGCTTTTTGGCGTTCTTGCGCGCCTTGTTGGTGGCACGCGTCCAGTCGGCGGTGTTGAGCCTGGTCAAGCGCGGTTTATCGCCGTCGGGACCAACGTAGCGCGTAATGCGGTCAACCTGCTCCAGCGGCACGTAGAGCTTGTCGCCGTCGGCATATTCCAGCAAAAAGTAGTCGCGCTCCTTGCCGCCCACTTCCTGGCGCGCGATCTCGCTAAAGAGCGCGATGCCGTGAGTGGCGTGCACCACGTAGTCGCCCGGCTTAAACGGGAACGTGATCTGCGTAATGTCCACCTTGCGGCGGCTGCGCGCGCGGTTGGCGTCCATGCGGGCGTTGAGGTCGGCAATCGAGAACACGGCCAGGTTGGCATCGGGCACCACCACGCCCTGCGGCAAGGCGGCATCGACAAAGGTCACGCGTCCGCGCGAGATGGTGGGCACGGCGGCGCCGGCGGCAGCCTGGGCGGCACCCGCCTCGAGCGAGCGGGCGTTGAGCGCATCGGCCTTGCGCTCGCGAATTGCAGCATGAGCATCCTGGCGGACAGCACGATCGGCAGAATCCGCCGCTGCCACGCGCACACGGTCGCCAATAGCGCCCGCGTTTTCGGGCGCGGCCGTCAGCGACTCCTCAAAGGTAATACCCTCATCGCCAAAGGTGAGCTCCATCGACTCGCGCGCACCGCGGTCGGGGATGGCAAACACGCAGGCATAGCGCTTGCCCACGACTTCCTGAATGCGCGTCATAAAGCGATTGTCCGAGCCCGCAATGGCCGGCTGCTCAATCTTGAGCTCTGCCGTCACCGCACCGCCGGCACGAATCAAGCTCACGTAGTTCAGGCGCTGCTGGGCACCAAAATCGAGCTGCTGGGCACGCACGTACAGGCCATCCAGTCGGTCGACCCCCGCCTCGCCGGCACGCGCCTCGATATCCTCGTAGGCGCGCAGGCAATCGTCGAACAGCGAGCGCGGCTCGGACAGCACCACGAGCGCCTTGCCGCTCACGTGCGCCAGCGGGCTCACGGTCTGGCCGTACATCACCGGCAAAAAGCGATCGAGCTCGGGCGTGACGATGCGCGCATCCACCATCTCGAGCAGCGCCGCCAGTTTGCTGTCGTCCTGGCTGGCGCGATAGAGCGCCACATGCATGTTGTGGACGGCGTCGTCGGTGAGTGCGAGCTCGCGACAGGGGAAGATCTCGATGCTGTCCTCGTTGCCGATGGTCTGGCCCGTGGAACTCACCATGCGGCGGATACGGTCGATCTCGTCGCCAAAAAACTCGATGCGCACGGGCGCCTTTTCCTGTGCGGGAAACACCTCGACGGTGTCACCGTGCACGCGGAACAGGCCGGGTGCATCGGCGGCGCCGGCATTGGTGTAGCCCATGCCCACCAGGCGCTGCGGCACCTCGTCAAAAGGGATCTCCTCGCCCACCGCAAAGGTCGTGGACTCCCAGTAGCGGCTCTCGACCGGCGGCACGCAGCGCAGCAGTGCGCGGGCCGAGGCGACCATAATGCAGTTGTCGCCGCGCACGATGCGCCCGAGCGCCTCGCAGCGCTGCGCCACCACGGCATCGTCTGGCGCCTGCTCGCGCCACGGATAGTCCTTGCGCTCGGGGAAGCGGCACACGTGCGCCAGCCCCACATAGGCGGCAAGGCTGCGGGCGGCACGATCGGCCGCGTCCTCGCCGCTCACAATGTAGACCGTGGGGCGCGGACGGCGCGCAAACTGGGCGGCGGCCATAAGCGTGCGACCCGACTGAGACACGGCCAGCGTCACGTCCTCGCCAGAATCGAGCCCGGCCTCGACGGTCTGCAGCGCCTCGGCAGTGTAGAGCTGCGCGGCTATACGGTGAATGAGCATGCTGTTCCTCCGGCATCGCAACGCCAAAAGCCCGCCGGGGCAAGCTCGGCGGGTCGTACGTCAAATACATTGTCTGTCATGGTAGCGCATGGAGAGGACTCCGGCTCAAGGGCAAACCCGGCCCCGCAAAAAACGCCAGACGAAGATGCGTTCCGCCCTACCCCGTCACGCGCACGCTGGGGCACAAATCTGCCAGCGGACACTCGCCGCACTTGGGTTTGCGGGCGTCGCAGATCTCGCGACCAAAGGTAATCCACTGATGGTTGACCGACTCCCAATACTCGTGCGGCAAAATCTTGAGCAGATCCTGCTCGGTCTTGAGCGGCTCCTTGGCATGCGTCTTGGGACTCAACATCAGGCGGTGCGCAATGCGGTTGACGTGCGTGTCCACCGCAATGCCCTCCACGATGCCATACCCCACGTTGAGCACGATGTTCGCCGTCTTGCGTCCCACGCCCGGCAGCTTTACAAGCTCCTTCATGTCGGCCGGTACCTCGCCGCCATAGTCGGCGACGATCATCTGCGCGGCCTCGACGGCATGCTTGGCTTTGCTCTTGTAGAAGCCGAGTGACTTGATGGTGTCTGCCACGTCAGCCACGCTCGCCCCGGCCATGGCCTCGGGCGTGGGCCACTGGGCAAACAGCCGCGGCGTCACCTTGTTGACCTGCGCGTCGGTCGTTTGCGCCGAGAGTAGCACCGCGATCAGCAGGCGGAAGGGATTCTCGTGGTCCAAAAAGCACTCGACCGGGCCATAGCGACGGTTGAGGCGCTCGCACACCTCGATGGCGCGCTCGCGCTTGGCGGCATTGGTCTCGCGTGGCATAACGACTCCTCAGCTCAACGGCACAATAAACTTATGGGCACAATTGTCCCACGTCCGAGACGCTTACGCCTCCAAGAATGCGCCGGTCTGACGGCTCCACAGGCTCGCGTACTCGCCACCCGCCTCGACGAGCTGCGCATGCGTGCCGTCCTCGACAATCTCACCATCGGCCAGCACCACAATGCGGTCGAGCGCCGCCACGGTGGACAGGCGGTGCGCCACCACAATGGAGGTGCGCCCGCGCATCAGGTTTTCGAGCGCCTCCTGCACCAGCGCCTCGGACTCGCTGTCCAGGGCAGAGGTCGCCTCGTCGAGCACTAGAATCGGCGCGTCGGTGAGGATGGCGCGGGCGATAGCCACGCGCTGACGCTGGCCGCCCGAGAGCTTGACGCCGCGCTCACCCACCATGGTGTCAAAGCCACGGGGCAATCGGTCGATAAACTCCAGGGCATTGGCCAGGCGCGCGGCCTCGCGAATCTGCTCATCAGTGGCGTTGGGACGACCGTAGGCAATGTTTTCGCGAATGGAGCGGTGGAACAGCAGCGCCTCCTGCGGCACGTAGGCAACCTGGCGGCGCAGGCTTTGCTGCGTGCAGCGCGAGACATCCTGACCGTCCACGAGCACGCGGCCGCCCTGGACATCGTCCAGGCGCAGCAGCAGCTTGGTGAGCGTCGTCTTACCCGAGCCCGATTTGCCCACCAGGCCCACGCGCTGGCCCGCCGCCACATGAAGTGTCAGGTCATCGAACACGTTCTCGCCCGCCGCAGCGTCACGGTACGCAAAGCTCAGGTGCTCAAAATCAATCGCGCCCTCGCGCACCTTGAGCTCGGGGGCATTCGCGTCGTCTGCCACCAGACGCGGCTCGTCCAGCACACGCGTCATCTCGGCCGCATCGCCCAGCGCGCGGTTGATGCGCTGCATCATGGAGCTCACGTAGTTCAAACGCATGGTGAGGTTGTACGTATAGGTAAAGATCATGACGAGCGAGCCAGCCGAAATGCCAAACCACGCGTTGCCGCCCGCCACGAACACGCTCACTACGGCCATGGTAATGACGATAAGGCCCGAGGTCGTAAAGTTGCGCTGCATCATGGCGTGCATCGAGACCGTCTCGGCGTCGCGCGCGGCACGATCGGCGGCGTCGAACAGATCGCGTTCGAAGTCCTCGCGTCCGCAGGTCTTGACGGCCAAGATGTTCGTGACCGCGTCGGAGAGCACGCCCGAGAGCTTGTTCTGTGCGGCGGACGTCGCGGCCGAAAGCGGCATGATGCGCTTGTACATAAGCCAGACAAACGCGATGTAGACGACCATGATGCCCACCAGGATCACGGTAAACGTCGGTACCACCGGGGCGAGTGCGGCCACGGTGCAGATGACCGAGGTGATGGTGGGGATGAGCGAATACACCGTCACGTCGACCAGACCCGTGTAGCCGCTCATAAAACGGCTTGTCTGGCTCACAAGCGATCCGCCAAAGCGGCTGGTATGGAATGTCATGGATTGGTTGGAGAGCGTGTCGAAGCACAGGCGCGCCAGGTGGTAGTTGCCTGCGATCTCGAGCTTGTAGACGGTGTAGTCCTGCAGCTTGGAGAGGATCTGACCCACCAGGTTAACGAGTACGAGCGCCAGGATATAGGGGCCGAAGACCTCGAATACTTGATCGCCCGCCACGGGGCCGGCCTGGACGCGGTCGACGATGAGGGCCATCACGTAGGTGTTGGCAAACGTGAGCAAAAAGATGTAGCCCGCCGACGAGAGCACCGAGAGAAAGACAATCAGCGGCTGCGTGCGCGTGACGTCCCAAAACCGCTGCAGCGTGCGGCGCACGGTGGAGCGTTTGAGCGGACTGGTGCTTCTCTGAGACATGGGCTTCCTTTCGCGTCTGATAGGGCGAAACGCCATTGTTGCACATTGAAGCGCACTTCAGGCAAGCACGATGCGAAAAGCAGCGGGGCACCCGCGTTTACACCGGCGCCCCGCCGTCAGATGCAGCTAGCCCTCGTCTTTTTGGCCTGCGAGCAGCTCCGCGGATGTGAGCCCCAAAATCTCATCGGCTTGGTCGGCATCCTCCAGCGCGTCGATGTCCTTGAGCTTGCGCTCCATGACGTTGGTGCGCGTGGTAATGATGCCCTCGACCGTTTTGCCCGCGGTCTCGATCTGCTGCTGGGCGCGGCGCAGCGCCGCCTGATAGCGCGGCAGCTCGGCCTTGACGGCGGAGAGCACGCGCAGCACGTCGTCGGTACGTTTTTGCAGCCTAAACGTCTGGTAGCTCATCTGCAGGCTGTTGAGAATGGCGGCCATGGTGCTGGGACCGGCTACGTTGACGTGATAGTCGCGGCCCAGGATCTCGATAAGCCCGGGGCGGCTGACGATCTCGGCGTACAGCCCCTCAAACGGCACGAACATGATGCCAAAGTTGGTCGTTGCCGGCACACTCAGGTACTTTTCGCAGATGTCCTTGGCCTCGCGCTTGACCATGGTGTCGAGCGTCTTGCGCGCAGCCGCCACGGTCTCCGCATCGCCCGACTCCTGCGCGTCGAGCAGATGCTCGTACGCATCACCCGGGAATTTGGAGTCAATCGGCAGCAGCACGGGGTCGCCCTCGTCTACCGGCAGCTTGACGGCAAACTCAACACGCTCCGAGGCGCCGGGCTTGGTGGCGACGTTTTCCAGATACTGGTCGGGTGTGAGGATGTCCGCCAGGATCGCGCCCAGCTGCACCTCGCCCAAAATGCCACGCGCCTTCACATTGCCCAGCACGCGTTTAAGGTCGCCCACGCCGGTGGCGATAGACTGCATGTCGCCCAGGCCCTTGTACACGGCCTCGAGCTGGTCGCTCACCTGCTTAAACGATGCCGACAGTCGGTCGTTGAGCGTGCGAGAGAGCTTCTCGTCCACCGTCGCACGCATTTGGTCGAGCTGCACGTTGTTGTCTTTGCGGATGGCGCCCAGCTGAGCATCGACCGTCTCGCGTACCTTGTCCAGGCGATGCTCGATGCCTTCGCGGTTGGCGCCAAGCTGTTGGGCCGTCTCGCGGCGCAGGTCATCCATCCGGTCACCAGCTTGCGAGAACTCGCGCGCAATGGTCAGGTAGCGCTGCTGCTCTACGGCGGCGTCGGTCGTCTGCTGCTGCGCGATGGCGTTTGCCGTGCGGCGGGTTTCTGTCAGCGCGACGTTGAGGGCATCGAGCGCGCTGTTGGCCTGCTCGAGTGCCGCGAGCGTTTCCGCTTCGTTGCCGCCACGCTCTCGCAACTCGGCACGAAGGCCCTTGAGCTGGAGGGCGCAAGCCACAGCAACCCCCACCGCCACCAAGGCAATCACAACAAGCGCAATATCAATAGCAGACATAGACTCCGCCCAACAAACCCAATCGATTATCAATCAAAACCGCGATCAATCTTACCCCGCCACACGCACCGGGCGCCCGGCCCCTTCTTGGGTGCTTCTCTCCTCCGCATATTCCATAATGCGACGCGCTGTCTTCCTGCTCACCTTCGAGTCATCACCGGCTAAGTATGCGTACACGTTTCCCTTATTCAGATTCAAATCGCGGCAGAGACCGTAGCGCGTTACACCCGATTCCTCCAATGCTTTAAGTGTTCTCTTTCTCATCAGGGCGTTCACCCTTCTGTCGGCCGCTGGCTTTTCTTTCACCCCTCTATACGCACGCCAAACGTTGGCGTAACGATTGGGGAGCTTATCCTCGGAGCATAGAGATGCCAGGCTACTCGCTTGGCCATACAGAGACAAAACACCTCGATAGCCCTCTTCCATCCACGAGCCCTCGGATAAACCCAGAACGTATTCGGCCTTACCCTGCGCCAAAGCGAGCAAAAACAGAGGCTCCGCCACACGCGGCTCAACCGTTGTTGCCTGCTTTACAAGCTTCCTAAAACTCAGCGACTGCTGTCCGGACAGCTCTCGGCAATAGCCTTTCAAAAATCCCTCAAAAGTCAGATTCAACCGAGCACCTCCTTTTTGTATTGCCTGTATGCACAGACCATCTCTTGATAACTCCGCTCTGAAGGCGACGAGGCCAACGCCTCTCCTTCATCGAATATAAGCCGCTCGAGCAGATCCCAATCAAGTCGGTCGATAAATGTTCGACTATGGAGGTCGACGATGTCGTTCGGACGATAGGCATAAAGCTTCATCACCGCCAGATCCTCCAAAGATGGCGTAAAGTACCTGATAAAATGCGCCCCGATCTCCAATGGGATCAGTCGATCTTCGTAATTGAATGGCATCTGGTTGCAATATGCCACTACCATGCCATTCACCTCGGGGTATCGAGCTATGATCTCGCGGAGGCACCTGTCTGCCTCAAACACATCAATGTCATGTGTAACCGACCGATTCGTCACATCGTTTAGCATGAAGGCGCTTCCTCCCACCAATACAACGCTCGGCCTATCGTCTCTTGGACCTATTTCCAGCTCCGCCTCTTCGTCAATATCCAAAAGAGTCTGCTCTAAATCCTGCTTATACATAGCAAATCCTATTATTATTCATCTTCAATAATACTATTCAGTCGCACGACAGGACCCACAGGATGCAAGAATCCTACTCGTGGCGAGAATCCCTACACCCTAGAAGTCCTAATGTGACAAACGCTAACTCTCCCAGCCGGCGCGGATGGTTGTTATGACGTCACCTAGGCGCTGGCCTAGGGCCGCTAGATGCTGGAGCACCTCGTTGGGCGATGCGCCGTTGAGGATGCACGTGAGGGCATACGACGCCAGAAAGATGGCCGCAAGCCCCAGCGGGATGAGCACGATCATCGCCAAGGTGCGCAGGCGCTGGCCCACGCGGCGACGGCGCGCACGACGCTTGTCGAACGCGAGCTCCTGCGCATATGAATCTTGCTGTACGGAATAGGCCTCTGGTGCCGATTCACACCCGGGCACAGCTGCAGGTACAGCAGCGAGCACGACATTTTGCGCAAAGGGCTGGACTGCCGCCCCTTGCATTTGCATCTCCATGAGTCGTTGCTGCTGACGCAGCATGCGCTCAGCTTGTTGCTGCGGGGTCTCAAGAAATAGATCCATGCTGGCCTCCTCAATCGGAGCATTCGACGCTTACGCCCAGCATCCCGCACCGCCAAGGCCACGGCAACGCAATCTGCAGCAATAGCTGCAAAGTTTCTTGTTGACAAAAGCTGTCGAAAACCTCAACAACTCCCCTACCAGCACTTTCTCTGAGCTTTTTTATCGAATGATCTTTTACCCTTCCACCCTTGCGTCATCCGACCAAAACCTAACCAAAAGCTTGACGGAAATTGTGAAGACCGGGACCACACACAAAAACGTGCCGCCCCAAAAGGGGCGGCACGCAAACTTCTAATCAGCTTTTCAGTAACGAGCACGCGACGACCCAAAGCCGGAGCGCAGGGCGGGGGAAATACCTTTGCCTCGCGCGACCCTGCGGAGCCGTGAGCGAGAGGGAAAGGTGTTTCCCCCGCCCTGCGCTCCGCAACAGCCAGCGCCACGCGCTAGTAGTTCACCACCTGCTCCTCAAAGTACGCCTTCGGGTGGTTGCACACCGGGCACACCTCGGGCGCCTCGGCACCAACGTGCAGGTGCCCGCAGTTCAGGCACTTCCACACCTTTACGCCCTCACGCTCAAACACCTCGCCCGACTCGATGCGCTCGACGAGCTTGTTGTAGCGCTCCTCGTGGGCCTTCTCGACGGCGGCGACACCACGGAACTTTGCGGCAATCTCGGCAAAGCCCTCTTCCTCGGCGGTCTTGGCGAACTCGTCGTACATCGTGGTCCACTCGTAGTTCTCGCCCGCGGCGGCATCGCGCAGATTGTCCAGGGTATCGGGGACGGCGCCATCGTGCAGATACTTAAACCACAGTTTGGCGTGCTCGGACTCGTTGCCAGCCGTCTCGGCAAAGATGTTCGAGATCTGAACGTAGCCGTCCTTCTTGGCCTTGGAGGCATAGTAGCGATACTTGGTGTGTGCCTGGGACTCACCGGCAAAAGCGGTCTCGAGGTTCTTCTTGGTTTGGGAGTTCTCAAAATCCATAGGTGTACTTCCCTTCAACGCATGCCGCCCGTAGGCTCCGAGCGGCCTCGTCTTTAGGATGCCCCTCAAGCCGAGAATTTAAACCTTACAATCCCGTTCTTCAGATTTGAGCGGGCTACACAATCAACCAACGATCGTCCTCGGCTCGGCAAAAGCCCTCGCGCTCCAGGTCAGCTAGAATGCCCGCGATCAAGTCGCGCTCGACCGGCCCGCGCCCAGCCGCCGCTTCCATATCGTTAACGCCCACCACGGCATCAGCAAGCGTAATCCCCGCCGGTTGGCCATCGCGCGCTGCCAGCAACATGCGCACGATATGCGCGCGCTTTTGGCGACGTGAGCCCTCAAACTTTGATTGACGGCTATAGCCCGCCGAGCGCCTGGACGGATTGGGCAACGTCTTTTTTAGATATGCGCCGTAATCCAGCAACGCGTAATACCACGCGCGCGGCGTGTCGGCATCATCGAGCGGCGCGGCAAAGGGAGCGATCTCGTCGGTCGCCGCACCGGGGGCCGCCGGACAGGCCGCCTGAACCAGCGACACCAGCTCGCGATCGGGAACAGCCGGTACATCGGGAAAGAAGTGATGCAGAAAGACCGTGCGCACGTTGGTCTCCAGATACACGCCCGGAAGATCAAACGCAAACGACCGGATACCCTGCGCCGTTGCCGGGCCAATACCAGGCAAAGCAACCAAGTCACGCGTCTCGTGCGGAAACTCCCCGTTCCAGTCCTCTACAACGCGCTGAGCGGCCTTGTGGAGCGCCAGAGCGCGTCGGTTGTAGCCCATCCCCTGCCAAGCATCCAAAACATCGGAAGGCGCGGCCTGGGCAAGCGCCTGCACGGTTGGAAAGCGATCGAGCCACGCCGGCATGCGCGTCTCCACGCGCGGCACCTGTGTTTGCTGCAGCATGACCTCGGAAAGCCAAATGATGTACGGATCGCGCGTGCGGCGCCACGGAAGGTCGCGATAACGCAGGACCCCTTCCGAACGAATCATCGAACGAAAGGGGTCCTGAATCATATCTATGCTCCTTATGCGGCGCTATTCCTCCCGGCAAGCACATGCACAGGCGGCGTACTCGGGAAACGCGTCGCGGTCGGCGAACTTGGGATCGACGGCCGGGAACTGGCGGTGAGCGACGATGTCGCCGAGCGAAACGGAATCGAGGTAGTCGCGCATCAACGCTTGAGCTCCGGCCCACAGGGGATGATAGCAGCACGTGCCCATGCGTGCACAGTCGCCATCGGGTGCGGTGCAATCGTTCATAACCATAGGGCCCTGAACGGCCTCGACGACCTGACGAATGGTGACGTCGTCCGGACTGACCTTGAGACGCATGCCACCGTGGACGCCACGCAGGCTCTCCACAATACCGGCCTGGACCAAACCGTGCTGAATCGAGCGGGCAAACGAATACGGAACATTGACCTCTTCGGCAGCGGTGCGAACAGAAAGCAAACGCTCCGGATCCTCGGCAAGCATCGCCAGCATACGAAGGGCGTAATCAGTCTTCCTCGATATGTCCATTTTTCCCCTTTCAAGGAATACGAACAGCTCGAACGAGCTCCGGGGCCGAGCTTGTGTCGAGACGCTAAATGACCGCCAGGACATCCAAATGGTAAATCGGATATCCACTGAGTGCCGCGCTTGGAGCGAAATGCATCAGATGCGGCGCACAGTGGAATTTAGTATAACCTAACCCCCTGTCTCGTTGAACAGGTGTTGCGCAACAAAGCTGTTGTTCAGACAGATATACTTATTAGATTTTACTTGCGTTCCCGAAGGCGCGGGGATTCTGGGCGAAGATGCACCAGGGCGATCGTTCTATCGAAACAAAGTGCATCAAACGCAAAAAGCCACGTCCGAAGACGTGGCTTTAATTGCGTTGGCGGGAAGTACGGGGCTCGAACCCGCGACCTCCGACGTGACAGGCCGGCGCTCTAACCAAACTGAGCTAACTCCCCAGGCAGACGTTCGCGTTTGTTTCCGCTCGCGTGCGCTGCGGGGATTAGTATACACAGAAGTCTGTCCGGCGCGCAACAACTTTTTTGAAAAAATTTTTCGGTCCCTCCGGGAGGGTCTCCGGGGCTGGGGGCGGGGGTTAAGTTTGCTGCTCTACAGTCCTGCGCAAGACGGAAAGCACATTAAGTGCTT
>CABUOA010000027.1 GCA_902493145.1 uncultured Collinsella sp. | reverse complement strand
ACGACGACGGCGAGTGGTCTGCCGACGACTCCGTCAACTCCGAGATGATGGATGCAATGCTGAGCTAGTTTGTTGCGGCGTTTTACCAAACGCCGCAACTGCTCGACGCTGCGCGGGCACCAGAGCGACAACTTGTCATTCAAAGAGGACGGCATGACCAGAAGGTCTATGCCGTCCTCTTTTCATGCCAATTTGTTCGCTCTGGTGCCCGCTCGCTGTCCGTCCTCTACCTGCGGCGTTGCCATGGTAGTCATTGGGGCGGCACTTGGGGACGTTCCTTTTCTGCCGGCAGTTGGGGACACTCCTTGCGCCAGCGTTGCATCGAATGCTCGGGAAAATACGAGCCGGTATTTGGCCGAATAGCGGGTCGCGGTTTCCGGATGGGGTGGGTTGTGGAAAGTGCGACCCGGAATATTGCTCTGAAACGGGATGCCGTTTCCCCGACAAGGCTCAACCGGAAAGCGCATCCCATTCTGAGGCGGCAAAACGGGATGCGCTTTCCGCGCGACAGAATCTGTCCAGCCGTGTTGAGCGACAGCCCCGCTACTCGCCCAGAATCAGCGCCGCGAGCTCGTCTTGGGTGTCCACCACGTAGTCGGCGCCGGCGGACTCCAGCTCTGCGCGGCCGCGGAAGCCCCAGGTGACACCGGCGCTCTTGAGGCCGGCGTTGTGACCGGTCAGAACATCGACATTGGAATCGCCCACATAGAGTGTGGTTGCCGGGTCGGCGCCTAGCTCTTCCATAACATGCAGCGTAACAGGCGCCTCGGGCTTGGGAGGAAACGCATCGACGCGGCCCTGCACCAGCGCAAAGCGCTCGGAACCAAAGTATTTCTCGATAAGCGGAACCGCCGAGACGTGGTCCTTGTTAGTGAGCACGGCAAGCTGCACACCCGCGGCGCGCAGGCGGTCGAGCATCTCGATCGTACCGGCGTACGGTGCGGTGTGGTCCTCCTTGTGCTCGCCGTAGTAAGCCCTAAACTCGGCAAGCGTCTGCTCAAACATGCGGCCGTCGCCCGCATACTCGGCGGGCATAAAGCGCTCGACCAGCTTGAGCATGCCGTTTCCCACCTTGTAGCGGTACTCGTCTACGGCAAACGTGGGCCAGCCGTGCATCTCGCAGGTATGGTTGCCGGCGGCCGCCAGGTCCTCGAGCGTGTTGAGGATGGTGCCATCCAGATCAAAGATCACATGGGAAAAAGCTGCTGCCATGGGTGCTCCTGCCGCTTGAGTTGTAAAACGCACCCCATGATACTGGGCATGCGTGCCGGGCATGTTTGGAATCTGAATATCTTTAATAGCCCTGAGCCTTTGTCGTTAGCAAATCCTCGGCAGTTGTTCTCCCACAAGCATGTCGAGGATACGGGTCGAGCCCCAGCCGGTGCGTACGCGCACGGCGGGACAGGCGCCCTCGGCAAGTGGCAGCACGCGACCGACGATGGCGGCATTCTCGCCGTAGCGGGCGGCGCGCATGGCGCTCAGCGCGGCATCGGCTTGCTCGGTCGGCACGACGGCAACCATCTTGCCCTCGTTTGCCACCTGCAGCACATCGTAGCCGAGCATCTCGCAGGCGGCCTGCACGTCGGGGCGCACGGGCACGGCATCCTCGTCGACCTCCATGGCAACGCCGCTGGCCTGCGCAAACTCATTGAGCGTGGACGCCAGGCCACCGCGCGTGGGATCGCGGAAGCAGCGTGTGTCGGGTGCTGCGGCAAGCACATCGGCAATCAGGTGGTTGAGCGGCGCGGCATCGCTTTCGATGGTGCTCGAAAACGCCAGGCCCTCGCGTTGGCTCATGATGGCGATGCCGTGGTCGCCGAGTGTACCCGACACCAGGATGACGTCGCCGGGCCGGCAGTTGGCACCGCTGAGCGTCACGCCTGCGGGCACCTCGCCTACGCCAGCGGTATTGATGTAGACGCCGTCGGCACCGCCACGCTCGACCACCTTGGTGTCGCCGGTGATAATCTTCACGCCTGCCTCATGTGCCGTTTCGGCCATGGTCTGCACAATCTGGCGCAGCTTGTCCATGGGATAGCCCTCTTCGAGGATAAAGCCGCATGAGAGATAGCGCACGTTAGCGCCCGAGGTCGCGACGTCGTTGACGGTTCCGCACACGGCGAGTCGGCCGATATTGCCGCCGGGGAAGAACTGCGGCGAGACTACAAAGCTGTCGGTCGACATGGCGATGCGCCCGCTCGCGGGCAGCGCAGCGACGCCGGCATCGTTGCCCTCGAGCAGTTCGGGCGACCCAAAGGCATCCAAAAAGACCTCATCGATGATGCGTTTCATCATCTGGCCGCCAGAGCCGTGGCCCAACAGGACAGTGCTATCGGTGGCAGTGCGGGACATATCGAAAACTCCAATCGTGGGGGGTCGGCAATAGCTGAGTGTGGCAGAATCGATGTTAAGTAAAAGTCAGCGAGCGCCATTCAGGCGAAGTGAGTTGCCTTGAAAGAGGAGGCTGCTGGGCTTTTGCCCGCAGCCGACGATTGAAAGGCAAATCGCTCGCCTGAATGGCGCGCAGCGTCGACCGGTCCGCCGTTCGTTAGAACGGCGGAACCTAACAGCCTCGGTAGCGGAAATATGCTGCACAGCTGCCCTCGGAACTCACCATGCAGGGGCCGATGGGATGCTCGGGTGTACAAGCGCGGCCGAACAGAGGGCAGTCGCTCGGCGTAATGGCCCCGCGCAGCACGTCGCCGCAGCGGCACCCACGCGGCTCGACCGTCGTCTCAACGGGCACGTCAAAGCGAGTGCGGGCATCAAAGCGCGAGAACTCGGGGCGGATGGAAAGGCCCGAGTTGGCAATCGGCCCCAGCCCACGCCACGTGGTGTCGCATGGCTCAAACACCTGCTCGACCAGCTGGCGCGCCACGGGGTTGCCGTCTGCGTTGACGCCACGGCGGTAGGCGTTGTCGATTGCGGGCTGCCCCTCAACAACCATCTGGACCAGCATGCAGATGCCCTGCAGAATATCGACCGGCTCAAATCCGGTGACTACGCCTGGGGTCTCGAACTCATCGACCAAAAAGTCAAAGGGGGCTAAGCCCGTGATGGTGGCGACGTGGCCCGGCAGGATAAAGCCGTCGATAGTGGTCTCGGGATCGTTGGCGATGGCGCGCAGCGCCGGCGGCGTGGTCTTATGGGCACAGTAGACCGAGAAGTTCTGGAGTCCGCGTGCATCGGCCTCCAAAATGGCGGCGGCGATGGTGGGCGTCGTGGTCTCAAAGCCGACGCCCATAAAGATGACCGGGCGATCGGGGTTGTGTTCGGCGATATCGAGTGCATCGAGCGGGGAGTACACAATGCGAATGCCACGCCCTGCCGCTTTTTGCGCAGCGAGCGAGGTGGATGATCCGGGCACGCGCATCATGTCGCCAAAGGTGGTGATGATGGCGCCGTCTATGTTGGCGAGCGCGATTGCGTGGTCGATGTCACGGTTGGCGGTAACACAGATGGGGCAACCCGGACCGCTCAGCAGTTTGAGCCCGGCAGGCATAATGGAGCGAAAGCCATAGCGACCGATGCTCACGGTGTGCGTGCCGCAGACTTCCATAAGGTTGATGGCGCGGTCGCCGACGAGTTCACGGATGCGCTCGATGAGCTCGCGAGCCAGCTTGGGATCGCGGAATGCCGAGAAGTCGATACCGGAGCGAGCCGGCTGTCCGGCCGCCACTAGTAAGCCTCCGCCGGGTTAGTGGCCAGCTGGTCTTCTTCGACCAGTTCGGTCATGGTGTTGACCAGGTCGAGCGTCTCCTGCGCCTCCTGCTCGTCGACAATCTGAATGCCAAAGCCGGCGTGCACGAGAATATAGTCGCCTACCTGTGCCGTCGGCACGAGGCGCAGCGAAACGGGGCGCTCGATGCCCATCATGTCGACGGTCGCCTTAAGGTCGTCGTCGCGTTTGACCACTTTACCGGGAACGGCAAGGCACATAATGTTCCCCTTTTATACGTTTTGCGCTGGATAGGCGCCTAATTACCCATCAGTTGATGGTAGCGCTCGCGGGAGTCACGAGCAAACGCGTTACACCTGTGAGACGGCGGCGCGCAGGCTGGCAAAACAGCCTATCGCGATGCTGTCTGCGCGAGGCGAGCGCGAGCGATGGCGGCCTGACCGTAGGCGATGCAGCCGTCGTTGACGGGCACGGCGTGGGAGACCAAGACGGCAAGACCGGCGTCTTTGAGTTCGTGGGTAAGGAGCCGAAGCAAAAGTCGGTTCATGAACACGCCGCCCGAGAGCGCGACGGTGTCGAGGTCTTCACGGACGCAGATCTCGCTTGCGATGCGGGCCGACGCGCGTGCGATGGTGACGTGGAAGTCGAGCGCGAGCTTGCCGGCGGGCACGCCGGTCCTGATTCCCTCCAAAAGCGCCTCAAAAAGCGGTCTGGAGTTCAGAACATGGCAGTCGTCCGGACGGGATGATTCGGTTACGGAAAAGCTGGCCATATTGCCGGTGGGGCAGGCACTTTCACTGCTGAACGCGCGCCAGGCGGCGGCTTCGAGTTCTATGGCAGGCTCGCCCTCGTAGGTTGCCTTGTCGCAGATGCCCAGAATTGCTGCCGCGGCATCAAAGAGACGCCCCATGCTGCTGGTGCGCGGGCTGTTGATGCCGTGTTCGATCATGGTGGCTGTCACGCTGCGCGTTTGCTCGTCGAGGCTGCCCAAAAGCCGAGCGGCGCCTGGGTGCTCGAGCAGGCCGAGCTCACTGAGCAGGGCAAAGGCGTTGCGGCGGGCGTCGCGCACGGAGGCCGCCCCGCCGGGGAGCGCCCAGGTGAGCAAATGCGCGGCGCGCTCAAAGCCGCCAAGGCCGGCAACAAGAAACTCGCCGCCCCAAATGGTCCCATCGGTGCCGGCGCCGGTGCCGTCAAAGGCGATGCCAAGGACACGCGCGTCGGTTGTAAGCTGGCCCGCGGCGATGGCCTCGGCCATTACGCTCGCGATATGCGCATGATGGTGCTGCACCTCGACGAGCGGCAGATTGTGCTCCCGTGCCTGCTCGCGCGCCCACTGGCTCGATAGATAGCTGGGGTGCAAATCGCAGGCCAAGGCGGCGGGCGCCAAGTCAAAGAGATCTTCCAAGCGCGTGCGCGCGGCGTTCCAGGCATCGAAGGTCTCGCCGTTTTCAACATCGCCGATATGCTGCGACACAAAACAGGTTGCCTCGCCGTTCGTCCCTTCACGCGTGAGCGCAATCGTGGCCTTTTGTTGTGGCCCGCAGGCGAGCACACAGGACGGAGCGCCGTCGAGCGCCGGCAACGGCAGCGGCTGGGGTGCATACCCGCGAGCGCGGCGCACGGGCATAACGGCGCCGTCGACCACGCGCACCACGGAGTCGTCGTAGCGCGAGAGGATCGCGCGGTCGTTACCGAGCAACGCGTCGGCGATGCCGGCGGCAACGAGGTGTTTCCAGGCAAGGTCGTCGTTGGTCTCGATGGGTTCTTCGCTCAGGTTTCCGCTGGTCACGACGAGCGCGTGCATACCGTGCGACGCGGCAGCTGCAAGCAGAAGATGCTGAAGCGGGGTGTAGGGGAGCATAACACCGAGCTCGGGAAGGTCGTGCGCGACGGACGGCGCGAGCGCGAGGGCGTCGGGGGAGCCGTCGCTCTTGCAAATAGCCCGTTGGCGCAGCAGTACAATGGGGCGAATGCTGCCGGTCAGCAAACCGCGCTCAACGTCGTTGACGTGGCACAGGCGTTCAACGTCGGCAAGGTCGCGCACCATAACGGCAAGCGGCTTATTGCTACGGCGTTTGCGGCGGCGTAACTCGGCCACCGCCTGCTCGTTGGCAGCGTCACAGGCTAGATGGAATCCGCCCAGGCCCTTGATGGCGACGATACCGCCGTTGGCCAGCAACTCAACACAGCGGTCGATAATGGCGTCGCTGGCCTCGCGTGTGGTGCCGACGGCCGGTGTCGCGGACGAATTCCCGCACGCATCGCCGTTCACAGCCTCGCGCCACGTAATATGCGGCCCGCAATCAAAGCAGGCATCGGGCTGCGCGTGAAAACGCCGGTCGAGTGGGTCGGCATACTCCGCGGCGCACTTGGGACACATGGGAAAACAATCCATCGAGGTGGCCGCTCGATCGTAAGGCAGCGAGCGGATGATGGTAAAGCGCGGCCCGCAGTTAGTGCAGTTGATAAAGGGGTAGTGATAGCGTCGGTCGGCGGGATCGAACAACTCGCGCAGGCAATCGTCACAGGTAGCGATATCGGGCGAGACGAGCGTGGTATGCGCGGTCTGATCCTGCGATGCCACAATGCGAAAGCCCCGCTCATCGGCAGCGCTCCAGCCGCCAGGCCCCAAATCCGCAATATCGACTCGCTCAACGCGAGCCGCCGCGGGCGCATGCTCAGAAAGCGCGGCAACAAAAGCATCGAGCGCATCGGCCGGAGCGTGCGCCTCGATATGCACGCCGTCGCCCGCATTGAGCACCCATCCGCAAATGCCATGCGCCATGGCCTCGCGATACACAAACGGTCGCATGCCAACGCCCTGCACAATGCCCGTCACATGAATATGCACATGCCGCATGCGACACCCCTCATCAAAACCGACCAAAAAAGACAGGTTTGTTTTGGTAGGTAAAACTTCTAAACCTGCCAAAACAAACCTGTCCCTATTTGGCAGGTGAGCTGCGGGAAATCCCGCTACAGCCCCAGGCTCTGCTTGGTGGCGGCGCACGTGAGCTCGCCGTGCTTAACGCCGCGCAGGCCCAGCAGGCGGTCGGCTAGTTCGTAGACGCGCTCGCCGCGACCCTTGAGCGCCAGAATCTCCAAGCAGTTGTGGTGATCCAGATGCACGTGCATGGTCGATACGATCTCGTCGGTGTAGTCGTGCTGCACTTCGTCCAGACGGCGCGTCAGGTCGCCGGTATGGTGGTCGTAAATCATGGTGAGCGACCCGATAACATGCTCATCGGGCGTGCGCATCTGCTCCTTGGCGATCGAGGCGCGAATCAGGTCACGCACGGCCTCGGAGCGGTTGGCCACGTCGCCGCGGCGCGCGATCTGCTCGTCAAAACGGCGCAGCAGGTCGTCGGGTGCGGTAACCGAAAAACGGACCAGCTCGGAGCCGGAGCCACTACAGTGGCAGCCCGCGTCACCGTCCGCCCCGTGCGGATGCTCGTGCTCGTACCCGCAGCAGTGCTCGTGTTCGGCCACCTTACACCAGCTTCACGGAGCCGACGGAGTTGTGATCTGTCTCGATGGCCTCCTCGTAGCCCTCGAGCGCATCGTGCGCCTCGTGGAGTGCCGCCATGGCGGCCTCGAGTTTGGCGCCAATGCGCTCCATGTCAAAGTTCTCGGTCGCGTGCAGCAGCTGATGGCTCCACTCGTGAGCGAGCTCAATGGTGTCGTCGACCTGCTTGACGCTCATGGCAAGCTGGCTCATGTTCATTCCGACGTCATGCATAGGAATCTCCTTTTGTACGGGGCGATATGGTGGTTCAGATTCTACTACGCCCGCCTTGGGCGCCGCCGCATAAGAAAACGGGCGCGAGTCCGTCTGACCCGCACCCGTTCACTGGGGGCTGTTTGTAACTACCATACTATCCGTGGTCGCATGCCTTGCGTTTGGCACTCCGGTGAGCGGTGCGAAACCGCTCATGGACGGCAGACAAGTAACAAGCGTATTACAGATGTTTCTCCAGCAGTGCCTGAAGTCTTGCCTTGGGTAAGGCGCCAACCGAGCGGTCGACCTCCTCGCCGTTCTTAAAGACGATCAGCGTGGGGATGCTCATGACGCCAAACTTCATGGCCAGGTCCTGGTTGTCGTCGACGTTGCACTTGGCCACAGCCAACTTGCCGGCCAGCTCGTCGGCAACCTCGTCTACGATGGGCGAGAGCGAGCGGCAGGGGCCGCACCACGGGGCCCAAAAATCAACCAGTACGGGCAGGCTATCGTTGACGACAGCGCCGAAGTTCTCGGGGGTAATCTGCTTAATGTCAGCCATGGTGACCTCCATAATACGACGCGGCTCGGCCGCGTAAAACTCAGTACGACCGTGCTTATACCCAGCGGCCCGCAAAGCAACCACTCGCGGGCGGCTCTTTTATATAATGGTGGGCACGCAAACGATTGGAGAGCGCATGCCCACGTCACAAAGCCAGAAAAAAGAAGCCATCGCTCAGGCGACCGAGCAGGAGCTCGCGTCGCTTGCAGATCGCGGTGTGCGTATCGCGGGCAACGCGTGCTCGCCGATTGTGCTGGTCAAAGGCGATTTGGATGAAGCCGAGTGCTCGGGCGGCGAGCTGGCCGCCGGCGCGGATGGCGCCGCGTTGCGCAAGGCGCTCGGTGCCATCGGATATGCCCCCGAGGATTTTTGTGTGCTGGCAAGCGTCGCCGGCGCGGGCGACGGAGCGGTCGCGGCGGGCGAGGCCCTGACGTGCGACCTGTTCCGCGAGGCGCTGGAGACCTTGGACCCCGAGGCGGTGCTGCTGCTGGACAACAGTGCGGCCGATGTCATGCGCGAGACCTATGCCGATATGCTTGTGGCAATTGATGACTTTGACACCGCCATGCTCAAGCCCGGCCTGGTCGCCCATGTGCAGGGGCGCCGCGTGCTGGCGCTCGACGGTTTTGAGGCGGCGCTCACCGACAAGGCCGCCAAGCAGCGCATGTGGGCCTACATTAAGCAGCTGACCCCGGCGGCTGCACCGCTGTAGCGAGGTTGGCGGCAGCCCCTACATCACGGCGCGCAGCTCAAACCGGTCGCCGTTAATGCGGAACTGGCAGTTGCCGTTCATGCGCTCGACGGCAAGCATAATGCTCTTGGTGCCAAAGCCGTGCCCAGTGTGCTGAGTCACGGGCATGCCGTCGACCATGTGCGGCGCACGGCCAAACGTGTTGGAAACCAGCAATAGAAGCTGACCGTCTTCGTAGCGAAGGTCCAGGTCGACAAACCGCTTGCCTTCGGGGGCGGCGCTCGCCGCGGCGATGGCATTGTCCAGGGCGTTCGATACCACACTGAATAGATCGACATCGCCCACGTGGACGGTTTCGGGCACGGCGGCGTGCAGGTCGGCGGTGATGCCGTGCGCGTTGATGTCCGCGGAAAGCGACGAGAGCGCAATGTTGACCGTTTCGTTGGCGCAGTAGCGGCGCACGGCGGTGCGGTCGTTGGTCTCGCAGAGCGCGTCGATGCGCTCGAGTGCCTCATCGGTGTGACCCTCTTCGATCAGGGCCGCTAGACCGCGCAGGTAGTGGCGCATGTCGTATCACATTGAGACCAAGTCAAGAAGAATCGCTTCGGTCGAATCGCGTCTTTTGGGTGAGTTCTCAACGTCCGCTGCCGCTGGTTTCCACCGTATGCCGAAAACACCCGGACGATGCCGTGCAGATCGCTTCGCTCTGCTATAGTCTCCCAAATTCACGTTTTCTATTGGGATGGTGGTTAATATGGGCGACATACTCGAATCGTTCCTGCGCGTGGCGATGGTGGTGTTCATCGTCGGTCCGCTCACTGCATGGGTCGCCCGTCGCGGCGCGCGTGAGCGCAGTGAGGCGACGGACAGCCTCGATCGCTTCACGGTGCGCATGCCCGCTGCCATCCGCACGATCATCGCCTGCTGCGCGGTCGCGTTCGAGCTGCTCATGTTGGGTGTTTACGTCTGGCAGGGCGTTTCGCTGGGCGAGTGGGGCCACGAGCTTGTGTGGTTCGGCCACGCCATGGCACTTGCGGGCATGGCCATCTGGGCCCTGCTGAGCATCCCGCGCATCGACGTGGACGGTGAACGAATTCTCTCGCGTAACGCCTTCGGCATCCGCAAGGAGACGACGTTCGGCAACATCACCCATGCAACGCTTCACACGCAGATGATGAGGATCGACCTGTTCGAGGGCGATCGAAAGTTCTGCTCGATAAGCCTCGAGGGGGTGTGCTCGCTCAACCTCCTCGCCCGTCTGGAGGAAGAGGGCATCGAAGTCTCGGACGCCGTCGACGGTCCCATGACCAAGGCGGGCCTGTGTTGGTCTGCCGTCAAGCCGTTGACGATTGTTTTCAACGGCATGGCGCTCGTCTTCTCGCTCGTGATCGCCTTCATGGCTGTTTTCACCGATGCCGGAGCCCGCTTGCTCTTGCTCGTTCCGTTCCTCTTCCTGTTCATAGGGGGACTCCTGCCCCTGCTTATGCTCAGCATGCCCGCCCGTGGTATCTACGAGATCGGCAGGCAGGAGCGCGAACTCGGTTTCTCCTTCGCCGAGGAGATGGCAAGTCGAGGTGCCACGGGCACTTCGCTTGTCGACGACGATTGGTTCATCGAGATCAGCAATGCCCGCGTCGTGGCGTTCCGCCGCGATTACCTCAAGAAGGTCACGGCGCACGAGGACAGCGAGAGCGGCGACCGCTGCACGGTGACTACGAAGGGCGGTCGAAAAATCAAGGTGTATGCAGCGGGCAGCACGCTCGAGGACCTGCGCACGTGGTTCAAACAGGGTGCCAAGGCCAGAAGCACGCTCGACCGTGCAGAGGACGCGCTCGAGACGACGTCTGATTGGGTTGTCTGACCTGTATCGTCTTTTCGGACACGCATGCTAGAGGCCCAATCCTTTAGAATGCATTCATCGACGACCGAGAGGACGGTATGCTATGTCCAACCCAGCCGCCAAGTACACCGACGAGTTCAGGCGCGAGACCGCCGACTACATCATCTCGACGGGCAGGCCGATAACGGAATGCTGCGCAGAACTGGGCCTGAATTCCAAGACCGTGAACAAGTGGGTGCAGAACCGCCGGCGCGAGCTTGCCGGCGGGCCCGACCCCAAGGCCGAGGACCGCGAGCTTCGCGAGGCGAAAAGGCGCATACGCGAGCTCGAGATGGAGAACGCCTTCTTGAAAAAAGCCGCGGCCTTCTTCGCCAAAAGCCAGGCGTAGCCGCATGCTACCGGATGATGTTGGCGGAGAAGGCCGAATTCCCGGTGAAAATGATGGCCCGCGTGCTCGGCGTGAGCCGATCGGGCTTCTACTCGTGGCTCTCCAACGGCTGCCCGCGAGAAAACTGGTCGGCCGAGCGCGAGGCGGTCCGGCGCGTGTGGCTGGAGTCGGACCGCAGGTTCGGCTTCCGGTTCGTGAAATGCTTCCTGCCCGGCGAGTTCTCCGGATTGACCCTGTACAGGGTGCGCAAGCTGATGCACGAGCTGGGAATACGCGGCTGCACGCCCAACGCCAGGAAGCGCACCACCATCCCCGACCCGAAGGCCAGGCCCCGGCTCGACCTGGTGAGCCGCGACTTCACCAGTCCCGTTCCAACCTACAAGCTCGTGGGCGACATCACCTACCTGCGCACCGGCGAGGGATGGCTGTACCTGTCGACGGTCATCGACCTCAACACCCGCATGGTGGTGGGCTGGTCGCTCTCCGAGCGCATGACCGCCGACATCGTGGTTTCGGCGCTGGCGTCGGCCAAATCGCGCGGCTACGTGGCCGGCAACGCGATATTCCACGCCGACCGCGGCGCCCAGTACACCAGCAGGCTTCTGGCCGAATGGGCGCGCGACAACGACGTGCGGCTGTCCTGCAGCCGCACCGGCAACTGCCACGACAACGCGGTGGCCGAGTCGTTCCTCGCCACGCTGAAGAACGAGATGTACTACAGGCGCAGCTTCCCGACCAGGGATTCCGCCAAGCACGCGGTGGTCGAGTTCATCGAGGCGTACTACAACCGCCGAAGGCCCCGCTCGACGATCGGCTACAAGGTGCCGGCCGAGGCCATGGCGGCCTTCTTCGAGAGAACCGAGCCCAAGCCCGAGGCCATGCCTATGGCCGCTTGATTCCTCGAGCTTGCGTGTCCGAAATCTTGACACAGGTCAGAAGGCCTCGATGCCAGCGCTGCGCCGATATGGGGCAGCGGCCCCCCCGTTGGCCGCCATGGCCCTGACTTCCGAGCGTATGCTGGCGCCGCTCGTCTTAAGACGTCGACCTCCATCCGGAGCCTGCGGTTCTCGCGCTCGGGCTCCAGGATCCGGTTCTACTCGGGCGTGCGGTTGTCGGCGGCGCGCGGCGAGCCGGTCTCGTTTATCGACTTGACCCGCCTCTCCACGGTGCTCTTGTCGAGGTCGCACTCGTCCATGGCCTCGCGCCTGGGCTTTCCGGCGTTGTGGAGATCGACTATCTTCCTCTTGAACTCGTCGGTGAAATGCCTCGGTCTGGGGCCGGTCGAGGCCGAGCCCCCGGTCCGGCTGGGGTAGCATGTCGCTGCGGACCACTGTCTTTCCTCTCGTTGAATATCTAGGCGCTGACGATTCTAGGCGATGGCCCTCTCTTGCTTCTTACACCTCGATTGTGCTCGCTACCCCCAGCGGGTCCGGATCGAGCGATCCGGACCCGCTTTTGGGGTTTGCCGGAAACCCGGTGGTCAAAAAAGGCCAAATATGAGTACTGTTACCAGTTTGGTGGCAGCCAAATGGCCTCAAAAATCGGTGCCAGAGGCCAAAAGTGCATCGATTTTCGTTCTTCAGAGTCGCGATCGGGCTCCAAACAAGGCGATTTTGCTGCTCTGGACCGGAAAATCGATGCTACTAATTTGGTGACAGTACTCATATTTGGCCCTTTTTGACCACTGCCCCTTGGTCCAGGACAAAACGGGCTGCCCGAATCATGGGGCGGGTCCATTTTCGGCTGTCCTCAGCTTGCCAGTTCGAAAATGGACCTGCCGCATGATTGAATCTTTATTTCAACTTTACACCTAGGTTTACAGCTGTCTTGTCAGCTGTAAACCTAGGTGTCATACTAAAGCCCCAAGATTCGCCAAAAGAGAGGGGCCTTGATGGCACAGAGCGCGAACATGGATGCATCGGAGCTTGCACGCGATATCGCGGCCGGCCTAGCATCGGCAACGACGGCAACGGAGCGCGCGGCACTGGTGCCCGCAGAGCTCGTCGAGGCCATTCAGCAACTAAAAGCCCAACGTGACGCGGTAATCCTGGCGCACTACTATGTGGCGCCCGAGGTCCAAGCCGTTGCCGATTACGTCGGCGACAGTTTCTACCTGGCAAAACTCGCCAAGAGCCTGCCGCAGCAGACTATCGTGCTGTGCGGCGTGGAGTTTATGGGCGAGAGTGCCAAGCTGCTCAACCCCACCAAGACCGTGCTGCTGCCCGAGCCGGGCGCGGACTGCCCCATGGCTCACATGGTCAAGCGCGAGACGGTCGACGCGGCGCGCGCCGAGTACGGTGACGACCTTGCCGTGGTCTGCTACGTCAACTCCACGGTCGAGATCAAGAGCTGGAGCGACGTGTGCGTCACCAGCTCCAACGCCGTCAAGATCGTGTCCGAGCTGCCGCAGCAGCACGTCCTGTTCATCCCCGACCAAAACCTGGGCCGCTTCGTAGCCGAGCAGGTGCCGCAAAAGCACGTCATCCTCAACAACGGCTACTGCCCGCGCCATCACATCATCACCGTCGAGCAGATCGTCGACGCGACGGAGGCCCACCCCGACGCGCTCGTGCTGGCGCATCCTGAGTGCAAGGCCGACGTCCTGGCCGAGGCCGACTACATCGGCTCCACCGCCGGCATCATCAAGTATGCCGAGGAGTCCGACGCCAGCGAGTTCATTATCGTGACGGTCCGCGGCGTGCTCTACGAGCTCGAGCGCCGCTGCCAGGGCACCGGCAAGAAGTTCCACTTCCCCGCGGTGCAGCCCACCTGCGTCAACATGGACCTCATCACGCTCGAAAAGCTCGTGCGCTGCCTGGAGACGGGCGAGGGCGAGGTGCAGATCGGCGTCTCGGACGAGGCGGCAGACCAGGCCAAGCTCACGCTCGACCGTATGCTCGAGTACGCAGCGCGCTAGAACAATGTGACATGAGGGACAGTCCCGCATGTCACATTACAAGGGAGAGGATTCCTGTGGAAACCAAACAATACCCCGACATGGAGTGCGACGTCGTCATTGCCGGCTGTGGCGTGGCGGGCCTGTACGCGGCCCTCAATCTGCCGACGAGCACGCGCGTGATCATGCTCTCCAAGGGCGCTGTCGACGAGTGCGATTCGATGCTCGCGCAGGGCGGTATCTGCGTACTGCCCGAGGGCTCGGACTACGATGCCTTCTTTGAGGACACCATGCACGCCGGCCACTACGAGAATCGCCGCGAGAGCGTCGACATCATGATCCGTTCGAGCCGTTCGGTCATCAACGACCTGCTAGCGATGGGCGTGGATTTTGAGCGCAAGGCCGACGGCAGCCTCAACTTTACCCGCGAGGGCGCGCACAGCCGTCCGCGTATTGCCTTCCATGCCGACATTACGGGCAAGGAGATCACGACCAAGCTGCTCCAGGCCGTTCGCAAGCTGGATAACGTGCAGATTTTGGAGCACGTGGCCATGACCGACATCCTGACGGGCGAGCGTGACGGCGTCACGGTGTGTGTCGGTGTCGTCGCCGTTTCCGTGGACGAGGACAACTCGGTTCGTCCCGCCGACGAGCTGGCAAATGCCGCCGAGGGCGTGCATGCCGGCGAGCCGTTTAAGATTCATGCCCGCCGCACGCTGTGGGCGACAGGCGGTATCGGCGGCGTGTACGACCATTCGACTAACTACCCGCAGCTCACGGGCGATGCATGCTACATCGCTCAGGAGCATGGCATTAAGATGGAGCACCTGGACTACGTGCAGATTCACCCCACGGGGCTGTTCTCGCCGCAGCCGGGTCGCACCTTCCTGATCAGCGAGAGCTGCCGCGGCGAGGGCGCGATTTTGCTCAACGCCGCCGGCGAGCGCTTTACCGACGAGCTTCAGCCGCGCGATGTGGTCGCTGCCGCTATTCGCGAGCAGATGAAGCAGGACGGTACCGAGCACGAGTGGCTGAGTTTTGCCCCCGTCGAGCGCGATGTGGTGACCGGGCACTTTGCCAACATTCGCGCGCGCTGCCTGGAGGACGGCCGCGACATCTTGGACGAGCCCATCCCCGTTACGCCCACGCAGCACTACTTTATGGGTGGCGTATGGGTCGATAAGGACGGCCGCACCTCGATGCCCGAGCTCTACGCCGCGGGCGAGACGGCCTGCAACGGCGTTCACGGCAAGAATCGCCTGGCTTCCAACAGCCTGCTCGAGTCCCTGGTTTGGGGCCGCCGTGCCGCCTGGTGCATGCGCACCGGCGAGTCGCTCGCCGTGGAGCAGGCGGGCGAGCCCGCGCTTGACGGGCGTCATCGCGCCCTGGGCGCCGAGACCCTTGCAATCGATGATTTGGCCCGTGCGGCCGGCACGCAGGCCGTGGAGGAGTAGACCATGAATCCCATTACCATGAAGCTCGTCGTCGATGATCTGATTTTGCAGGCTCTGCGCGAGGACATCACGTTTGAGGACGTGAGTACGGCGAGCGTGTGCCCTACGGCGCGCCCCGCTACCGTTGAGCTCATCGCCAAGGCCGATGGCATCATCGCCGGCTTGGATGTGTTCGCTCGCACTTTTGAGCTGCTGGATCCGCAGAGCTCCGTGTTGTTCGATGTCGCGGACGGCGACGAGGTGCACGCCGGTGACCACGTGGGCCAGGTGCGCGGCGATGCGCGCGTATTGCTTTCGGGCGAGCGCGTGGCGCTCAACTACCTGCAGCGCATGAGCGGCATCGCTACTTACACGCATCGGATGGCGGCCGCGCTCGAGGGCACCAAGACCGTGCTTGTCGACACGCGCAAGACCACGCCGGGCATGCGCGTCTTCGAGAAGGCAGCAGTCGAGATCGGCGGTGGCAGCAACCATCGCTACAACCTGTCGACGGCCGTCATGCTCAAGGACAACCATATTGACGCCGCCGGTGGTGTGACGCGTGCGATTGAGATGGCACGCGCCCACGCATCGTTTACCACGACGGTCGAGATTGAGTGCGAGAACCTGGACATGGTACGCGAGGCCGTGGAGGCCGGTGCCGATATCATCATGCTCGACAACATGACCCACGACGACATGGCTGCAGCGATTGAGCTTATCGCCGGTCGTGCTAAGACCGAGTGCTCGGGCAACGTAGACGCCGACAACATTCGTGCCCTGGCCGACCTGGGTGTTGACTTTATCAGTTCGGGGGCGTTGACGCACTCTGCGCCGATTCTCGACCTCTCGCTCAAGCACCTGCGTCTGCTGGACGGTAAATAATGGACGCCCGCGAGCGTCGCCGTGCCATCATGGCCGTGCTCGAGGGGGCCAAAGATCCTGTCTCGGGCAGTGCGCTTGCCCGCGAGGTGGGCGTGAGCCGTCAGGTCGTGGTGCAGGACATCGCCCTGCTGCGCGCTGACGGGCACGATATCGTCGCCACCAATCGCGGCTATGTACTACAGGAGGCCCCCAGCAGCCCCGCCGTGCCCACGCGCTTGGTCAAGGTTCGCCACAGCGTGGAGCAGGCAGGCGATGAGCTCACGAGTATCGTCGACGCCGGTGGCGCCGTGCTCAACGTGATCGTCAATCACCGCGTGTACGGTAAGATCACGGCCGACTTGGACATTCGCAATCGTCGCGATGTTGAGCGCTACCTGCACGATATCGAGAGCGGCAAGAGCTTTCCACTACTAACGGTGACGAGCGGCTACCACTTCCATCGCATTGCGGCGGAGGACGAACAGACCCTCGACGAGATCGAGGCCATGCTCAAGGAGAAAGGCTATTTGGCAGACCTGATGCCTTACGAGGACGATCTGTCGTAGCCGATGCTGCAAACGTCCCTAAGCGGCAATCTGACGTTCAATCGTCGGTCGCGTACCAAAGTACGCTTCCCTCCTCTTTCACGTCACCTTGCTCGCTTAGGGACGTTTTCGCTGACGTGAGCTCAACCTGCGACGGTGCCTAATTGGTTATCCGCACAAAAAAGGAGGCCTCCGCGGCGATGCGGAAGCCTCCTTTTTTGTGCACGGTGTACTTTTGAGTGTGCAAGTGGGGAGTTGTTACTCCTCGACGATCTCGGTGATCGCGCCAGCGGGGCAAGCGTCCTGGCAAGCGCCACAGGCGACGCAGGAGTCCTCGTCGGCGACGGTAGCGACGTCCTGGAGCTCCAGAACGCCAGCGGGGCAGGAGTCGACGCAAACGCCACAAGCGATGCACTCGTCGGCATCAATTACGGGATGAGCCATGGTAGTTTCCTCTCTGTTGACCGACGCTACAGGCGATGCGCGCCGGTTTGATTCGGGCAAAAACATACCACGGGAGCGACCGTTTGCAATACCCTCTGGCCGGCATCTTCATACCGTTCGCCGAGTATGCCAAGGTTTACTAAAAAACGCGCAGGTGGGGCCGTTGAGCTGCGAAAATGTTAGCTAAAGGTGACTTGAAATATTGAGCTATTGAGCGCGCCTGCGGAAAGGGCATCCCGTTATTTGGCCGAAAACCGGGGCGCAGTTTCCGGATGGACCGCCCGGCGGAAACTGCATCCCGGAATTTTCGCTCAGATTGGGATGTATTTTCCCGAAGGCTCTGGTTGCGGAAACTGCGACCCGGAATCCACGCTCAAACCGGGATGAGCTTGCCGCAAGACGGCCCCCAGGCACCCCCGGACGCAAACCTCAGCCATCTCTACATAGATCTCAATAGATCTGCCGAGAACTCAAACAGCGCATCTACCTGCGCATTTGAGAACCTAAACTCTCAGAGATAAGAAATCTTATATGAATTGACTTAGATTTTGTATATTCCGGCCCATAAGGGGATACACTACATCCTGAAAGACAAGCCGAAGCGCCACACGACAGACCGTCGAGGCGGCGCGAACGCAAAAGAGAGAGGGAATTTCTAATGAGTAAGATTCTTGGTATCGACCTTGGTACTACTAACTCCGCTATGGCCGTCCTCGAGGGCGGTTCTCCGACCATTATCGTGAACGCCGAGGGCGACCGTACCACCCCGTCTGTCGTGGGCTTCCGTGCTGACGGCGACCGCGTCGTGGGTAAGGCCGCTAAGAACCAGGCTGTCACCAACCCCAAGAACACCGTGTTCTCCATCAAGCGCTTCATGGGCCGCAAGTACTCCGAGTGCACCTCCGAGATCAAGACCGTGCCGTATGAGGTCAAGGAGGGCCAGGGCGGCCGTGCCGTCGTCGATATCGAGGGCAAGGATTATACCGCCGAGCAGGTGAGCGCCATGACGCTCGCAAAGATGAAGGCCGACGCCGAGAAGTATCTGGGCGAGACCGTCACCGACGCCGTCATCACCGTCCCGGCCTACTTCAACGACGCCCAGCGTCAGGCCACCAAGGATGCCGGTAAGATCGCCGGCCTCAACGTCAAGCGTATCGTCAACGAGCCGACCGCTGCTGCTCTGGCCTATGGCCTGGACAAGCAGGGCACCGACCAGCGCATTCTGGTCTTCGACCTGGGCGGCGGCACCTTCGACGTCTCCATCCTCGACCTCGCCGACGGCGTGTTTGAGGTTCTGTCCACCTCGGGCGACAACCACCTGGGCGGCGACGACTGGGATCAGCGCGTCATCGATTGGATGGCCGATAAGTTCCAGCAGGAGAACGGTGTCGACCTGCGTCAGGACCCCATGGCCCTGCAGCGTCTGAAGGAGGCCGCCGAGAACGCCAAGAAGGAGCTCTCCGCAGCCCAGCAGTCCACCATCAACCTGCCGTTCATCACCATGAACCAGTCTGGCCCGCTGCACCTCAACTACACGCTGACCCGCGCCGAGTTCGAGAAGATCACCCGCGACCTGCTCGAGCGCTGCAAGCAGCCTGTCACCAACGCCCTGCGCGACGCTAAGCTCAAGCTCTCCGATCTGACCGAGGTCATCCTCGTCGGCGGCTCCACCCGTATGCCCGCCGTCCAGGATCTGGTCAAGACCATGACCGGCAAGCAGCCCAACATGTCCGTGAATCCCGACGAGGTCGTTGCCGACGGCGCTGCCGTCCAGGGCGGCGTGCTCACCGGCGACGTCGAGGGCATCCTGCTGCTCGACGTTACCCCGCTGTCGCTGGGCGTCGAGACCATGGGCGGCATCATGACCAAGATGATCGACCGCAACACCACGATCCCGACCTCCAAGACCGAGGTCTACTCCACCGCTGCCGACAACCAGACCAGCGTCGAGATCAACGTGCTCCAGGGCGAGCGCGAGCTTGCCCGCGACAACAAGTCGCTCGGTAAGTTCCAGCTGACCGGCATCCCGGCTGCCCGCCGCGGCGTGCCGCAGATCGAGGTTACCTTCGACATCGACGCCAACGGCATCGTCAAGGTCTCCGCTAAGGACAAGGGCACCGGCAAGGAGCAGCAGATCACCATTTCCGGTTCCACCGCTCTGTCCGACGACGAAGTCGATCGTATGGTCAAGGACGCCGAGGCTCATGCCGAGGAGGACAAGAAGCAGAAGGAAGAGGTCGAGGTCCGCAACCAGACCGACAGCCTGTGCTACTCCACCGAGCAGACCCTCAACGAGCTGGGCGACAAGGTTTCCGCCGACGTGAAGTCCAAGGCCGAGGCCGCTATCGCCGACGCCAAGAAGGCGCTCGAGGGCTCTGACGTCGAGGCTATCAAGGCCGCCGGCGAGTCCCTGCAGTCCGTGGCCTACGAGCTGGCCCAGGTTGTCTACGCCGACGCTCAGCAGCAGACCGACGGTGCCGCTGGCGCCCAGCCTGCCGACGATGACGTTGTCGACGCCGACTACGAGGTTGTGGACGACGAGGACAAATAATCATGTCCGCCCGTAAAGCTCGCACGGAGGCGGCCGCCGCTGGCGCCGCCCCCGTTGACTCTGAGGAGAAGGACGTGAAGATTCCCGTAGAGGCCGTTGACGATACCGAGGCCAACGAGGCCCCGGCCGCCGAGGCTGCCGAGAACCAGGTAGAGGATTCCAACAAGGAGGCGACGATGACCGAGGACGAGATGGTGGAAGCCGCTATCCGCGCCGGTGAAGAAGCCGCCGACAACGACTTTAAGCTCAAGTTCGAGCGGGCTCAGAAAGAGCTTGCCGACGTGCGCAATGAGCTCGATGCTGCGGCAGAGGCTCAGAAGGCCGCCGAGGACAAGGCAAAGGACGCCACCGAGCGTACCGCCCGTCTGCAGGCCGACTGGGAGAACTTCCGTCGCCGCACCGCCAATGAGCGTATCGCCGAGCGCGAGCGCGCGACCGAGAAGCTTGTCACCGCGCTGTTGCCGGTGATTGACGATATCGAGCGCGCGATCGACCATGCCCGCAGCCAAGAGCTTTCCGACGACTTTAAGCAGTTCGTCGATGGCGTCGATGCGGTGCATGCCAAGCTGCTTGATGTGTTTGCGCACGAGGGCGTTGAGCCCATCGACCCCAAGGGCGAGGCGTTCGATCCGCTCGAGCACCAGGCTGTGGGTCGCGTCGAGGACGCATCGCAGTACGACGAGACCGTCAACGACGTGTACCAGAAGGGCTACCGCATGGCGGATCGCATCCTGCGTTCCGCGATGGTGACGGTGACCTACGGTGGCGAGAAGCGCCCCGCACCGGAGCCCGAAGCGGCGCCCGAGGATGCTGCGGCCGATACGGCCGAGAGCACCGAGGAGTAATTGAGAAGGGCCCCGGGGCAACACCCGGGGCCCTTTCTGGCCTAGTGCCATATGAAAGCATGAGCCGCCGCCCGCTGGGCGGCGGATGAAACAGGAGAGGAGCTACGATGGCTGCAGGCAAAACCTTCTATGACATCCTGGGCGTATCCAAGAGCGCCTCCGACAAAGAGATCAAGAGCGCGTTTCGCAAGCTCGCGCAAAAATATCACCCCGATGCCGGCGGCGACGAGGCCAAGTTCAAGGAGATCAGCGAGGCCTACGAGACGCTTTCGGACGAGAAGAAGCGCAAAGAGTACGACCAGATGCTCATGTTTGGCGGCATGCCGGGCGCAGGCGGCGCGTATGGCGGCGGCTACGGTGCCGGCGCGGGCGCCAGCGGCTGGGGCGACATCTTCGACAGCATCTTTAGCGGCAACGGCGCCTGGGGCAGCGATTGGGGCTCGGGCTTTGCCGGGGCCGCGGGCGCTGCCGGTGCGGGCGCGGGCCGCAACCGCGCGCGCAAGGGCGGCGACCTGTCGCTGACTGTCGACGTAACTGCCGAGGACGCGTTTCGCGGCGTGACGCACAAGGTCACCTATCGCATTCCCTCGACAGGCGAGCAGCAGACCATTACGGTCTCGGTGCCTGCAGGCGCGGTCGACGGCGGCAAGCTGCGTTACAAACGTCGCGGCGAGTATGGCGTTGCCGGCGGCGAGCGCGGCGACCTGGTCGTGACCACGCACGTGGAGGAGCATCCGCTGTTTAAGCGTAAAGGTGCCGACGTGACCATGGAGGTACCGGTCTCGGTCTATGAGGCGGCGCTCGGCTGCACGGTGGACGTGCCGACGCCCGGCGGTGCGACGGTTCGTCTGAAGGTGCCCGCGGGTACCCAGACGGGCAAGAAGTTCCGCTTTAAGGAGATGGGCGCGCCCGATGTTAAGCACCGTGGCCGCACAGGCGCGCTGCTCGTCGAGATTAAGGTGCAGGTTCCCACGAACCTGTCCGATGACGAGCGCGATGCCATGGCCAAGCTGCGCGAGGCCGACACGCGCGACTACCGCGAGAAGGTCAACCGTTACAAGGCGACGTACTAGTTTGGTTGTGGCGCCCGCGCCTGTCCACGGGCTTATGATGGACGATAACGAGACGGAAAGGGGTCAGGTAGCATGGCCGAGGACAATAGGAACAAACCGCTGTACATGATCAGCGTGGCGGCCGAGCTGACCGGCATGCACCCGCAGACTCTGCGCGTCTACGAGTCCAAAGGCTTGGTGAATCCCCAGCGCTCGGGCGGTAACACGCGTCTGTATTCGCGTGCCGATATCGAGCGCCTGGAGCTCATCAACCAACTGACCGACGAGGGCATCAACCTTGCCGGCGTGGTGCGCATCCTCGATATGAAGGAGCGTGCCGAGGAGCGCGAGCGCGAGAACGAAAAGCTCCGCGCCCACGTGCGCCAGCTCGAGGACGAACTGCACGAGTACAAGATGCAGAAGAAGATCACCGCCCTTGCCCCGCGCGACGGTTCGGTCAACCCCGAGCAAGTCATGCGCAAACTGCTGGGCACGGGCGGCGACCTGTAGGCACTCATTGGGGACAGACTTAAATGAGTACCTGCAGAATGAGAGTGGATAATCTCCCGTTTTTTGCCTGTTTGCAGGCTCAAAGTGGGAGATTATCCACTCTCGTCATTTGAGCGTCTAAGTCTGCCTCCCCAGGACCTAACTCGTCCTCTGCTTTACCGAGATAAAGTGAACGCGCAGATTCGTAACCCACTCGCAACCGTTCTATGGCACGATATTGAACGAATGTATGCTATGCGCCCAAATCTTTTGGGCAGAGTGGGAGACAGTATGGTCAAGCTGTACGAGGACGGCATCTACCTGCGCGGCGGCAGCGAGGTTGTGCCTGCGGCCGAGGCTGCTGAGCGCGGTATTACGCAGACGCCCGAGGATGCCAAGCGCGGCACCATCGCGTATTCGATCCTCCAGGCACACAATACGTCCGGCGACCCCGAGGCACTCAAGATTCGCTTCGATGCCATGGCGAGCCACGATATTACCTTTGTCGGCATCATCCAGACGGCGCGCGCCTCGGGCATGGAGCAGTTCCCGCTGCCCTACGTGCTCACCAACTGCCATAACTCGCTGTGCGCCGTGGGCGGCACCATCAACGAGGACGACCACGTCTTTGGCCTTTCTGCGGCCAAGAAGTACGGCGGCATCTTCGTTCCGCCGCACATCGCCGTCATCCATTCCTTTATGCGTGAGAACTTTGCCGGTTGCGGCAAGATGATCCTGGGTTCCGACTCGCACACCCGCTATGGTGCCCTGGGCACCATGGCCGTGGGCGAGGGCGGCGGCGAGCTGGCAAAGCAGCTGCTGCGTGACACCTACGACGTCGCCTATCCCGGCGTCGTTGCCATCTACCTCACGGGTTCCCCGCGCCCCGGCGTCGGCCCGCACGACGTGGCGCTCGCCATCATCCGCGCCGTCTTTGCCAAGGGCTACGTCAAGAACAAGGTCATGGAGTTCGTGGGCCCCGGCATCGCGAGCATGACGACTGACTATCGCAACGGCGTCGACGTCATGACCACCGAGACCACCTGCCTGTCGAGCATCTGGGCAACCGACGAGGACACGCACGCGTTTTTGACCATGCACGGCCGCGGCGACGACTACCGCGAGCTCAAGCCCGCCGATGTCGCCTACTACGACGGCTGCGTCGAGGTCGACCTGTCGAGCATCAAGCCCATGATCGCGCTGCCGTTCCATCCTTCCAACGGCTTTGAGATCGACGAGCTCAACGAGAATCTCGAGGACATCCTTCACGAGGTGGAGCTCGAGGCCGCCAAGATCGGCGAGGGCAAGACGCACTTTAGCCTGCTCGACAAGATCGTCGACGGCAAGCTGCACGTGCAGCAGGGCGTTATCGCCGGCTGCTCGGGCGGCAACTACGACTCCGTGGTCCAGGCTGCCCGCGTGCTCAAGGGCGCCAACACCGGCTGCGGCGAGTTCTCGCTGTCGGTCTATCCCACGAGCCAGCCCGTGGCGCTCGAGCTTACACGCCGCGGCTATATCTACGACCTTATGGAGGCCGGCGCGATCGTGCGCACGGCATTCTGCGGCCCGTGCTTTGGCGCCGGCGACACGCCTGCCAACAACGGCCTGTCCATTCGCCACACCACGCGCAACTTCCCCAACCGCGAGGGTTCCAAGCCGGGTAATGGCCAGCTGAGCGCCGTGGCCCTGATGGACGCCCGCTCCATTGCGGCGACGGCTGCCAACGGCGGCGTCCTGACGTCGGCGACCGACCTGCCCGAGGACACCTGGGACGAGGCCTGCGAGTACGCCTTTGACGACGCGCCGTACAAAAAGCGCGTGTACTGGGGCTTTGGCAAGGCTGAGCCGGCCGACGAGCTGGTCGAGGGTCCCAACATCAAGCCATGGCCCGCGATGGAGCCTCTCGGCGACGACATCCTGCTCAAGGTGTGCTCCAAGATCATGGACCCGGTCACCACGACCGACGAGCTCATTCCCTCGGGCGAGACGAGTTCCTTCCGCTCCAACCCGCTGGGTCTGGCCGAGTTTACGCTGAGCCGCCGCGACCCGGCCTACGTGGGCCGCTCCAAGGAGGTCGACGCCGTAGAGAAGCGCCGCGTTGCCGGCGAGTCCGCGGGTGACCTGGCGGCGCTCGATGCCGAGCTTGCCGGTGTGTTTGAGGCGCTGACCGGCGCGGGCGTCGCGGCCGATGCCAAGGCGACCGAGTACGGCTCCATGCTCTACGCCAAGAAGCCGGGCGACGGTTCTGCCCGCGAGCAGGCTGCGAGCTGCCAGCGCGTGATCGGCGGCCTGGCCAACATCGTCCACGAGTACGCCACCAAGCGCTATCGCTCCAATGTCATGAACTGGGGCATGGTGCCCTTCCAGATGGAGGCAGAGCCCAACTTTGAGGTGGGCGACTACGTCTTTGTGCCGGGTATCCGTGCCGCGCTCGATGGCGACCTCAAGAACATCGCCGCCTACGTGGTGCGCGCCGATGGTGCGGTCGAGCAGATTGAGCTCTACATTGCCAATATGACGGCGGAGGAGCGTGCCATCGTTAAGGCCGGCTGCCTGATCAACTACAACAAGTTCAAGGCCGCTGCCGAGTAACGCACTTAATTGTCCGCCCGGGGCTTACCCTTTCCCGCTCGCTCACGCGCTTCGCGAGGGTCGCGTTCGGGAAAGGGTAAGCCCCGTGCTACATTTTTGCGTTCTCGTTGGGTCTTGAGGGACGCTAATAAATAGACTTGCTTGATGCCGCCTCTGATATCGGGGCGGTTTCTTTTTTGGACCACCATAAAGGGGACAGACACCTTTGTGGTGGTGGGGACGAGCTCGATGTTGTTGTGATCGGTGAGCGGCATGTTAATGGGCGGCTCTACAGAATTTCATCCAGGCCGGGAGTCTTGGTTGTTTTGGGGATGCCGAGTTTGGATGACGCGAAATCGTCAACATTGTCCTTAATTCCGTCTTTGGTGTAGACAGTGACCATATAGGTGCTGTGTCCGAATTCGCCCTTGTCGCGTGTTGCCCAGGCATCCCAGTAGGCGGCCCCGTTTCGCCCTTTGATTTTTCCGACACGGCGGAGTTCTGTTCGCTTTAATTTCTGGTTGCTATAGATGGTTCGACCGGCCTCCTCGGTGAGCCCGCACTGTCCAAGCATCTTGTCGAGGACTTGGTTCATGTGGCGCTCGTCGGCGTTTGGCATGTAGTCGTAGGCGAGGGAGACGGAGGAAAGCGGCTGGTCGTCGATCAAATAATTCATCGTCTGAGGTTCAAAGCAGAAATAAGGAGACTGTCCGTCGATTTGACCGAGCAGCGGTAACTTTGACCGCCAACTTCCGGTGGGAATTGCGTCTTCGTAGAACACACCACGGCAGATAAAGGAGAGCGAGGTGGCACGCGAGCCGGCGTCGACCATCCCGCACAAATCGAAGGGCGAGGCGATACCAAGGGAAAAGGGCGTGATGGCGATAAGGAAGAGCATCACGATGGGTACGGCGAGAATGGCGATGATGTTGCGACCGGTGGAATGAGGCGGCTTCATATGCGCTCCTCGAGACAAAGATCTGTTGAGGATAGGCAGAAATGGATATGTTCAGAGAACAATTCAAGTTTAATCTCATGGCGCGAGATGGTCGACCGTTAGCGTCGAAAACCACCACAAAGGTGCCTGTCCCCTTTGTGGTGGTGAGGAGCGCGCGGCTTCTTTTGGTAATAGTGTTAGCTGGCGGTATCATTAGTGCAGGTGGCGAAGGTTTGCATTGTGGGGTGTTTTGCCGTGAGCCGTTCTGCCCGTATTGGATTGATTGTCTTGGCGCTTGCGATCGCTGTGGTTGGCGCGGGCGCTGTCGGTATGGCATTTCTACCTGCTGCGGTGACGGAGCCGGTGGTCAAGCCTGTGACTCAATCTGTCGAACTTCTGACCGGCGACGACAAGCCCGAGACCATTACCGTTGATTTTGATGAGCAACCGGCTGCGCTGGGCATTAGTAATTATCCACGTATTCAGCTTGGGGCTATGCGCTATACCACGGATTCTAGTCTGATCGACAGGGCGTCCGAGCTGCTCAGGGGCAAAACCTTTAAGCGCTGGTATGGATATGCGTCCTATCGGGCAAAAGCGAATGACATGGTTGGCGGATGCCGCTCGTCCATCGAGTTGGACACCGCGAATGGCGCCAAGTTATGTGATGTTTCGTACGATCCCGGCTACGAGGGCAATGAGGGTCCGGGCATCTACATCATGGACGGTGATGTCGCCTATGTCATGGAGGGCGACCAGACCGAGCTCAACGATTTTATGGGTCAGTGTATCCAAGATGCCTATAAACAGACCTGCTTGCCTGACCCGCAGACTGCACGCGATAGTGGGTCTGCCCGTACATGGCTGTTCGAGGATGAGATGCCCTGGACCGTCGAATCGGGAAGTACGGGTTCGGCGAAGGAGTAGAGACCGCGACCACCACAAAGGTGCCTGTCCTCTTTGTGGTGGTTTTCGGTCTGTCTCGATCTGTAACATCTTGGCCGCTAAAAGTGGGCCTGGTGTTACAGATTTAGATTTTTGATCCGGGTGTTTTCTGTTCGTCTCGATTTGTAACAGATAGAGCTCTATTTGCTGACTAGATGTTACAGATTTAGATAAACGGGTGCCGCTGGTCATTTCATCTCGATCTGTAACATCTAGAGCCATAAACAGCCGCTAGATGTTGCAGATTGAGATAGTAAGGGGACGAGGCCGCAGCGGGCGAGCGTGCCTGCTCCCTATCACTTAATCACTCAGAAAATCTTATATATAGAGACTTAGATTTGTGTATAAGATCGCGCAAAGCTGGCAACAATACTTCTCGAACAACGTGAAGCCGCCCCGTAGGGCGGCCG